>SVNM01000037.1 GCA_015066875.1 Ruminococcus sp.
ATACGATATAAAAAAAATTGGCGGAGAGGGTGGGATTCGAACCCACGGTACGTTGCCGTATCACCGGTTTTCAAGACCGGCTCCTTAAACCACTCGGACACCTCTCCGTAACTATTAAACTGAATTATTTTGAGTACCGCTTCATTCAGCTTTTATATTATATCACAGCAAAAAATAAAAGTCAAGAAAAAAACAAGAATTTTTGCGACAATAAATTATCAACATTTTTGTGCATATTGTACACTGCTATACAAAACAGAGCCGGCAACAGTAAAACTAAGCAAAAGAGGAAAGAAAGCACAAAGAAAATTTCAATAATATATGTGAAAATGATATTTTATACTTTACTTTTTTTTCATTTTGGTGTAAAATATAATGTAGTAAATTTTATGCGAGGTGCAGTATGGAACCAAAATATAAAAGAATATTATTAAAAGTAAGTGGCGAGGCTCTTGCAGGTGATAACAAAACAGGCCTCAACTACAGTGTAATCACTGAAATCTGCAAAAGTATCAAGAAGTGTGTAGACGCCGGCGTACAGGTTGGTATCGTAGTAGGCGGAGGAAACTTCTGGCGCGGACGTTCCTGCGGAGATATGGACAGAACACGTGCAGACCATATCGGAATGCTCGCAACAGCAATGAACGCACTTGCACTTGCAGACGCACTTGAAGCACTTGGCTGTGTAGTTCGTGTACAGACAGCAATCACAATGCAGCAGGTAGCAGAGCCCTACATACGCAACAAAGCAATGAATCATTTCCAGAAGGGCAGAGTAGTCATCTTCGGTTGCGGAACAGGAAACCCCTTCTTCTCAACAGATACAGCAGCAGCACTGAGAGCTGTAGAGATCGAGGCTGACATCTTCCTCAAGGCAACACTTGTAGACGGCGTATATGACAAGGATCCTCACAAGTACGAAGATGCAGTGAAGTTCAGACATCTCACATTCAGCCAGGTACTCAGCGAAGAGCTTGCAGTAATGGACAGCACAGCAGCAACAATGTGCCGTGACAACAAGATGAAGATGCTCGTATTTGACCTTACACGTCCCGATAACATCTATGACGCAGTAATGGGCGAGGATATCGGAACAATCGTAGCAGAAGAATAAACAATAAAAAGCAACAATAAACCGAAAGGAATTAATAACAATGAAAGAACAGATTAATATTACTAAGGAAAAAATGACCAAGAGTCTTAACGCACTTGGAAACGAATTTGCATCAATCAGAGCGGGAAGAGCAAACCCCGCAGTACTCGATAAGGTAATGGTAGATTATTACGGAGCTCCCACACCTGTAAACCAGATGGCAGCAATCTCAGTAGCAGAGGCAAGAATTCTTGTAATTCAGCCCTGGGACAAATCATCACTTAAGCTCATCGAAAAGGCAATCCAGGCATCAGATATCGGAATCAATCCTACAAATGACGGAACAGCAATCCGCCTTGTATTCCCTCAGCTTACAGAGGATCGCCGTAAGGACCTCTGCAAAACAATCAAGAAATACGGAGAAGAGTCAAAGGTAACAATCCGTTCAATCAGACGTGACAGCATTGAAAAGTTCAAGACAATGAAGAAGAACTCTGAAATCACAGAGGACGACCTCAAGGACTGCGAGAAGAAGGTTCAGGATCTTACAGATAAGTACTGCGCAGATATCGACAAGGCAGTAGCAGAAAAAGAAAAAGAAATCATGAGCATCTGATTGGAGCAGTAATGGCGTTATTTGAAAAGAAGAAAAAAGAGGAAGATATAGATATATCCTCCATACAGCTTCCTCAGCACGTGGGATTTATTATGGACGGCAACGGCAGATGGGCAAAAAAGCGTGGTCTGCCCCGTTCATTCGGACACCGCGAGGGAGCAAAGAACTTCAAGAAGATAGTACGTTACTGTAAGGATATCGGCTTGAAGAACATCTCGTTTTATGCCTTTTCCACAGAAAACTGGCAACGTCCAAAGGAAGAGGTCGATACAATTATGGAGCTTTTCCGTGAGTACATCGTTGATGTAAGAAATCACCTTTCCGAAAATACAAGAATGATATTTCTCGGTGACAAGAGCGTTTTTGACGATGATCTGCGTGAAAAGATGATTAAGCTTGAAGCAGATACAGCTCATTATACAGAAATGACTCTGATGATGGCGGTAAATTACGGCGGAAGAGACGAGCTCGCAAATGCAGCAAGAATTCTTGCACGAAAAGCCGTGAACGGAGAGATTAATCCCGAGGACATCACAGAGCAGTCTGTCGCAGACGAGCTTTATACAAAGGGAATTCCCGATGTAGACCTTGTAGTGCGTCCCAGCGGAGAGCTTCGTCTTTCCAACTATCTTATCTGGCAGTGCGCATATGCAGAGTACTACTTCACAGATATACTGTGGCCTGATTTTACTCCCTCAGAGCTTGACAAGGCTCTTATTGAGTATTCAAAGCGCGGAAGACGCTTCGGAGGTGTGTAATGCTTACACGAATAATCTCAGGAGCAGTGGGAGTAGTCCTGCTTATAGGCATACTCTTTTTCCACGATACAATAGTGCTTCCTATTGCCGTAGGCGCAATAATAGCAGTAATGCTTTACGAGCTTCTCAGAGCAGTACAGCTTCACAAGTGCATACCTGTCCTTTTAGCTGTAGAGGCTTGTGGAGTATTGGTTCCGTTTATATATAATGGTTACAGCAGACTCTGCGGTTATGATGTTTTTTTTCAGACGTTCGATCCAAATTATTTATCCATTGAAGTTTCCTTCGCTGTAACTATTGTCGCAGCCTTTGTAATCTTCCTTACATGGCTTCGCAATCACAAAACAATAAGATATGAGCAGATTTTCTTTGCTCTTGCAGTAATGGTACTTGTGCCACAGGCAATGAGCAGTATGGTGCGTATTGACAGATACAGTGCAGAGGACGGTCTGTTTCTCCTTGTAATGGGACTCTGCGGAGCGTGGATTGCCGATACAGGTGCATATTTTACAGGAGTAGCCTTTGGCAAGCACAAGCTCTGCCCCGAAATCAGTCCCAAGAAAACAATTGAGGGCTTTATCGGCGGACTTCTCATTACAGGACTCGTATATTCAGCATCATTCTGCATCTACAAGGGCGGATTTGAAATCAAAACAGCACTTCTTACATTTATTCTCGGAGTAATCTGTGCAATAATCGGAACAATCGGCGACCTTTCCGCGTCAATGGTAAAGCGACAGATAGGCTTCAAGGACTACGGAAAAATAATGCCCGGACACGGCGGACTTATGGACCGCTTTGACAGCGTTTTATTTGTACTGCCCACATTCTACGCATTTATTTCCTTAACCGAAATTTTTAAATAATCAATCAGAAAGGAGACTAATCGTACTAAAACACGGATAGTCCCTTTCGCATTTTATCGGTAATAATTTCATATAATTATCAGGAAAACAGGATTTTCCTTACAAAAAGGGGAATTACAATAATATGAGCAAGAAAATATCAATACTTGGTTCAACAGGATCAATCGGAACACAGGCACTTGAGGTCTGCGAGAAGCACGGCTTTGAGGTTATAGCACTTTCAGCTCACAGCAGTGTAGAGCTTCTTGAACAGCAGACAAGAAAATTCAAGCCTAAGTACGTGTGTATCTTCAACGAAAACAAATACGGTGAGCTTAAAGAGCGTCTCAGTGACCTTTCCGTTGAGGTTTTAACGGGTATGGATGGACTTTGCTTTGTTTCAGCTCTTGAAGAAGCAGACATAATCCTCAACTCAGTAGTAGGAATGGTAGGACTTCTTCCCACACTCAAGGCAATTGAAGCCGGAAAAGACATAGCGCTCGCCAATAAAGAAACTCTTGTTGCAGGCGGAAAGCTTGTAATGAGCTCAGCAAAAGAAAAGGGAGTAAACATCTATCCTGTTGACAGCGAGCACTCTGCGATTTTCCAGTGTCTGCAGGGAAACAAGCGTTCACAGCTCAGCAAAATCATACTCACAGCATCAGGCGGACCCTTCTACGGCAGAACCTATGATGAGCTAAAAAGCGTGACTAAAGCAGATGCCCTTAAGCACCCTAATTGGGATATGGGTAACAAAATCACCATCGACTCGGCAACCTTAATGAACAAGGGACTTGAATTTATCGAAGCAAAATGGCTTTTTGATTTAGAGCCAGAGCAGATCGAGATAGTAGTTCACAGACAGAGCGTCATTCACTCTGCGGTTGAATACAACGACTACTCGGTTATAGCACAGCTTGGAGTTCCTGATATGAAAATCCCCATTCAGTACGCTCTTCTTTATCCCGACAGAACAGAGTGTCCCACAAAGAGACTTTCGCTTACAGACTACGGAACACTCACCTTCGGCAAGCCTGATTACGAAACCTTCAAGTGCCTTTCATCAGCAATTGAAGCTATTAAAAGAGGCGGAGCATATCCTTGTCTTGTAAACTCAGCCAACGAAGAAGCTGTAAGAGCCTTCCTATCAGACGAGATTACGTTTATCGAAATCGGAGAGATAGTTTCATCAGTGCTTGACGAGTTTGAATACACTGAGCTTACAAGCTACGAGGACATAACCGAAGCAGACAGAAAAGCACGCGAGTACGTAAAATGGAGAATATCTGCCAAATCATAAGACAGCGCACCTGAAGAAAGGAATAATTCACAATATGGGTATAGTTATCGCAATTATCATTTTCGGGATTATTGTAACAGTACACGAATTCGGACACTTCATCACAGCGAAATTAAGCGGAGTAAAGGTACTTGAATTTTCAATAGGAATGGGCCCCGCAATTTTCAAGAAGACAAAAGGCGAAACACAGTATTCGCTGAGAATTCTCCCTGTAGGAGGCTACTGTGCTATGGAGGGAGAGGATGATAATTCCGAAGACAGCCGAAGCTTCAGAAATCAAAACGTATGGAAAAGAATGATAGTCCTGTTTGCGGGAGCATTTATGAATTTCATACTCGGCTTTGTAACAGTAGTAATAATGACAACAATGACAGAGTCGGTTCCCACAATGGAAATCGGAGGCTTCAGCGGAGTAATGGGAGATGACAACACTCCCGTATATCAGTCCTCAAGCTATGACAGCGGACTGAGAAAAGGCGATATAATCGTGGAAATGGACGATATGCACATATTCACAACAACTGATCTCAGCTATATGCTGGGACAGTCAAAAGTTCACGATGTAGAGGTACTCAGAGACGGTGAAAGAATACTTTTTGAAGATGTAAAGTTCACAAACAAGCTGACAGGCGGAGTAATCGACTTCGGACTCGTATATGAAGATAAAACCATAGGAAATGTTCTCAGCTATTCAGCAAAGGACTCAGTATCAATAGGACGTCTTGTGTGGATATCCTTAAAAGACCTTATAACAGGAAAATACAGTGCAGAGGATCTTTCAGGACCTGTAGGCGTAGTAACAACAATTGACGAAACAGCCAAACAGGGAGAAACAGTAAAGGAAAAAGCAATGTCGCTTTTATATCTCACAGCACTGATAACCATAAATATTGGAATATTCAATCTACTTCCCATACCGGGACTTGACGGAGGCAGACTGCTTTTCTGCTTCATAGAAGCCATAAGAAGAAAGCCCGTAAAGGCAGAGCACGAAGCATATATACACCTTGCGGGAATGGCACTTTTATTTGCAATAATGATATTCGCAACCTTTAACGACATAAAACGCCTTATAATCGGAGGCTGAGTCCGAAAAAACAGGCAGAACGGAGAATTACAATGAGAAATGTAAAACCAGTTAAAGTAGGAAACTGTACACTTGACGGAAAGCACATATATATCCAGTCAATGCTCAATGTACGCTCAGACGATATAGAGGGAAGCGTAAGACAGGCAATAGAGCTTGAAAAAGCAGGCTGTGAAATTGTAAGAGCAGCAATTCCCGATATGGAAGCAGTAAAGCTTATCCCCGCAATTAAAGAAGCTGTATCAATTCCTCTTGTAGCGGATATTCATTTTGATTATCGTCTTGCACTTGAGTCAGCATCTGCGGGAGTTGACAAAATACGCATAAATCCCGGAAACATCGGAAGTATGGACCGCGTAAAACAGGTAGCAGATACCTGTCGAATGAAGAATATTCCTATCAGAATAGGAGTAAATTCAGGCTCACTTGAAAAGGAAATTCTTGCAAAATACGGCTCACCAACGCCTGAAGCGCTTGTAGAGAGTGCAATGACTCACGCATCAATGCTTGAGCAGTTTGACTTTGAAGATATAGTAATCTCAATAAAATCATCAGATGTAAACAAGATGATAGCTTCATACAGACTTGCTTCAGAAAAGTGCAGATATCCGCTTCATTTAGGAGTAACCGAAGCGGGCACAGAGCGTATGGGACTTATAAAATCAGCAGTAGGAATAGGCTCACTTCTCTGTGACGGGATAGGCGAGACAATCCGTGTATCACTTACAGACGAGCCTGTGAAGGAGATAGAAGCCGGAAAGGACATCTTACGCTGTATCGGAAAGAAAAGCGGAGTAAAAATCGTATCCTGTCCCACTTGCGGAAGAACGAGAATCAACCTTATACAGACAGCAAAAGAAGTAGAAGAAGCTCTTAAGGATTCAGATAAGGATATTACAGTAGCGGTAATGGGCTGTGTGGTAAACGGACCCGGAGAGGCAAAAGAAGCCGATATCGGAATAGCAGGTGGAGACGGCTGTGCGGTAATATTCAAAAAAGGCGAAATACTTAGAAAAATTCCCGAAAACGAAATAGTATCCCAGCTTCTTGCGGAGGTAGAAAAGCTTTAAAGTATGAATATAAATTTAAGTAAATTCCTTGAAGAATTTGAAATAGAGATACCTGAATCGCTGAAAGATACAGAGCTTTTCAGGTTTACATACGGAAACAATTATGAATCCTCAGCCTTTTTTGTACTCAGCGAAAAGCTGATAGAATGTGAAGACATCTTCACATTCGAAAAAAATGTTGAGGACAAGCTCAGCATAAATAAAGTACGACTAAACTGCAGATATCCTTCCGGGCTTTTCGGAAGGAGCTGTCTTGATACCCTGATAAACCTGCTCAAGCGAGATGTATCGGTAATAAACGGTTTTCTTAACGACGCAGATTACTCACTTACATCAGAAAAACTTACAATCGGGCTCAAACACGGAGGCAAGGAAATACTCGAAAAATTTGCATTTCAGAGAAAGCTCTCACAGCTTATCTACAATCAGTTCGGAGTGAACGTTACGGTTGAGCTAAGTGGCGGAGAGAATGTAGACCGAGCTGAGTATGAAACAGTAATCGAAAAGAAAATTGCCGAGCTTCCCGATTACAGCTCTCAGTTTGTACCTGAAAAGACTCAGGAGGAGCTTAAGCAGGAGGCTATAGAGTCTGCAAAACCAACCTGCTCACTTGATATAGCATCACTCAACACAGATTTTGAAAGCGAATCAGCAGAAATCATCAAGGGCAGAGCAATCCGTGAAAAGCCTGTTGCAATTTCAGAAGCAGTACAGCTTCTGGGCACAAGTCAGGTTGTTGTAGGCGACGTATTTGCCAAAGAAATCAAAGAGCTTAAAAACGGTAAAATAGTAGCAACCTACGATATAACCGACTACAGCGGTTCGCTTAAGGTAAAGATCTTTGCCAAGAAGGAAGAAGCCGAGCAGATGGAGCTTGACTCAATCAAAAGCGGAGCAACACTTCTTGTATCAGGCAAGGTTGACTACGATACATATGCAAAGGATATCGTACTTGACGCAAAATCCATAATCAAGGTAAAGCGCAAGCCTAAAACAGATAATTATCCCGAAAAGCGAGTAGAGCTTCACTGCCATACATCAAAATCCTCTATGGACGCAATAACCGATGTAGTAACTCTTATAAACAGAGCTTCAGAGTGGGGACATCCTGCAATGGCAATTACCGACCACGGAGTAGTACAGGCATTTCCCGACGCAATGTACAATAATCCCAAGGGACTGAAAGTAATATACGGTTGCGAGGCATATGTGGTAAATGACCTTGACCGCCAGAGAATAGTCAAGAATCCCGATAACAGAAGCGTCAATGATGAGATAATCATATTTGACGTAGAAACAACAGGACTTAATTTCAAAAAAGACAGACTTACCGAAATCGGAGCAGTAAAACTTAAAAACCTGCAGGTAGTAGAAAGCTTCAATACATTTGTAAATCCAAAGATGCAGATTCCCGAAAAAATAGTAGAGCTTACAGGAATAACAGATGAAATGGTAGCAGATGCACCTGAAGAAAAGGAAGCTCTTGAGAAATTTATGGAGTTCTGCGGAGACTCACCCGTACTTGTGGCACACAACGCAAGCTTTGATACAACCTTTATAAATAAAGTATGCGAAAGAACAGGCATCAGCTTTAAATACAACTGGCTTGATACGCTTATACTCTGTCAGGTGATGCTTCCCGAAATGGGACGTCACAAGCTTAATCAGGTAGCAAAGCATCTTAAGCTTGGAAAATTTGAACACCACCGTGCTTCAGATGACGCATTTATGCTCTCAAAGATTTACACCGAGCTTGTGGGACGTCTTGTTAACGAAAAGGGAGTTAAAACTCTCAGCGAAATCGACATCAAGGCAGGCACAATAGACGTAAAGAAGCTTAAGCCCTATCATCAGATAATCCTTGTACGCAATCAGGCGGGACTTAAAAATCTCTATCGTCTTGTGTCCTTCAGTCACGTTGACTATTTCTATAAAAAGCCTCTTATACCTAAGTCTGTGCTTGAAGCTCACCGAGAGGGACTTATCTTCGGAAGTGCCTGCGAATCGGGCGAGCTTTTCAGTGCAATGGTAGAAATGAAGCCTGAAGATGAAATAGAGCGTCTTGCGAAGTTTTACGATTATCTTGAAATTCAGCCTACAGCCAACAACGAATTTATGATACGAGAGGGAACAGCCTCAGATACAGCAGAGCTTGAGGAGTACAACAAGCGCATAGTAAGACTTGGCGAAAAGCTGAATATCCCTGTGTGCGCAACCTGTGACGTACACTTTATCGATCCCAAGGACGCTGTATACCGAAAAATCCTTCTTGCAAGCATGGGCTTTAAGGACGCAGATTTCCAGCCTCCGCTCTACTTCAGAACAACTGAGGAGATGCTGGCTGAGTTCCAGTATCTTGGCGAAGAAAAAGCTAAAGAGGTTGTAATAACAAACACCAACCTTATTGCAGATATGATTGAAGAGGTAAGACCGATCCCCAAGGGAACCTTTACCCCTACAATCGAAGGAGCAGAGGAAGAGCTCACACAGATAACCAACGCAAAGGCAAGAGAAATCTACGGAGATCCTCTTCCCGAGCTTGTTGAGAAGCGACTCAACCGCGAGCTCAGCTCAATTATAAAGCACGGATTTTCAGTACTTTACATTATTGCCCAGAAGCTTGTGTGGAACTCTGTAGAAAACGGATATCTTGTAGGCTCACGAGGCTCGGTAGGCTCATCATTCGTAGCCTCAATGGCGGGAATATCCGAGGTAAATCCGCTTCCGCCCCACTATGTCTGCCCCAAATGCAAGCACAGTGAATTTCTGCTTGACGGTAAATACGGCTCAGGCTTCGACCTTCCGCCTAAAGACTGTCCCGACTGCGGAACGGATATGATACGTGAAGGCCACGACATTCCCTTTGAAACATTCCTGGGCTTTGACGGAGACAAGGCTCCCGATATCGACCTTAACTTCTCAGGCGAGTATCAGTTCTACGCCCACAGATATACCGAAGAGCTTTTCGGAAAATCCAACGTGTTCAAAGCGGGAACGATCTCCGAAGTAGCAGACAAAACCGCATACGGATACGTAAAGAAATACTGCGAGGAGCGCAATATAACTCTCAATAATGCGGAGATGAACCGTCTTTCAATAGGCTGTACAGGAATTAAAAGAACAACAGGACAGCACCCCGGAGGAATGGTAGTAGTGCCATCGGATTATGATGTGTATGACTTTACACCTGTTCAGCACCCTGCAGATTCTGCAGACTCTGAGATCATCACAACACATTTTGACTTCAATTCGCTTCACGATACAATACTTAAGCTTGACGAGCTGGGACACGTGGTACCCACACTTTACAAGCATCTTGAGGACCTTACAGGAATAAAAATAAAAGACGTTCCGGGAGCAGACCCACAGGTAATCAAAATGTGCACAGACGCTTCCGTACTGGGAGTAACTCCTGAGGAGATATACTGCAAGACAGGAAGCCTCGGAATTCCTGAAATGGGAACAGGCTTTACAATCCAGATGCTTCTTGACGCAAAGCCTACGAAATTCAGTGATTTTCTGCAGATTTCAGGACTATCTCACGGAACAGACGTATGGCTCGGAAATGCCAAGGACCTTATCGACAATAACATCTGTACAATTTCCGAAGTTATCGGAACACGTGACAGTATTATGACATACCTTATCTACAAGGGAGTCGAGCCCGCCAAGGCGTTCAAGATTATGGAGTTCACCCGAAAAGGAAAGGCGAGCAAGATATTTGATGAAGAGACCATAGCAATGCTCAAGGAAAACAACGTACCCGACTGGTATATCGAGAGCTGTCTGAAAATCAAATATATGTTCCCGAAGGCGCACGCGGCAGCATACGTAATCGCAGCAATAAAGCTGGGCTGGTTCAAGCTTTACAAGCCCCTTGAATTCTACGCAACATTCTTCACAGTACGAGGAGAAGACTTTGACGCAGACCTTGCAGTAAAGGGCAAGACAGCGGTAAGAGCAAGAATAGAAGAGCTTGAAGCACTTGGAAACGACCGCACAAAGAAGGAAAGCGATCTTCACGATATACTTCTTATAACAAACGAAATGCTTTCCAGAGGATATGAATTCCTGCCTGTAGATCTTTACAAATCCCACGCAGTAAAGTATCTGATAGAAGACGGAAAGATAAGAATTCCCTTTGCGGCAATTTCAGGAGTAGGAGAAAGTGCTGCAAAAGGAATATACGAAACGGCTCAACAGGGAGGCTTTATTTCAATAGAGGAATTCCAGCAACAGAGCGGTGCGTCAAAAACAACAATAGAAGTGTTGAAAACTATAGGAGCTTTTGGTGATTTACCCGATTCTACACAAATGTCCTTCTTTTAGCTTGACTTCATTGTAGTAATATGTTATTATGTTAGCAGACTAAAGCGTTTATATAATTGGGAGGTACTTATGAAAAATTATGACCTGATAACTCCCGAAGGTACGAAAGACCTTCTTTTTGAGGAGTGTATAATAAGAAGAAATACTGAAGCCTCGCTCCACAGAATATTCAAAAGCAGAGGCTACAGCGAAATGATAACACCCGGCCTTGAATTCTACGATGTATTCAATCTGAATTCAAGATATTTCCCGCAGGAAAACCTGTACAAGCTTACAGACAGCAAGGGCAGACTTTTAGTACTTCGTCCCGACTCGACAATGCCTATTGCACGAGTAGTAGCAACACGTCTTAAGGACGCAATGCTTCCGCTGAAGCTTTACTATAATCAGACAGTTTACAGAACCGAACCCGCACTTAAGGGAAGAAGCGATGAAATTGCACAGGCAGGCATCGAGCTTATCGGTTCAGAGCTTAAAATTGCCGATTTAGAGGTAATTTCCACAGCCGTAAGCACACTTAAATCCTTTGGAATGAAGTTCTCGCTTGAGCTGGGACACATCGGAATTTTCAAAGAGCTTGTAAGAAAGCTTGAAGTAACAGATAAAGTTAAGGATAAGATCAGAAAGCTTATCGAGACAAAGAATTTCCCCGCACTTAACGACCTTCTCGATACATTAGGCAACAACTCAGTTACAAATGCACTTAAGAAGCTTCCCGCACTTTTCGGCGGAATAGAGGTTTTTGACAAGGCAAAGGCACTTATGCCCGATGAGAGAATCAAGGAAATTCTTGACGAGCTTAAGGAGATCTACTGCGACGCTTCTGAAATCTGCGGAAACGACGGAGAAATCACAGTAGACCTTGGACTTGTAAACAAGACTGACTACTACACAGGAATTATCATAAAGGGATATCTTCAGGGCTACGGAAGCGAAGTAATCTCAGGCGGACGCTATGATAAGCTCATATCAGAGTTTGGCTATGACATTCCCGCAGTAGGCTTTGCAATCGACATTGACGCAGTATCAAAGGTACTTGTAAAGAACGGAGCAACTCCTGAAAAGCCTATGACCGACGCAATAGTATATGCAGAAAACGGCTTTGAAGTAGAGGCTCTTAAAAAGGCTCAGAAGCTTCGTGACAGCGGATTAATCGTAGAAAACGCACTTTTTGACAGCCTTGAAACAGTAAGAGAATATGCAAAGGAAAATAAAATTTCGAAAATAGTAGTTGTCGACGGAAAAGACGATAACGAAACGGAGGTGCTGTAATGAGTAAGCCATTAAGAATAGCCCTTACAAAAGGCAGACTTGAAAAGGATACAGTAGGACTGCTCGAAAAGCTTGGCTTTGACTGTACAGCAGTACGTGAAAAGGGAAGAAAGCTTATACTTCCCGTGCCCGATGCAAATCTTGAAGTAGTACTTGCAAAAGCCAACGACGTTATAACCTATGTAGAGCACGGCGTGTGCGATATGGGAGTCGTGGGCAAGGATACAATTATGGAGATGAAGGGCAAGTTCTTTGAGCTTGTTGATTTAGGCTTCGGACGCTGTAAATTTGCATTAGCCACAAAGAAGGGATACGATTTTTACAGCGGATACGGAATCAAGACCATCGCAACAAAATATCCCAACGTATCAAGAAGCTTTTTTGAAAAAAAAGGAATGGATACAGAAATAATCAAGATAGAGGGCTCTGTAGAGCTTGCACCGCTTCTTGAGCTTGCAGACGGAATAGTAGATATTGTTGAGACAGGCACAACACTCAAAGAAAACGGACTTGAAGTAATCGAAGATGTTGCACCTATTTCCGCAAGACTTATTGCAAACACAGTAAGCCTTAAGCTCAGACAGAAGGAGATTGAAAATCTCATTAACCTTATAGAGGAGAATTTATAATGAAGAAGATATACGCAAACGGCAAGGACGAAATAGAGTTTCTTCAGGAGCTTCAGAAAAGAAGCGGAGAAACAAACAAGAAGGTAACAGAAACAGTATCTGCAATTATTGAGGACGTTAAGGAAAACGGAGATGAAGCCGTAAAGAAATATACACTCAAGTTTGACGGAAGCCTTCCTGAGTATTACGAGGTTCCCAGAGATGTCATCAACGACGCTCTTAACGAAGCAGATGAAGAGCTTGTAAATGCACTTCTCAACGCAATGGAGAACATTGCTGATTTCCACAACAGACAGCGTGAACAGGGCTTTATCAACGCAAAGGAAAACGGAGTAATTCTCGGACAGCGTATAAGAGGTCTTGAAAGAGTAGGACTTTACGTTCCCGGCGGTACAGCAGCATATCCTTCAAGCGTTCTTATGAACGCAATTCCCGCAAAAATTGCAGGAGTAAAAGAGATAGTAATGGTAACACCTCCGCTTAAGGACGGCACACCCAACAAGGATATCCTCGTAGCAGCAGCAATCTGCGGAGTAGACAGAGTATTTATGTCAGGCGGAGCTCAGGCAATCGCAGCTCTTGCATACGGAACAGAGGAAATTCCGAAGTGTGACAAGATAGTAGGTCCCGGAAACATTTACGTAGCAACTGCAAAGAAGCTTCTTTACGGAGTAGTTGATATTGATATGATAGCTGGTCCCAGCGAGATTCTTGTGCTTGCAGATGAAACAGCAGATCCGAAGTTTGCGGCAGCAGACCTTATGTCACAGGCAGAGCATGACGTTCTTGCATCAGCAATAATGGTAACAACAAGCGAGCGTATTGCTGACGAAACAATTGCAGAGATCAACCGCCAGAAGGAGCATCTCTCAAGAAAGGAAATCATTGAGAAATCTCTTGAGGACTACGGCGCAATCATTATCACAGACTGCCGTCACTGTGCAGTAGAGCTTGCAAATGCAATAGCTCCCGAGCACCTTGAAGTACTTATGGAAAATCCTATGGAGCTTCTCGGAAGTCTTGACAATGCAGGCTCAATCTTCCTCGGAAACTACGCGTCAGAGCCTCTTGGCGACTACTATGCAGGCCCCAACCACGTACTTCCCACAAGCGGAACAGCAAGATTTTTCTCACCTCTTGGAGTAGCAAGCTTCACAAAGCGTTCAAGCTACATTTACTATACAGAGCAGGCTCTCAGAGAAGCAAAGGACGATATAGTTCTTATTGCAGAGCGTGAGGGACTTACAGCGCACGCAAACGCAATCAAGGTAAGATTTGAATAAAAAATTCAGGGCGATCCGTGTGATCGCCCACAAGTGCATACAATAACAAATTAGGAGAAATTAGCAATGAGTATGGAAAATTTATGGGAAAACAATGTGAGAAAAGTAATTCCCTATACTCCGGGCGAACAGCCGAAGGACAGCGATATAATCAAGCTTAACACGAATGAAAATCCATATGCTCCCTCGCCGAAGGTTAAAGCGATACTTGATAACTATGATATATCAAAAATGCGACTTTATCCCGACCCTGACGCTACGGTGCTTGTTGAGGCAATAGCTGAGCGATACAACGTAAAGCCCTCGCAGGTCTTTGTGGGAGTAGGCTCAGACGATGTATTATCCATCGCATTTCTCACATTTTTCAATTCAGAAAATCCTGTACTTTTCCCTGATATCACATATTCATTCTATGATGTATGGGCAGATGTGTACAGAATTCCATATGTGCAGAAGCCTCTGAAAGAGGATTTCAGAATAGATCCTGAGGACTACAAATGTGAAAACGGAGGAATAATCTTCCCGAATCCAAACGCTCCCACAGGCTGTGAGGAGAGTCTTGCGATGATTGAAGAAATCGTAAAGGCAAATCCTTCATCAGTAGTAATTATCGACGAGGCTTACGTGGATTTCGGCGCTGAAAGTGCTCTGAAGCTCATAGACAAATATAAAAATCTGCTTGTAATACAGACATATTCCAAATCACGTTCAATGGCAGGAATGAGAATAGGCTACGCAATAGGAAGCGAAAAGCTTATAAAATATATGAACGATGTAAAGTTCTCAATCAACTCATACACAATGACACCGCTTACTCTGCTTTGCGGAGCCGAAGCAATAAGAGATGAAGAGTATTTTCAGGAGACTCTCGGCAAAATTATTGATGTAAGAGAGTACTCAAAGGCAAGGCTTACCGAGCTTGGCTTTACATTCCCTGACTCGAAATCAAACTTCATATTTGCAAGTCACAGCACAAAGCCTGCAAGTGAAATTTTCACAGCTCTTAAGGAACGTAAAATCTTTGTACGCTACTGGAACAAGCCAAGAATCAACAATTATCTTCGCATAAGCATAGGAACAAGAGAAGAAATGGAGAAACTCTTTGAAGCACTGGAGGAGATTTTAAAATGACACGAAAAGGCGAAATAACACGCAAAA
Source organism: Ruminococcus sp. (assembly GCA_015066875.1). GTDB lineage: Bacteria > Bacillota > Clostridia > Oscillospirales > Ruminococcaceae > Ruminococcus. The sequence continues at coordinate 15,441 of SVNM01000037.1, forward strand.
CAAGGGAAACAGATATAGCAATCACTGTAGAGCTTGACGGAAAAGGCAAGGCTGAAATATCCACAGGCATCGGATTTTTCGACCATATGCTTACAGCACTTTCCGTACACAGCGGTATCAGTATGAACATAAAAGTAACAGGCGACCTTTATGTAGACGGTCACCACACAGTTGAAGATACAGGAATTGCTCTTGGACAGGCATTGGCAAAGGCTCTGGGAGACAAATCAGGTATTGTAAGATACGGCACAGCATATATTCCTATGGACGAGTCCTTAGCAATGACAAGCCTCGACATTAGCAACAGACCTTTCCTTGTATTCAATGCAGACTTCACAAATCAGAGCTGTGGAGGATATGACAACTGTCTTACAGAGGAGTTTTTCCGTGCATTTGCCTTTAATGCAGGAATTACAATGCACATCAATCTTATGTACGGAAGCAACGATCACCACAAGATCGAGGCAATTTACAAATCCTGTGCACACGCACTGAAAACAGCCGTAGCATATAACAGCGACGGTTCGACTCTCTCCACGAAAGGAGTTCTGTAATGATAGCGATAATCGATTACGGCGCAGGAAATATATTCAGCGTAAAGAACGCTCTTGACTATCTGGGACTTGAAAATGTGCTTGTTTCAGATAAAGAGTCAATCAAAAAAGCAGACGCACTTATTCTTCCGGGCGTAGGAGCTTTTCCTTCTGCAATGAAAATGCTCAGCGATACAGGTCTTGTAGAGACAATAAAAGAAGAGGCAACAAAAAAGCCACTTCTTGGAATATGCCTTGGAATGCAGATGCTCTTTGAAAAAGGCTATGAGTTTGAAGAGTGCGACGGTCTGGGACTTATCAAGGGAGCGGTCCGCTATATGGAAGAGCCGGGCCTTATCATTCCGCATATGGGCTGGAATAAGCTTGAAAAGCTCAACGATTGCAAGCTTCTTGAGGGACTTGGTGACAACGAGTACGTGTACTTTGTGCACTCATACAAGGCAGAGTGCGCTGACGAGAATATCTCGGCATACAGCGAGTACGGCGGAAGTGTTCCCGCACTTGTATTTGACGGAAAATTTGTCTACGGAGCACAATTCCACCCAGAAAAAAGCGGAAACACAGGACTTGCGATACTCAGAAATTTCGGTGCGTTGATATAAACAGATAACGTAGGGACACGATGTGTCGTGTCCGAAAAAATGTGTATTATATGTGAGCACAGCTCACCGTGTCACTACGCCAAATCACATCAGCGAACACAAACGGAGGACATATATGATAATTTTACCTGCAATTGACATAAAGGACGGCAACTGTGTGCGTCTTTTCAAGGGTGACTTTTCCACTGTAGAAAAGGTAGCAAGCGACTATCTTGAAACTGCTAAGAGCTTCGAGGAAGCCGGCTCTGAGTGGATACATATGGTAGACCTTGACGGCGCCAAAGAGGGACGTCCCGTAAACACAAAAATTTACACAGACGTAGCTGAAAAAACAAATCTCAAGGTAGAGCTTGGCGGAGGAATACGCAGTCTTGAAACCATTGACGAGTATCTGAAAATGGGCATTACAAGAGTAATTCTCGGCTCGGTCGCACTGAAAAATCCCAAGCTTGTAAGCGACGCTGTAGAGAAATTCGGCAGTGAAAAAATCGTTGTGGGAATTGACGCAATGAACGGAATGGTAGCAACAGAGGGCTGGCTTGAGACCTCAAACGTAAACTATATCGACCTTGCAAACAAGATGATTGAGGTTGGAGTAAAGTACTTTATCTTCACAGATATCTCCAAGGACGGTACTCTTTCGGGAGTCAACAGGGAACAGCTTAAAGCTCTTGCGGACGCCACAGAAGGCAGAGCAAACATCGTGGCAAGCGGTGGAGTTCACACAATGGACGATATCATCGCCTGCAAGGAAATGGGACTTTACGGCACAATCTGCGGAAAGTCAATATATAAAGGAACTCTGAATCTCAGAGAAGCTATTGAATATTCAATAAAGTAAGGAGTCATATATATGGAGTTTATTAAATCAGAGGACATCAAGGCTCTGTCAAATCCCGGAGTAGTTTCAAGACAGCTTTTAAATCCCGATAACTCAACAAGTGAAAGGGTTACAATAACAGAGGTTCATTTAGAGATTGGAGCCTGTCAGCCACGACACACTCACGATGCCTCAGAGCAGATATGGTATGCAACCAAAGGTACAGGAAAGCTTCTTCTTGCAGACGGCGAGGAAAAAGAGTTCAAAGCAGGCGACGTTGCAAGATTTGCAGATAAAGACGTGCACGGTCTGAAAAATGACGGAGACACAGAATTTGTCTATGTTTCAGTAACAGCACCGCCTATTCATTTCGGATACGCATACAAAGACGAGAAGTAAAATTTCAAAAATACAGGGAGGCTGAAAAATGCTTGATAAAGATACAAACCCCTGTCTTAATGAGCGAAAAAAAGAATTAAAAGTAACATTGGTAACACTCTTATCGGTTGTATTGCTTATTTCTGTAATCTGTTTTCTTTATAAACCTATTTATTACCGACTTTATTTTGGAGACAGAATAAAAGGAACTATTAGTTTTATTGTAGACGGTGAAGCATATCATTTACAACCAAAAGAAATTCAGGGTGCAAACGAGCTTGAACTAACTGATAACGGCAATATCGCAGAGTTATCAATACACGGCGGAGAATACGGAGGATACCCTATTTTCGTATATGTTGATACCGCTGATTTGGAAGCTTTAAAGCTCAGAATTAATTGCTTTCAGCATAATTGGTGGAATGTAACTGAGTTCAAACTGAATATAGCAATAGATACAAAACAAAACAGTATTTCATATTCCGGTGATTATACCACAATCGCTGATAACGGAAAAAAGTGTTATGACAAAATAGAAAAGCAACAATCTCTTGATGAAGAAAATCTTGGAATTAGCTTCGGACTGTAAATGTAAACTATAAATCTAAAGGAGGCTGAAAAATGCTTGCAAAAAGAATAATACCCTGTCTTGACGTGAGAAATGGCAAGGTAGTAAAGGGAGTAAATTTTGAAGGAATACGTGACGTAGGCGACCCGGTAGAGTGCGCAAAGGAGTATAACAAGCAGGGCGCAGACGAGATAGTATTCTACGATATAACAGCATCTTACGAAGGTCGAGGAGTATTCCTCGACGTAGTAAGAGAAACTGCAAAAAATGTATTTGTTCCCCTCACAGTAGGCGGAGGCATCAAGACCGTAGATGATATAAGAGAGACTCTCCGTGCGGGAGCAGACAAGGTTTCGGTGAACTCACAGGCAGTAAAGAATCCACAGCTTATCAAGGACGGTGCCGATATTTTCGGCAGTCAGTGTATCTGCGTGGGAATTGACGCAAAGAAAGTAGCCGACCATAAGTGGACTGTATATATCAACGGAGGAAGGGTTGATATGGGAATTGACCTTATCGACTGGGTAAAGAAAATAGAACAGCTTGGCGCAGGCGAGATATGCCTTAACTCAATAGACGCAGACGGCACAAAAGAGGGCTTTGATATTGAAATGCTGAAGGCTGTATGCGATGCTTGTACAATCCCCGTTATCGCAAGCGGAGGAGCAGGCAAGATAAACGATTTCGCTGAAGTTTTCGAAAAAACAGGAGCTACCGCAGCCTTAGCTGCTTCACTTTTCCATTTCAGAGAGCTTACTGTCGGCGAAGTCAAGGAATACTGCCGAAGCAAGGGGGTTATTATGCGATGAACATAACCTACAAGGATACTCACGATTTTACCGCCGAACAGCTTAAAGATTTATTTCTGTCGGTTGACTGGTCATCAGGCCATTATCCTGAAAAGCTTGCAACAGCGATGAAGAATTTTGAAACTGTTTATTCTGCCTGGGACGGAGAAAAGCTTGTAGGAATGATATGTGCAATGGACGACGGAGTAATGACCGCTTACGTACATTATCTTCTTATCAGACCTGAATATCAGGGCAAAGCAATCGGACGCAGACTTGTTGAAATGATAAAAGAAAAGTATGCAGATTATCTGAGAATAGTCTGTATAGCATACGATACAGAGCTCAGCTTTTATGAAAACTGTGGATTTAAGAAATCCGAGGTATCATCACCGATGTTTATAACCTCGCTGTGGACCTGAAAAGGAGAATACAGTAATGAACTCCAACAAAACAACTGATGATTGGAAAGTATCATTTAAATACGATATGAAATGCTGTATGTTCGGATTTCTGTACGGACTGGTTTCAGCACTGGCTTTTATATTCTTTTTTACAACGCAGTCTATAACAGTTTTGCCTGTTTGTCTGATTATACTTATAGGCGCAGTAATATGGAATATAAAAAGCATCAAGTTCAGCATAAAAGCACCGATTATAGAACTTGCAGTCGCAGTTGGTATATTTTTCACAGTCTTAATATTATGGGCTTTGACAGATCCCAAACCAATAATTTTCATCGATTAGGAGGACTAACCAATGCTTGAAATTATGCTAATAGTCCTGATTATAATATCAGCAGGAGCTATACTTGGCGGATATGTTATGAAATGCAAAGCTCCTATGGATAAGGAAATGAAATACGGAATCCGCACATCAAGCACGCAAAAAAGCACAGCAATATGGGCGTACGCCAACCGTACCTGTGGAAAAAGCTGGCTGATAACCGGTATAATCTATATTATACTGGGAGTTCCCGTAATACTGTTTATGTATCATTTCAAGGGCGAGTATCTTGCAGAAATTCTATCCCTGATATATTTAATATCAGAAGTAATAATTCTGGCAAGCTCTGTTACCGCAGTTTTACGGGACATAACCAACAAGTTTGATGAAAATGGAAATCAGAAAGAAGAGGACTAACCTATGATAAAAATCGACATAAACGACCTTGACAGATTTTTTGAAAAGGGCGAGCTTATCCCCGCAATCTGCTATGAGGCCAACACAAAAACAGTACTTATGCTTGCGTATATGAACAAGGAAAGTCTTAAAAAGACCTTAGAAACAGGCTATACCTGGTTCTGGAGCCGTTCACGACAGGAGTACTGGAACAAGGGAGCAACCTCAGGACATCTTCAGAAGGTTGTATCCATATACGGTGACTGCGACAACGATACACTTCTTGTAAACGTTGAGCAGACAGGAGTTGCCTGCCACACAGGAGAATACAGCTGTTTCTTCAACGAGCTGTACAATACAGAAGAATAACCTGAAAAAATCAAAATATTAAAAGGAGTAAGAATTATGAATGTATATCAGGAAATATTTGAGGTAATCAAGCAGAGAAAGGCTGATTTTGAAAACGGAACAGCACAGGAAAATTCCTACACCTGCTACCTTTTTGACAAGGGAGTAGATAAAATCTGCAAAAAAATCGGCGAAGAAGCTACAGAAACAGTAATTGCAGCAAAGAACGGCGATAACGACGAGCTTATGAACGAAATCAACGACCTTCTTTATCATGTAATGGTACTCTGCGCAAATCAGGGACTTGAGTGGACAGAGATAGAAAGAGTACTTGATGAAAGAAACGAAAAGATCGGTAATCTCAAGAAGATGCATCAGGTAGATAAAAACACCTGATAAAGAACATAAATCATATTATCCGAATATAATAGAACAGTCAGAAAACTGTCAGCTGATATTCGGGCAATAGACAAATTTTTCACCCGAAAAACAAAAAGGCAGGTATCTGAAAAAATACGGAAGGGACGTTTTATAATTAAAGCGTCCCTTTTGCGAAATCGGGTGAAAATATGAAAAGAAAAAAACACAAAAAAGACAAAGAGATTAAAAGCATAATAGGAGCGATACTGTTTTTGACAGTAATAATCCTGCTGATAACAGCCATAGTAAGAATTGAAAAGTCAATCTGTCCTGTTGCAGTAAATCAGGCGATATACTATTCAAGGACAGATGTAAACAAGACCATAAGCGGAATAATCTCTGAATATCTTGAAGAAAACAGATATACATACAATGATTTTGCCGTTGTATTATATGACAGCGAAAAGAAAGTAGCTTCGGTAGAAACGCTGTCATACAACATAAACAAGGTGCAGTCTGAGCTAAGCCTTGAAATCAATGAAGAGTTTTCAGAAGCCTCAGGCGGAGCAATAGAAATCCCCCTGGGCACGCTGATGAACTCATATCTGCTTGCTGGAAAAGGACCTGTAATAAGGCTTCGGGTTTGTCCGGCACGAGACGCAGAGGTAAAGCTTACAAGCACATTTGAAAATGCCGGAATAAACCAGACAAAGCACCGAATATCAGCAGTAATAACAACAGAAATCAATTCATCAATTCCGTTATACAGCTTCAGCACGAAAACAAGCTATGAATTTCTCATAGCTGAGAATATAATAGTAGGAGAAATCCCACAGCTGTATATGAACTGAAATAAATTAGGAGGAAGAAATGAACAGGGAAGATGCAAAAAAAAGAATAGAAGAGCTTTCAGAGTTGCTTGAAAAATACAATTATGAGTATTATGTGAAGGATAATCCGTCAGTAAGCGATTATGAATACGATATGCTTATGCAGGAGCTTAAGGCTCTTGAAGGGGAGTATCCCGAATTGATTACAGCAAGCTCGCCCACACAAAGAGTCGGAGGCAGTGCGCTCAATACCTTTGAAAGTGTAACGCATACCGTTCAGATGGGAAGCCTTCAGGACGTTTTTTTCTTTGAACAGGTAAACAGCTTCACAGAAAGATGCAGTGAAGCACTTGGCAGTCCTTTATATACAGTAGAGCCTAAAATAGACGGGCTTTCAGTATCTCTTGAATATGTAGACGGAGTATTTACAAGAGGCTCTACAAGAGGCGACGGCTTCACAGGCGAAGACGTAACAGCAAATCTTAAAACAATACGAACAATACCGCTTAAGCTTAAGGAAGCTCCCGAATTTCTTGAAGTCAGAGGCGAGGTATATATGCCCCGTGAAAGCTTTTTCAAGCTTGTGGAAGCACAGGAGCTTGAAGGACAGCAACCTTTTAAAAATCCCCGAAATGCATCAGCCGGCTCATTAAGACAGAAAAATCCGAAAATCACAGCCGAAAGAAAGCTTGATATATTTATCTTCAATGTACAGCAGTGCATAGGAAAAGAATTTACAACCCATAAGGAGTCTCTTGATTATCTGAGAGAGCTTGGCTTTAAAACTGTACCTTCATACAAGTTATGCAAGAGCTACAGTGAGATAGAGGAAGAAATAAACAGCATCGGAGAAAACAGAAGCAAATACTCATTTGACATTGATGGAGTAGTAGTAAAGGTAAACGATCTTTCACAGCGAGAGATTATGGGAGCAACAACAAAAACTCCCAAATGGGCAGTAGCATATAAATTCCCCCCTGAAGAAAAGGATACAAGACTTCTTGATATTGAAGTAAATGTTGGAAGAACAGGAGCCATAACTCCCGTAGCTGTTTTTGAGCCTATACTTCTTGCAGGTACAAGCGTATCAAGAGCCGTACTTCACAATCAGGACTTTATCGACGAAAAGGATATAAGAATAGGGGATATCATAACTGTAAGAAAAGCGGGAGATATCATTCCCGAGGTTGTAAAATCCGTAAGCCACAGCGAATCATCGGAAAAATACACTCTTCCGGAAAAATGTCCTGTATGCGGAGCAGAATCTGTAAGAGACGAGGGCGAAAGCGTGCTGAGATGTCCTAATTCCCAGTGTCCTGCTCAGCTTCTGAAAAACCTCATACACTTTGCATCAAAGGGAGCTATGGATATAGAAGGACTTGGACCTGCTAATATGATGCTCCTCACTGAATCAGGGCTTGTAAAATCTCCTGCAGATATATATACTCTCACCAAAGAACAGCTTTTAACTCTTGACCGTTTCGCTGAGAAGTCAGCAGATAATCTTCTGAAGGCGATAGAGAACTCCAAAAAAGCAGAGCTTGACAGGCTTGTATATGCACTTGGCATAAGAAATATCGGTCAGCGAGGAGCAGTACTTTTATGTGAAAAATTCTCAGAAATGAGCACGCTTCTCAACGCCACAAAGGACGAAATATCATCAATTGAAGGCTTCGGCGAGATTATGGCAGAAAGCGTAGTATCAGCTCTTTCACAGCCACAGCTCAGGGATTTGATCGAAAGACTTGAAAAGCTCGGATTGAATATGAGCTACAACAGTAAAAGCACAGGAGACAACCGCTTTGAAGGAATGACCTTTGTGCTTACAGGAACTCTGCCAACAATGAAGCGAGACGAAGCAAAGAAGCTTATTGAAAGCTTTGGAGGAAAAGTGTCAGGTTCGGTATCAAAAAAGACAAGCTGTGTAGTAGCAGGCGAGGAAGCAGGCAGTAAGCTTGTAAAGGCAAACGAGCTTGGAATAGAAGTAATAGATGAAGCTGAGCTGATAAATCGAACACAATAACGAATAGAGCGTGTAAAATGAAAATAGATGTAAAACGTATAGCAGAGCTTGCAAAGCTTGAAATTGAGGAAAACCGACTTGAAGAATTTGAGCGTGATATGAAAGCCATAACCGAAATTGCAGACCAATTTCCCGTCATAAATAGTGATGATATGCTGTTCAATACAAATGAGATGACGCTGAGAGAGGACAGCATTAATACGGAAAAGCCTTCACGTGCGCAGATGCTTTCAGTAGCTCCCGAAACGGAATCGGGATATATATCAGTACCACGAACAGTCTGAACAGGGGAGTAACATATGGAATTATACACTAAAACAGCTTTGGAGCTTTCTTCAATGATTCAGAAAAAAGAGTGCAGTTGTGAAGAAATCCTCAGTTCAGTATTGTCACGCATCAGCGATTGTGACGATAAACTCGGAGCCTATATAACTGTCAGCGATAAAGCTCATGAACAGGCAAGAAAAAC
>SVNM01000038.1 GCA_015066875.1 Ruminococcus sp.
TGCTCTTCCGATCTTCTGTTTGCGTATTCGCCGATAATATTGTTCCAAACCTTAGCAGATTTAACTGAAGCGGGAAGGCTGAGTGACTTGTTATAGTACTTATAACCGATGGTAACACCGCTGACAAAGTCTTTTGTAAGGCCGACAAAGGTGAGGTCATACCAGTCGTTGGTAGTACCTGTTTTACCGCAGACTACCTTATTGTCAAGGCGTGCAGCAGTACCTGTACCTGTTTCAACGACATTCTTGAGCAGACGGTTCATAACCCATGCAGTTTCCTCACTTACAGCCTGTCTTGGGTTACCGTTATTCTCATAAAGAGGCTGATTGTTCTGTTCGATTTTAGTAACGATATGAGCGTCGTAGTAGATACCCTCGTTACCGTAAGGAAGGTAAGCGTTTACCAGGTTTTCAAGAGTAAGACCATAGGTAAGCGCACCAACAGAAAGAGGTGAGTAAGCTTCATCGGCACGGTCAAGGTCCATACCCAGCTTATCCTTACAGAAGTTGAATACAGAATTAGGAGTAAGCGCGTCGCAAAGCTTAGCGGGAACAGTATTATATGATTTCTGAATAGCGTAATAAACGTTGATAGTCTGTCCTGAAACGCTGAAGCTTCCGTCGGTAGAGTAGTTTGTAGGCCATTTTCTGCCGTCCTCAAGAGTAAGAACAGCCTCATCGCGGTAGGTAGAGCCCCAGTGAATCATATCTGTTTCAAGGGCAAGGCCGTAAGTTGAGATAGGCTTGATAGTAGAACCTATCTGACGTTTTTCGGTAGTAGCATAGTTTGTAACGAATGAATCCTTTTTCTCGCCCCACTGACCGACAGTACAAAGCACAGTTCCGTCATAGTCAAGAGCGGTAAATGCAACATGGGGGAGGTATTCCTCTGATTCGCCGTCGCCGTCGATATCAGCCCATTTTCTAACCTTATCGACATCAAGGATATTGCCAAGGTCGAGGAATTTTTCCTCAACATAAGACTGCATATCGAAGTTTACGCATGAGTAGATTTTGTAACCGCCGTTATTGATACGTCTGATAGCTTCCCAGTAATCGATGTTATAGAGCGTGCAGAGGTACTCGGCAGCTTCCTTGTACATAGCGTCGACAACCCATGAGTTAGCTTCGTTCTTCTTTTCAAGCTCTTCAGCAGCGTCCTCAGGGTGAAGCTTAAGGTACTCTTCGGAATCGGTATAGACGAGCTTTTCATCAAGGTAAACCTGATATTCATCGTATGAGATAGCACCGTTTTTGTAAAGCTGCCAGAGAACGTACTGCTGACGCTCTTTATTTACGGCCTTACCGTCATAGATATGCACACCTGTTTCCTCGTCATACTTCTGATTGAAGGGATAGTACTCGTTAGGGCTTTTAGGGATAGCGGCAAGGGTAGCGGCCTCTGCAGTAGAGAGCTCGTTTACATTCTTACCGAAGTAACGGTTAGCGGCAAGCTGAATACCGTTGATAGGTCCGCCGAAGCCGATATAGTTAAGATACTCTTCAAGAATTTCGTCCTTGGAGTAGGTTTTTTCAAGCTGCATAGCACGGAAAATCTCACGGATCTTACGCTGTGGTGAGTGCTCCTTATCGCCTGTAAGGTTTTTTACAAGCTGTTGAGTGATAGTCGAACCACCCTGTTCCGTATCGTAGATATTGAGGAACATATTAAGGAAAGCAGAGAAGGTACGCTTATAGTCAACACCGTCGTGAGTATAGAAACGCTCGTCCTCGGTATAAACAAAGGCATCACGAACGTGCTGAGGAATTTCGTCGATAGAGACAGGGATACGCTGAACGTCGGTCTGAACGCTGTGGAGCACAACATATTCAAGATTACCTGTTTCCTCATCTGTATCCATACCGTAGAAGTAGGTATTGCTTCCCGATTCAAGCTCCTGAAGGGTAATACCTGTAGTTTCCTCCATAAAATCGAGAACATAGACAGTAAGAGCGGTACAAACGATAGTACCTGTAATAATCATAATAAGCACAAGTGAAAGCAGAGTTGTCATAATGACAGTAATGAGCTTTTTTATGATATTGAAAACCTTGCTGTGTTTTTTCTTTTTCTTCTTTTTGCCTGAAGCGTCCTTTGTCTTGGGTGCAGTAACAGGCTTTTTAGCCTTTGTGGTCACAGGTTTTCCTGATTTTGAAGGAGCAGAGCCTGAACCCTGAGCCGGACGTGAACCATCGGGTCTGCCGTTCTGAGCAGGGCGTGAACCTGTCGGTCTGCTATTACCGTTCTGAGCAGGTCTTGAAGGAGCTCTGTTGCCTGAGCTGTTTTGCGGTCTTGGGGCTCTGTTTTCAGAGTTGCCCGAAGAGCTGCGTCCGTTTGAAGGACGCTGTGGCTGAGGCGAATTGTTAATTTTATCTTTATCGTTCATTTTGTAAGGTAAGCCGCTTAAGGCGGCAACTCTCCTTTCAAAGAATTTATATATTTATACACAATACATTATAACACATTTTTCCTGATATGTTAAGACCTTTGTAAAAAAAACAGCAATTTGTATAAACAGAAAAAATCAGCCAATAATATTTACAGCATAATACAGAAAAGGAGCTGAAGTGAATGGACAGGAAGATTTTTTTCACCCTTGCAGTTTCCCTGACCATATCGGGATTTATAGTGATATGCACGCTGGGACAAAGCCTTAGATACAAGAAAATGGAAGCCGAAGCCACAAAAAGTGTAAGCAGACTTGAACAGGCTGAAATCACTGTACGTGAATTCAACGGCAGGCTTGGAATATTCAAGGGCGACGGGGAAAAGCCCTATCGCATAATTGACTATAACGTAAATCTTCTTTCCGATTACGACCGGAAACAGCTTTGTGAAGGTATTGTAATGGAAAACGAGGAGCAACTGAGGATATATCTTGAGGACATAATCACTTAGAGCCTTTGTTTTTGTGCTTTTTCTTTTTTCTCACAGAAAATCCGAAGTCACCAAGCTTTCTTCCTAAAGCAAAGTACTCTCCGTGAGCATACGCCGTAAGACCGCACTGCTGGAGATTCAGCTTGCCCTTGCTGTCAATATAGCGGTCATCAACGTCAATACCCACAATTTCCGCAAGAAACATTGTGTGCGAGCCCAGAAGCTTTGACTCGGTAACGCGACATTCCAAAGCTACGGGACATTCCTCGATAATCGGCACAGCAACCTTCTGAGCAGGCACAAGGTGAAATCCGCAGTCTTTGATTTTGTCGGTATCCTTACCGCTTTTGACACCGCAGTAATCGGTCTGTCTGCACATAGCTGATGTGGTAAGATTAATAACGAACTCGCCTGAATTTTTAATGATATCGTGAGAGTAACGCTCAGGTCTTACAGAAATATAGGTCATAGGCGGACGAGTATTTACAATGCCTGTCCAGCCGATAGTAAGCACGTTACAGCTTTCCTGATTTCCACAGGTAACAAGCGATGCGGGGACAGGTGCAAGAAGCGTACTGCCTTTCCAGAAAGTCTTTGACATAAAGAATTCTCCTAACAAAAGTAATTATGATATTATTATACCATTTTCCGATGATATTTTCAATGACAGAGCAGAAAAAATACTCGCCTGTAACCGACAAAAACTGCGGATAATATGAGATATAATAATAAAAAAGGAGGTATGAAAATGAAGGTTGATATAAAATCCGAAGGAACATCGGCTGTGGCAATACTCAGCGGAGAAATAGACCACCACAATGCCAAGGAGATACGAAGCCGTCTTGACAGGTATATAATTGCAAACCGTCCAGGCGAGCTTGCCATTGATTTCCGCAACATTACGTTTATGGACAGCTCTGGAATAGGGCTGATTATGGGACGTCATAAGCTGATAAACCAGTGCGGAGGAGTTTTAGAGGTAAGAAATCCCTGCACATATATAAGAAGAGTATTCAAGCTTTCGGGCATTGAGCGCCTTGTGAAGATAACCTGTGAAAAATAAAGCAAAGGAAGGTAAAAAAATGAATGTGATAAATGAAATTAAATTCACGATGCCGTCGCTTTCGGTAAACGAGAGCGTAGCAAGATCAGTTGTATCCTCGTTTCTTATCCAGTCTGATCCCACCGTTGAGGAGCTTTCCGATATAAGAACGGCAGTTTCCGAAGCGGTGACAAATTCAGTGGTGCACGGCTACAGGCATACAAAAGGGAAAATAGAGCTTACAATGAAGCTCCTTGAAAATCGTGAAATTTACATAAAAATCAGAGATAAGGGCTGTGGAATTGCCGATGTTGAGCAGGCTATGGAGCCGTTATTCACGACAGCTCCCGAGGAGGAGCGTTCGGGACTTGGTTTTTCTCTTATGCAGACCTTTATGGATAAGCTTACAGTAAAAAGCACAGTCGGCAAGGGGACTACCATAATAATGCGGAAAAGGCTTGAGAATAATGGAGACTGAGGTAAAGGGCAAACCTCTGGCAGAGGAAAATCTTGGCCTTGTTCATCTGTGCGCCAATAAATTCAGGGGAAAGGGAATTGAATACGATGATCTTTACTCTGCGGGATGTATAGGACTTCTCAAAGCAGTTAAGGCATTTGATACAGAGCGTGGAGTGAAATTTTCAACCTATGCGGTTCCTGTTATACTTGGAGAAATAAAGAGAATGTTCCGTGACGGAGGCTCTGTCAAGGTCAGCCGTGGTCTGAAGGAGCTTTCAATGAAAGTTCAGAAGATTGCCGAAGAGTATCGAATTGCAGAGGGAAAAGAGCCTGTTATCAGCGAGCTTGCAAGGCTTACGGGCGAGGATGAAACTGCCGTATCACAGGCGCTTTGCGTAAGTCAGCCCGTTATTTCACTTACTTCCGGAGCAGACGGCGAGGGACAGATAGATATTCCGTCAGAGTCGCCCGACGGAGAAATTGTAGATACCATAGCTCTCAGGCAGATAATGGCTTCTCTTGACGAAAGCGACAGAATTCTTCTTGAGCTTAGATATTTCAGATGTCTTACACAGGCAAGAACAGCACAGGCGCTTGGAATGACTCAGGTGCAGGTATCAAGGCGTGAAAAAAAGCTCCTTGCCCGTATGAGGGAGGAGCTTCTTGAGTAGCATCAGAATATAACATATTCAATAACAGAGTTGGACATAAGAAAGCCTTTTGCGGTAAGTGAGAGAAATCTCCCGTCAAACTGTGCATAGCCCGCCTTGATAAGATGGGGGATTTTCCTTTCGATATCCTCTCGGTGAGAGTCAATACAGTCAAGGTCAAGTCCCTCTTTAAGACGCAGAGCAAGCATTGCACGCTCCTCAAAACCACAGGGAGACTCGTCAGTAACAACAGTGCTCTGAACCTCAGACTGAACAAAGTCTGAGATATGGGAAGGCACGGCAAATCTTTTTCCACCGTAACAGGAGTGAGCCGACGGACCGATTCCCAGATAGTCCAGACACTTCCAGTAACGTGAGTTGTGACGGCTTTCAAAGCCTTGTTTTGCAAAATTCGAGACCTCATACTGCTTAAACTCCTTGCTTTCAAGCAGACTGCACATTTTAAGATACATATCTGCCGAGGTATCCTCATCGGGCAGAGCATTTCTGATTTCCTCGCAGTCAAAAGCAGTATTCTCTTCGACTTTGAGGATATAAGCTGAAATATGCTGTATCGGTAGCTCTGCAAGACGGTTTATGGAGTATTCAAGGCTTTCAGCGGTTTGTTTGGGAATACCGAGCATAAGGTCGCAGGAGATATTCTCAAAGCCCGCATCAAAGGCGTCGTTTACAGCTTTTACGGCTCTTTCGGCAGTATGGGAGCGTCCGAGAAAGGCAAGCTCGTGGTCATTCATTGACTGAACTCCCAGTGATAGTCTGTTTATACCGATTTTACGAAGCTCACAAAGCTTCTGAGGATTAAGCGTATTCGGATTGGCTTCCAGAGTAATTTCTGCGTTTTCCTCAAGAGCAAAGCCGTTTTTAGTCTCGGTAATTATTCTATCCAGCTGTGAAGAGGAAAGAAGTGAGGGAGTTCCTCCGCCGAAGTAGAGCGTGTCCACAACCTGATTTTTATGGGAATAATGGCGTATATTGCGTATTACCGCATTGACGTATTCCTCTGCAAGAACAGGAGAGTAGCAATCGGAATAAAAGGCGCAGTAACGGCATTTTTTTCCGCAGAATGGAACGTGGATATAAAGTCCGAGTGTATCCATTACGGCAGGTCGATACGTATAGCCTGAGCCATTTTGAAGAAAAAGGCATTGACCAGCTTGGGAACAACAAAAAGAGAAGCGATAAGTCCGATAACGATAAGGATATCATGAGCGGGCCAGATAAGATAAACAGCAACAACAGTTGCAAACACAGCAAGCGAGAAAATACAATTGAAGATAGTAGCTCCCTTGCCATTTACACAGCGCTTTCCGCATTTTTTGCAGGGCTTGCCCTTAGAGTTCAGCTGGCCGGCAAAAGCTTTTGTGAGGGGATTAAAGGTTTTCTCACCGCAGTGAGGACAATTATAAATGCTCATAACAAACGACCTTTCTTAATATAGTAATTTCAGGCAGACTTTGCGGTCTGCCTGTTTTTTGCATATATCAGGTATCAAGCTTGAGAACGCTCATAAAGGCTTCCTGAGGAACCTCTACAGTACCGAGCTGACGCATACGCTTTTTACCTTCCTTCTGTTTTTCAAGAAGCTTCTTCTTACGTGTAATATCACCGCCGTAGCATTTTGCAAGAACGTCCTTACGCATAGCCTTTACAGTTTCACGGGCGATGATTTTTCCGCCGATTGCAGCCTGAATAGGAACCTCAAAGAGCTGTCTCGGGATATTTTCCTTGAGCTTTTCTGCGATTTTACGAGCTCTGCTGTAAGCCTTATCGGTGTGAACGATAAATGATAGAGCGTCCACAATATCGCCGTTAAGGAGAATATCAAGCTTTACAAGCTTTGATTTCGCATAGCCGAGCATTTCGTAATCAAACGAAGCATAGCCCTTTGTACGTGATTTAAGCACATCGAAGAAGTCATAAACGATTTCATTCAGCGGAAGCTCATAATGCAGATTCACACGTGTATCGTCGAGGTATTTCATATCCTTGAAAACACCGCGTCTGTCCTGACAGAGCTCCATAATATTGCCCACGTACTCAGAAGGAGCAAGGATATCTGCCTTGACCATAGGCTCCTCCGCTTCGGCAATAAGAGCGGGATCGGGATAATTTGTGGGGTTGTCGATATACTGAACCTCTCCGTTTGTAAGAGTAACCTTGTATATAACCGATGGAGCGGTAGTAATAAGGTCAAGATTATATTCACGCTCAAGTCGCTCCTGAATAATCTCCATATGGAGGAGTCCCAAAAATCCGCATCTGAAGCCAAAGCCCAGAGCGATTGAAGTTTCGGGCTCAAACGAAAGGGAAGCGTCATTGAGCTGAAGCTTTTCCAGAGCGTCACGAAGGTCGCCGTACTTTGCTCCGTCAGCGGGATAAATACCCGAATAAACCATAGGATTTACCTTGCGGTAGCCGGGAAGAGGCTCATCACAGGGATTATCGTCATTTGTAACCGTATCGCCCACCTGAGTATCACCGATGCTTTTGATTGAAGCAGAGATATATCCAACCTCGCCGGCTTCAAGCGAGCCTGTATTATTGAGAGAGTTAGCGTCCATACAGCCTGCCTCAACAACGGTAAATACAGAACCTGTAGCCATAAGACGGATATTATCGCCAACCTTGACACTGCCTTCCTTTACGCGGACGTAGATAATAACACCCTTGTAGGAGTCATAGTAGCTGTCGAAGATAAGCGCTTTAAGAGGCTTTTCGGGATCTCCCTGAGGAGCCGGTACATCGGTAACGATTTTTTCAAGCACCTCTTCAATATTGATGCCCATTTTCGCTGAAATTCTGGGAGCGTCCATAGCGGGAATACCGATAACATTTTCAACCTCGTTGCAGACTCTTTCGGGATCTGCGGAAGGAAGGTCTATTTTATTGACAACGGGAACAACCTCAAGGTCATTTTCGATAGCAAGATAGGTGTTGGCAAGAGTCTGAGCTTCAATTCCCTGAGAAGCGTCAACAACGAGAATAGCGCCCTCGCAGGCAACGAGAGAACGAGAAACCTCGTAATTGAAGTCAACGTGGCCGGGAGTATCGATCAGGTTGAAGATATAGTCCTCGCCGTCCTGAGCTGTATATTTCAGGCGAACGGCACGAGCCTTGATAGTGATACCGCGCTCACGCTCGATATCCATATTATCGAGGAGCTGTTCCTCCATATCGCGGATAGCCACAGTTTCTGTTTTTTCAAGAATACGGTCAGCAAGAGTAGATTTACCGTGGTCTATATGAGCGATGATACAGAAATTTCTTATATTTTTATTTGCCAAAGCAATACCTCATTTCAGTGTGCCAAAGCACAGAATATCACTTTAATTATAACAAATTCCATAGGATTTGTAAAGAGGAAAAATCCCTGTTTTCCAAATTTTCACACAAGAAAAGGACTGCTGTGTTGCAGTCCTTGTGAAATTTATTCAGACAGATCCTCAATAATCTTATTGAAAATGGGAAAGTCTCTGTCATATGCTTCCTGCATTTCCTCTTCATCGGTGTACATAAGACTCTGAGGGATACGAAGACAGATAAACAGATCATCGGTGACAGCTTCCTCGGTAACGCTGATTTTCTCGGCAAAGGAGGTGTCCTTGAGCTTAAAGGCAATCGAGTCGGTATGCTTGTTATCGGGCATAAGCTCCTCAAGATTGACAAAAACCTGATCGGCGCGCATAATATTATAAAGCTTGCTGTTTCCGATAACTATCATAGCGTCGGCAGACTGAAACTCTACAGTAAGCTTTGTATCTATTCCGTTGGCATAATTATTTCTGTAGTTATCTGAATAGGGGATATAGTGAATAGCAACATTAACTTTGCCGTCGCCGTTTGAATCCTCAGCAAAGCCTTCGAGATAGTTTTTGAGACCCTCAGAGTTTCCGATGATATCGTTTTCGGCAACGATCATAACGGTGAGGTCGGGTTTTTCTCTGCTTACGAGGTCGTAAATAAGGAAAGCTCCCGCGCAGACGAAAAACACAGCAAGTCCCAGCCACCATTTGTTATGGTAGAAAAAGTTGGTAACTTTCTTCCGGAAGGAGAGCTTTACCTCTTCTTCAGGCTTGGTATCTATAATTTCGCTTTCCTCGGTCTGCTCCTGTTTCATACGCAGAAGCTCTTTTTTCTCCTGAAGAATACGGCGTTCGTAGGCTTCACGTTTTTTCTTTTCACGTTCCTGCGCCTGTTTTTCAAGCTGACGCTGTTGTTCTTCAAGCTCATTCATACGCTGTTGCTGAAGCTCTTTGGCAGACCTGAACACGCTTTTGGATACGTGAATTTTCTCCTCTTCATCAGCCTGAGGAGAAATATTATTGTTATTATCCTTATCTTTCATAATTCCTCCGTAAAAGCTCAAAGGGGCATACTTAACAAAGCACACCCCTTATATAATTTCAGATGGATAAATTATTCCTCGTCGGAAGCTTCTTCCTTAACTCTACCGCTGTTTGCGGGAATGGGCTTCATTGTGGGGAAGAGGAGTACGTCTCTGATGGAAGCGCTGTCGGTAAGGAGCATAACAAGTCTGTCAAGTCCGAGACCGAGACCGCCTGTAGGAGGCATACCGTATTCGAGAGCTGTTACGAAGTCCTCATCAACCTCACCTGTGTTATCACCGAGAGCACGTCTTGCCTCAACCTGCTGAACGAAACGCTGTTTCTGGTCGATAGGATCATTAAGCTCTGAGAAAGCGTTACCCATTTCACGGCAGTAGATGAAATACTCAAAACGCTCAGTGAAAGCGGGATCAGAGGGTTTTCTCTTAGCAAGGGGAGAATTCTCAACGGGATAATCGTAGATAATAGTAGGCTGAATGAGCTTATCCTCAACGAAAGCGTCGAAGAATGCGATAAGAACGTGTCCCTTAGTAGCGTGATCACCCTCTTCAACCTCAACATCGTGAGCCTTGGCGCAAGCTCTTGCGTCCTCGTCAGTAGCCCAGTCGTTATAGTCAACGCCAGCATATTTCTTGACAGCTTCGATCATAGTGAGACGCTCCCAGGGCTTGCCAAGCTCGATATCAACGCCCTGATAGGAGATAGTATCGCTTCCGCAGATTTTGAAAGCGAGAGTTCTGTACATATTTTCGATAAGGTCCATCATACCGATATAGTCGGTATAAGCCTGATACATTTCGATAGTAGTGAATTCGGGGTTGTGGGAAGTATCCATACCTTCGTTACGGAAGATACGACCTACCTCGTAAACGCGGTTGAATCCGCCTACGATGAGCTTCTTAAGGTTGAGCTCAGTCTCAATACGCATAAACATATCCATATCCAGAGTATTGTGATGAGTCACAAAAGGTCTTGCTGCAGCAGCGATCTGGATAGGGAGAAGAACGGGAGTTTCAACCTCGATATAACCGAGATTATCAAGATAATTTCTGATTTCCTTGAGGATAAGGCTTCTCTTTACAAAAGTATCCTTAACATCGGGATTAACGATAAGGTCGAGGTATCTTTGACGATATCTTGCGTCCTGATCCTTGAGACCGTGCCATTTTTCAGGCAGGGGAAGAAGTGATTTTGAAAGGAGAGTAATCTTCTGTGCGTGAACAGAGATCTCGCCCTTTCTTGTTCTGAAAACAAAGCCTTCTACGCCGATAACATCGCCGATATCCCATTTTTTCTTGAATTCCTTGAAAACATCTGCGCCAACGTCGTTGGAACGGATATAAACCTGAATTCTGTCTGAAGAGTCACGAAGGTCGATGAAATTAGCCTTACCCATATCTCTCCAGCTCATAATACGTCCGGCAAGTCTCACGATTTTTCCGTTAAGAGCTGTAAGGCCGGCATTGAGCTTTTCCTCATCGCCGTCAGCCTCAGCAATAACATTAGCCTCATCAGCTTCGTACTCAGCCTTATACTGAGCAGCAAGACCTGTAACGTCGAATTTAGTAATCTGATAGGGATCAAAGCCACCGCTTCTGAGATCGGCAAGCTTATCAAGACGATCCTTCTTGAGAATATTTATATCCTGCTGCTCTTCCTCAGCGGCAACAGGAGCATTTATCTGATTTTCGCTCATAAAAAATACTTCCTTCCCATTGGAAAATTACTTAGAAATTTCAAGAACCTCAAATTTAAGCTCGCCTGCGGGAGCGCTGACACTGAATACATCGCCCACCTTTTTCTTCATAGCAGCCTTGCCGACAGGAGATTCATCAGAGATTTTTCCTTCCTTGACATTTGCGTGGTTAGTACCAACGATAGTAAAGGTCTGAATCTTGCCTGTATCAAGACGCTTGAGAGTAACAACAGAGCTCATACCGATTTCATCAACAGAAATGCTTGCGTCATCAACTACCTCTGCGTTATCGAGAGTATGCTGAAGCTCTGCAATCTGAGCTTCGAGAATAGCCTGTTCGTTTTTAGCCTCATCGTACTCAGCGTTTTCGGAAAGGTCACCGTATGAACGAGCTTCCTTAAGCTTCTGAGCGACTTCCTTACGTTTTTTTGTAATAAGCTCGTCGAGCTCAAGTCTGAGCTTTTCGTAGCCTTCTCTTGACATTTGTTTTTTAGCCATAGTATTTTAACTCCTTAGAATTATTTGAAATAGCAATTACGTTATATTATAGTATATTTCAGCTTAAAAGTCAATACCATAGGGAGAATTTTCACTTCTTCGCATAAAAAAACAGGACACCCAAGTGCCCTGTTTTGTTTCATATTACTTTGAAGCCTTTTCACTGCTGAGGAACTTATAAACGAGAGCTGCAAGAACTCCGCCGATAAGAGGAGCAACGATGAACACCCATACATCAGCAAGAGCATCTCCGCCCATAAAAAGTGCGGGACCAAAGCTTCTTGCGGGGTTAACTGAAGTACCTGTGAAGAAGATACCGAAGATATGTACAAGAGTGAGTGTGAGACCGATTACAAGACCGGCAACGTTACCGAATTCAGGCTTTGAAGTAACGCCGAGGATAGCGATAACGAAAACGAAGGTAAGAATGATCTCAATGAGGATAGACTTGCCGATGCTGTCGTTGTAAAGACCGTTTGTACCGAGTCCCATATCCTTGCCGATAATAGCCATAAGCAGGCCTGCACCGGCGATAGCGCCGAGGAACTGAGCAATAACATAGCCGATAAAGTCCTTAACGCTCATTTTACCGCTTACAAGAACAGCGATTGAAACAGCGGGGTTGATATGGCAACCTGAGATGTTTCCGATTGAGTAAGCCATAGCAACGATAACCAGACCGAAAGCAAGAGCTGTCATAACATAGCTTGCATTGCTTTCTGTTGTTGAGCATCCCAGTACAGCTGCGCTTCCGCAGGCAAAAAGTACAAGGACCAGTGTGCCGATAAATTCAGCGACATATTTTTTGATTGATTCCATAGGTGTAAACCCTCCCGTTAATCGGCGACTGCAGTGCACAGTGCCTTAAATTTTATAAATTAATTATAACATATATTTATAAAAAAATCAATAGTATCCGAAAAAATAAGACAAAAATAAACAAAGCGGTCTCCGTAAAGGCGCTATCCATATAGAAGTGTTTACGTGAATTATTGAGGGAAACCCTTTTGAAAAAGGGTTATCCCTCAAACTCCTTTCCTAAAACTTTCAAGTTTTAATTTCAGCCCCATAGGGTGCACACGCCAGACAAAGTAGAAATTCAAGGATTTCTCTGTGTGCACCCTATGGGGATTTAATTCAGAGTAAAAGTCTTTGTAGGGGGTGTGGGTGACTCCCCACAGTGTGGGGAGATGTCAGCGAAGCTGACAGAGGGGACGGGTGCCTGTCAGGCACAAACTTTCTTCAGAAAGGTTCCCCCACTAAATACGCATAATGCTTCCGTATAGACAGTACCCTTATGGGAAACTGCATTGCTTTATAGTACTTTCTTTTGTATTTCTGTTTCTGTTTTAGTTTTCACCGATGGTGTAGGTGCTGTCGTATTCAGCTACGGAATCAGCTGAGCTTTCAGTTTTCCACTGAATATCTGCAAGCATCTGTTCGGTTTGTTCTTTTTTTATCATAACGGCATCGATTTCTGTCTGAAGCTCCATAATATGTTTTTCATCGGAAGCGTTTTTTTGTTCTTCTTCAAGTGCAATCATAAGCTCGTTGAAGATGTCCAGCTCTGTTTTAAGATTGATGCAGTTGCTTTCAATAGCGTTGATATTTGATACTGCCGATGATTCCGAGCTTTCTTGGTTAAACGTATGATTAATGCGTCCGTCAGCTGTATAGCAGATAAATGTTTCGGTAGCATCGGGAAGATAAACTCTGAAACGCTCAGTTATGTTCTCAAAAACGGGAGTGCTTATATTTCCTGTCGAGCCGTAGTTACACTCAACAGTCAGTGAAGTATTAACGTAGCTGTTATAAGTGTACACTGAATTATTATAAGGAGACATATAGTACGGAAGAGCTGTTACGCCGTTGTCTGAGAAAAGCTTTTTGTTTGAGAAATCGGAAAGCTCAGTATCAGCTCTTGCAGAGTCGCCGTTGAAGTAAAGAACGTTTGCCCACATAACAGCGGGATCGTAAATTTCAGAGGCCTCAAAGATGTCGAAGCTTTCAAACTGACTTCCGTTATAGTTACTGCAGGCGGAAATATCATAGTAATGTGCATTGCTGTTGGCATTATTTATGGAATAGTAAGCGAGGTTTCCAATAATAAGCGAGGTTTTATCGTTCTGCTTGTAGAAGCAGTTGAAGTCAAATCCCGCAAGAGTGATATCATTTCCGTCTGCGTCGGTGAAGTTACTACCGTTTACTCCGATAAGCTCGTTTTCAACCTTTAAAAAGGGAAGTGAAAGGGAGTCTATTGTAACATTTTCCGCAAGCTCTGAAATTTCCTTTTCTGTGAATTCGGCAGATGACTCGGCAACGGCGATATAGTCACCGTCGCTGTAGTTTCCCTCGTAAACAACGGCATATACCTGATTTGTAGGAATACTTCCGCACATCTTTACAAAAATCCTTACACTCAGCTCATCTTCGCTGTTTTCCTCAAAAGGACAGCTGAAAAGCGGAGTAATAATAACGTCCTTTGAAATATACTCTTCAAGAGAACAGTCATAGGTTTTGTAATTGAACGAAGCTGTTTCCTCCTTGATTTCGTTGATGATCTCACGGTAAGCCTTTTCATCTGACTTGCCGAAATAAGACGAAACGAAATCTACGAACCGAGCATTCTTAGGAAGAAAAAACAAGCAGAGTGCACAGGCTGTCATAATGGCAACAGCCGGCATAAAGCGAAAGAAATTCTTTTTGCCTGTAACATTTTCAAGCTCACAAACAGTAAGCTCGCCGTCAGCAAAATCCGCGTCCTGACGAGGATATGCGCGCTTTGTGATTTTATCGAAGCAGTCCACCGAATCAGCGAGTTCGTTCATTTTACCCTTGAGGAGCTCTTCGAACTCAGAATTGAAGTTTCTGTTGTCTTTCATCATATTACACCTGCCTTTGACTTTAAAATGTTGATAGCCTTCTGATATTTTGACTTTATGGTTGATTCGGGAGACTTCATAATTACGGCGATTTCCTTGAACGTAAGACCGCTGTAGCATTTTAGCACAACGATCTGACGTTGTTTATCATTCAGATTTTTCAGAAGCTGATTGATGAAGATACTGTCCTCAACGGTTTTATCAGCATCGCCGTAGCTCTGAATGACGAGATTTACGCAGTTTTTCCTATAACGCCTGCGTTGCTCGAAAGCAACGTTGCGTGCGACGGTGAAGATAAATCCTCTTCCGTCACCGTTTTTAGCAGAGAAGCGCTTGACCTGAGTCAGTCTGACAAAGGTTTCGGCGACACAGTCTTCTGAGAGATGATAATCGCCTGTAATACTGAATGCAATGGCAAAAACACTTCTTTTGAACATAGTGTAAAGCTTGCTGAGGCTTTCCTTAGAGGTTTTACAGCTAATAATAAGATCATTGACCTCATTGCACTGCTGAGAGATTTCCATATCATCGGCAATGGGCTGGGTATGTGAAAAAATAATGGCTGTGTCACCTCCGTGAAATAATTTTGTGTCAGCTGTCATAGTCATCACTCCTTTACTGAAAACTGACGAAAAAAACGCTGAATTTGAAAGCTTTCATAAGGTAGTGTAGCTGACGGGAAAAAAAGACGAAAAAATTTCAAAAAAATTTTCAAAAGTTGTTAGCATACGCTAACTATCTGTATTTTCACGAGTCTGTTAACTGTCTGCAACAGTGCAGAAACTGCTACAGACGGTTGTTTCAAGCTTATTATAACATATCTGTAAGCATATTGCAAAGGAAATTTCAAGAATACTCTTGACAGGGGGAGAAATGTATGATATATTAAACATATGAACAATCATTCATATGAAAGAAGGAGCTTCTATGAAAAGAACTTATATAATAAAAAATCTTGACTGTGCTCACTGCGGAGCTCTTATAGAAGAAGCAATCGGGAAGATAGACGGCGTTGAAAGCTCAGTGCTGAGCTTCCCTTCACGAAAAATTGTGGTAGAAGGTGAGCTGAGGGACGATATTCTTGCGGAGTTGAACAGGGTATGCGATGAAATCGAGCCCGGAACAGTTATTGCTGAGGAAGGTGAGTTCTCAGGCGACAGCGAGACAAACAGATCTGACATTGTGCTTATGGCTACAGGAGTTCTGCTTTTTATAGCGGGAATAATTTTACACAGCGTACTGAAGCTGAATATTATGGGGATAATTCTTTATATTCTTGCATATCTGCTTCTTGGAAAAGATATTCTGATAAACACCGCAAAAAACATCTCAAAGGGAAAAATCTTTGATGAGAATCTCCTTATGACTGTGGCTACAGTGGGAGCTTTCGTCCTCGGCGAGTACTCTGAAGCTGTGGGAGTTGTGCTTTTCTTTAAGATAGGAGAGCTTTTTGAGAGCTATGCCGTTAATCGTAGCCGAAAGTCCATCACCGCTCTTACTCAGCTTAAAGTTGAGGAAGCCGAGGTTTTCGTTGACGGAGAGTACAGGAAAATCAACGCAGATGATATAGCCGTAGGGGACAGGGTGAGAGTCCGTGCAGGCGAGCGTGTTGCCGTTGACGGAGTTATCGTTGAGGGCAGTACGCTGATTGATATGTCTGCCATAAACGGTGAGTCTGTTCCTGTTGAGGCGACTGTGGGAGACACAATCGTTTCGGGAAGTATAAATATGAACAGCGTAATAGTTATCTCGGCTCAGGCAGAGGCAAAGGACTCTATGATGGCGAAAATTGCCGAAGCAATAGAGTCGGCAACTCTTTCAAAACCTAAAACAGAGCGTTTCATATCACGTTTTGCAAGCGTTTATACTCCTATAGTACTTGCAGTTGCATTGTTTACGGCAGTTGTTCCCTCGGTAATTACAGGCGAGTGGAGCAAGTGGCTCTACACAGCACTTACATTTCTTGTAATCAGCTGTCCCTGTGCATTGGTGCTTAGCGTACCTCTTGCTTATTACGCAGGAATAGGCAGAGCTTCAGAGCTTGGAATTCTTTTCAAGGGCGGAGCCTCGCTTGAAGCTCTCGGAAAGGTGAAGGTAATAGCTTTTGATAAGACGGGAACTATTACCGACGGAAGCTTCGGAGTTACCGAAGTGACTGTTTATAACGGAGCTGATGAGCAGAAAATGCTGAGCTTTTGTATGACTTGCGAGGAGGCTTCTTCTCACCCTGTAGCCGTCAGCATAACGGAATACTGCCGAAACAGAGGGGTTTGCTCATCAGACGCTGAGGAGTTCTGCGAGCTTGCAGGAAGAGGCGTATCGGCAGTTGTGGGCGGAGAGAAAATACTCTGCGGAAACATTAAGCTTATGGAAGAAAACGCAATAGCTGTGGGAGAGGCTTCTCAGGATAGTCACGGAACAGCGGTTTATGTAGCGGTTTCAGGTGTGCTTATGGGAAGAATAATCGTTTCCGACAAAATCAGAGAAGGAGCATCTGAAGCTGTAAAGGCTCTTAAAAAATCGGGAATAAAAACGGCTCTTCTTTCGGGCGACAGAAAGGAAAATACCGTATCTGTAGCGGAAAAGCTGGGAATGGACATCGCAGAGGGAGCTCTTCTTCCCGCAGAAAAGCTTGAGAAAATAAGAAAGCTCAGAGAAGAATACGGTCCCGTTATGTTTGTGGGCGACGGAATCAACGACGGTCCTGTTCTTGCGGGAGCAGATGTGGGCGGAGCTGTAAGCAGTGGTTCTGACCTTGCACTTGAAGCCTCAGATGTGGTATTGTTCAACTCTGCTCCCCGCTCGGCATTCAGGGCAAAGGAGATTGCAGACAAAACTCAGAGTATATCACGTCAGAATATAGTGTTTGCTCTTGCGGTGAAAGCAATGGTGCTTGTGCTGGGACTTCTGGGAATATCAAGTATGTGGTTTGCGGTATTTGCCGATTCGGGAGTAGCAATGCTTCTGATACTCAACTCTGTAAGACTGATAAAGCCCTTTGGAAAAGGCAGAAAAGCTGTCTGAAAAAGTACACATTTATAATATAAATAATAACCCGAACAGCACTGACTCTGTTTTCAGAGCAGACCGTTCGGGTTAAATTTTTTAGAAAAACGTAAAATCTGTTGTTAAAACAAACAAAAACATATGTTGAAAATTATGCATAGTTGTGCCTCTCTTTTGAAAATCTAACGATTTTCTTCATTTATGCAAAAAATACTTGCAGTTTTTTGTGAAATGTGATAAAATATATTGATACATAATGTAATCTAACCGTTTCTTAAGGAGTAATCTCTATGGCAAAAATAAAGGTAGCAGTTATTTTCGGCGGAATATCAAAAGAACATAATCTTTCCCTTGCAACCGCAAAGGACGTTATTACAAGTATTCCTTCCGATAAATATGAGGTAATCTGTATCGGAATTACAAAGAAGGGCAGATGGCTGTATTATCCCGGCGACGCTTCTGATATCGCTTCGGGTAAGTGGGAGTTCAATCCCGATTGTACCTCTGCAATAATATCTCCCGATCCTATCCATAAGGGAATTGTCACTATAGAAAACGGCGAGGTTTCTATCAAGAAAATTGACGTTGTATTGTCGCTCCTTCAGGGAAAATTCGGAGCAGACGGCTCAATTCAGGGACTTCTCGATATGGCAGGAATCCCCTATGTGGGCTGTGGACTTCTTTCCTCTGCTTCCTGTATGGATAAGTCTCAGACACATCTTCTTGTGGACGGCGGTCAGTATCGTATAAGCACTGCAAAGTGGACTATGATCACTTATCGCGAGCTTAACCATATTGATGAGAGATGCGAGGCTATATGCCGTGATTTTGCAGAGCTCTTCCCCCTTATCGTAAAGCCTGCAAACAGCGGAAGCTCAATAGGCGTTACAAAGGTGAATACTCCGCAGGAGCTTGAGCCTGCCGTTAAGATCGCTTTCTCACACGATAACAAGGTCGTTGTGGAGGAGTTTATCGAGGGCAAGGAGCTTGAGGTCGCAGTGTTCGGCTATGATACTCCCTTTGCTTCAAATGTGGGCGAGATTATTGCCGATTGCGGAAGAGACTGCCCCAGAGAGCATTTCGTTTCTCACAGCGGTTGCCTTAGAATTCCCGCAGAGCTCAGTCAGGAAGAAACTGCGGAAATAAGAAATATGGCTATAGAAGCTTACAAGGCACTTAACTGCAAGGGCTTTGCAAGAATTGATTTTATGCTTGGCAAAAACGGAGCAAAGCTCAACAAAATCAGTACTGCTCCCGGTCTGGGTGCCGACTGTATCTATCCTCAGCTTATGAAGGAGCTGGGTATGGAGCTTTCGTATCTCCTTGACAAGCTTATAGAACAGGCAATAGAAAATGCCGACAGAACATACTGATATCAGTAAAAATAAGGAGTTTATCTTGAAAAAAAGCATTTTGATTTCCCTTACAAGTATTCAGTGGCAGGATAATGAAAAAACAGAAACAGAGCTTGTTACAAAAGCCGTTTACAGCGTCGAGGACGGTGTGAGCGTAATCTCCTATGAGGACACTTCGGCAACAGGCTTTGAAGGCTCTGTCACATCTATAAAGGCAGAAGGTAATAAAAGTGCCTCTATAATAAGAAAAGGTACGGCAAATTCAGTGCTTACCCTTGAAATGGGAAAGAAGCACTACTGCCAGTACGGAACCCCTTACGGAGACCTCCGTATAGGAGTTTATACCCATACAATCGAGAATGAGCTTGAAAAAAAAGGCAGACTGTATATGAAATATACTCTCGACCTTAACTCATCATATCTTTCAGATAATGAAATAATCCTTAATATACAGAATAACTAAAAGAAAGGAATCTTAAAGAATGTCAAATCCCATTGAAAATGCATCGCTTCAGCTTCGTGGAATAATTACTTCGGCTATTGAAAGTATTATTGCCGAAGGTACTGTTTCCGTAGCTGAAATTCCAAAGTTCAATATTGAAATCCCCGCTGATAAATCACACGGAGATTTCGCTACAAATGTGGCTATGGTGTGCGCAAAGAGCTTCAGAATGGCTCCTGTGAAAATTGCCCAGCTTATCGCTTCAAAAATCAGCCTTGAGGGTACTGTTTTTGAGAAAACAGAAATAGCAGGCCCCGGCTTTATGAACTTCTTCCTCAGCAGAAAGTGGTTCTCTGATGTTGTGGGAGCCGTTCTCAGCGAGGGCGAGGACTACGGTAAAACAAATATGGGCGAGGGTAAGAAAATTCTCGTAGAGTTCGTTTCAGCCAACCCCACAGGTCCTATGCACATCGGAAACGCAAGAGGCGGAGCTATCGGTGACTGTCTCGCAGGCGTTCTTCAGTGGGCAGGCTATCATGCCGAGCGTGAGTTCTACGTTAACGACGCAGGAAATCAGATTGAAAAATTCGGAAAATCACTTCAGCTCAGATATCTCCAGCTTGTTTCCGAAAACGGCGCAAAGGTGAGAGAAGAGTGCGGAAACAATACAGAAAAGGTCTGCACAGCTCTCTATGAGCAGAGCGGTGAGGGCGGTATCTTTGAAATGCCTGAGGACGTTTACCTCGGTACAGATATCATCGAGCACGCTAAGAATTATATAGACGAAAACGGTACAGGTCTTGAAAATGCAGATGAGGAGGAGCGCAAGAAGGCTCTTGTTGATTTTGCTCTTCCGAAAAATATCGCCGGACTTGAAAGAGATCTTAAGAAATACCGCATTATTTACGATACATGGTACCGCGAAAGCAAGCTCCACGAAAGCGGTGAGACTATGCGTATCGTTGAAAAGCTTGCGGAAAGCGGACATACATATGAGCAGGAGGGCGCAATCTGGTTCAGAGCTACAGATTTCGGCGTTGATAAGGACTTCGTTCTCGTAAGAGCAAACGGTATTCCCACATATGTTGTTCCGGATATCGCTTACCACTACGATAAGCTTGTTACAAGAGGCTTTGATAAGGCTGTAAACGTTCTCGGCGCTGACCACCACGGATATGTTCCGAGACTTAAGTCAGCTCTGACAGCTCTCGGAGTTGACGCAGACAAGCTTGATGTTGTTCTTATGCAGATGGTTCGTCTTGTTCGTCAGGGCGAGGTCGTAAAGCTTTCAAAGAGAAGCGGTAAGGCAATTACTCTTGTTACTCTTCTTGATGAGATTCCCATTGATGCAGCACGTTTCTATTTCAATCTCCGTGAGGCTGACTCACAGTTTGAGTTTGACCTTGACCTTGCTGTAGAGCAGTCATCAAAGAATCCTGTATTCTACGTGCAGTATGCTCACGCAAGAATATGCAGTCTTATGGCAAATCTCAGTGCAGAGGGCATTGAAATTCCCGAAACAGCTGATTTTAATCTTCTTGATAATCCCAGCGAGATCGAGCTTATCCGCCATATTGCTTCGCTTCCCAACGAGGTGAATCAGTCAGCATTAAATTATGATCCTTCAAAGATGACAAGATATGCCGTAGAGCTTGCAACACTCTTCCACCGTTTTTACGACGTATGCAGTGTCAAGAAGGCTGAAACTGCTGAGCTTATGAACGCAAGAGTTCTTCTGAGTATGGCGGTAAGACAGGTTCTGAGAAACGTTCTCGATATGCTCAAGATCGAGCATCCCGATAAGATGGCGAAGAATGAAAATCAGAGCGAAAAAAATCTCAAATACGAGATGAAGAAGAAAAACAGAGCAGAAGAGAACTAAAAAGTTACATTTTGTTACTTTTTGAATTACTTTTCGGTTACAGTCGAAAAAATATTTTGTAGAAAATAAACAGGTTTTACCTGTAGTTTATGTCAGATGTGTGGATTTCTGAGTTATAATTAACAGTTTGTTAACAAATTCTCCAATGAAATATGTTACAATTTGTAATATATTGAAACGGCAATGTTATTATTGTCTCCGGAAGTCTACTTGAAAATAATAAATATTATTAAAAGAAGGGATGTTATTATGTCCAACAGATTATTCCAGGGTTTAGTTCATCAGATGCGCGATACTATCGACGCTACAATCGGTGTAGTTGATGAAACAGCTACAATTATTGCCTGCAGTGACCTCACAAGAGTAGGTACTACAAATGAGTATGTATCTCTCGACCTCAGCGATTCTCACGATATCTTCATCAGAGACGGTTTTACATACAAGCCTTTCGGCGCAAGAGTAAAGCCCGATTATGCCGTTTTCGTTGAAGGCGTTGACGATTCAGCTGCAAAGTATGCAAGCATTCTTGCAATCACACTTTCAAATATCAAGCAGTATTACGACGAAAAATACGACAGAAACAACTTCATCAAGAATGTTATCCTCGATAACGTTCTGCCCGGTGATATCGTTATCAAGGCAAGAGAGCTCCACTTCAATGCCGAGATCAGCCGTGCCGTATTCCTTATCAGAATCGTTTCATCTACAGATATCTCTGCTTATGATGTTATCCAGAACCTCTTCCCCGATAAGAACAAGGATTTTGTTTTCAATATCACAGAAAGCGATATCGTTCTCGTTAAGGAGCTTAAGAGCGCTCTCGATTCAAAGGACCTCGAAAAGCTTGCACGCTCAATCGCAGATACACTCAGCAGTGAGTTCTATACACGTGTAAACGTTGGTATCGGTACTGCTGTTGTGGGCGTTAAGGAGCTTGCACGTTCATTCAAGGAAGCTCAGATGGCTCTTGAGGTTGGTAAGGTATTCGATACAGATAAGGTTATCGTAAGCTATGACAATCTTGGTATCGCAAGACTCATCTATCACCTTCCCACAACACTCTGTGAGACATTCCTCCACGAAGTATTCAAGATGGGAAGCATTGAGTCACTGGATCACGAAACACTCTTTACAATCCAGAAGTTCTTTGAAAACAACCTCAACGTTTCGGAAACTTCAAGAAAGCTGTTTGTACACAGAAATACTCTTGTGTACAGACTTGAAAAAATCAAGAAGCTGACAGGTCTCGATTTAAGAGAATTCGACCACGCTATTATCTTCAAGATTGCGCTTATGGTTAAGAAGTACCTGTCCGCTAACCCGGTTAAGTTCTGATAAAACAGAGCTTTTTCGGGGTGCACAAAAAAAGGAAGGTGTAACCCTGTGGTAGAACTTCAGAACGTATCCGTAACATACTCAAGCGGTGTTGATGCACTTAACAATGTCAGCCTGAAGATCAATGACGGCGACTTTGCTTTTGTAGTAGGTTCGTCAGGTGCGGGAAAAAGTACCATGATCAAGCTTCTGCTTAAAGAAATTGACGCAACAAGTGGCGTTGTAACAGTAAACGGATATAATCTAAGTAAACTCAAAAGAAGAAAAATTCCTGAATTCCGCAGAACACTGGGATTTGTATTCCAGGATTTCAGACTTATTCCGTCAATGACGGTTTATGAGAATATCGCTTTTGTGCTGAGAGTTATCGATGCACCCAAAAAATTCATAAGAAAGCGCGTTCCCTATGTAATAAGCCTTGTGGGACTTCAGGCTAAGTCAAATTCATATCCCGATGAGCTTTCAGGCGGTGAGAAACAGCGTGTTGCCATTGCAAGAGCTCTGGTAAACGATCCTCAGCTTATTATCGCTGACGAGCCTACGGGAAATATCGACCCTGAGCTTTCATATGAAATCGTTGAGCTTCTTAAAGGTATCAACGATCAGGGTACAACAATACTTATGGTAACTCATGAACACGACCTTGTACGCCACTTCGGCGGAAGAATTATCAATATCACCGAGGGCGAAATCGTATTCGATGAGATTATCACCGGTATAAGCGAGGAAGTTATCGCAGAAGAATATACCGAACCTGAGCCTGTAATTGTACAGGAGGAAATTCCTGACAGCCAGTCAATCGCCGATGAGGTTATTGCTGCTATCAGAGAAGGATCAGCGGGAGGTGACACAGATGAAGCTTAGCGGTATCAAATACCTTACAGATCAGGGTATTGAAAATATCTGGAAGAATAAAATGATGGCGTTTGCTACTTTCTGTGTTCTTCTTATTTCATTAATGCTTGTGGGAGTTTCCGCTCTGTTTTACGTGAATATCAACTCCATTATCGATGGACTTGGCGATAAGAACGAAATCGCAGTATTCATAAACAAGGGAACAACCCAGGAAAGAGTCGATCAGTTCGGACAGGAGCTTCTTGCTCTTGATAACGTTGACGGTGTAGATTACATCTCAAGAGGTCAGGCTCTTGATAATATGATATCATCAATGCCGGAATATGAGGTTCTTTTTGAGTCTCTTAACGGCGATAATCCTCTTCCTGACGGCTTCAGCGTAAGAGTGGAAGACCTTGACAAGGTTTCTGAAACGGTAACGGCAATTTCAAATATGCCCGATGTTTACCTTGTAAGAGCTTCTTACGACTTCGTTGAAATTCTCAGGGAAATGAGAAGAATCGTTACCATTATCGCAAGTGCAATAATGGTGGCTCTGGTAATAGTTTCAATGATTATGATTTCCAACACCACCAAGGCAAGCGTTTTTGCCCGCCGTGAGGAAATCCAGATTATGAAATATGTCGGAGCAACTAATGCCTTTATCCGTACTCCTTTCTTTGTAGAGGGTATGGTAACAGGTCTTTTTGCCGGTGTGGGAGCATTCCAGATCGGAAG
>SVNM01000093.1 GCA_015066875.1 Ruminococcus sp.
GAACCGCCGTACTGGATTGTTACAGCGTCAGCAGTTGCCTGATCGTAGAGCTTTGCAAGCTGTGCACGAATGAATCCGCAAACTTCCTCAGCCTGATCGGGAGTAGCTGTGAGACCTGTTCCGATAGCCCATACAGGCTCGTAAGCGATAACAACATTCTTGAGCTGCTCAGCAGTTACGCTCCAGAGATCAAGCTTGATCTGACGTGCAATAACTTCCTCAGTGATGTTGCACTCACGCTCCCACTTGAGCTCGCCAACGCATACGATAGGCTTGAGACCAGCGTTGAGAGCAGCAAGAGTTCTCTTGTTTACTGTCTCGTCTGTCTCGCCGAAGTACTGTCTTCTCTCAGAGTGACCGATAACAACGTATTCAACGCCAAGCTCAACGAGCATATCAGCAGAAATTTCGCCTGTGAAAGCACCGCTCTTCTCGAAGTGAACGTTCTCAGCACCGATCTTTACGTTTGAACCAGCTGTTGTGTTGATAGCTGTTTCGAGGTTTGTGAAAGGTACGCAAGCGATAACTTCAACGTTGCCCTCAGCGTTTGCTACGAGAGGCTTGATAGCTTCGAGAAGCTCCTTAGCCTCAGGTCTTGTCTTGTTCATTTTCCAGTTTCCGGCAATAATAGCCTTTCTTGTTGACTTGTTCATATTAATTTACTCCTTATAATTATTAGCTTATAAATTACAGAAGCACTGCAATTTCGCATAATATCATAAATCCGGCAGCAAACATCATTCCTATTGCTGCTTCGGTCATTAATGCAGGCTTCAGCTTGAAAATTTTTGTAATTGCGGGATTATTCTTGCAGCAGTAAATTCCGGTGCCAATGTCTCCGGAACTGTAAGCTGTCGTTTTGAGTTCGTAGGATTTCCCGTCATAAACATATTTAAGTTTACTGTATTTTGCAGTGTGCTCTGTCGGAACAGATGAATATCTTTTTCCTGATATATGATAATGCATATCCTGTATCGGATCAG
Source organism: Ruminococcus sp. (assembly GCA_015066875.1). Classification (GTDB taxonomy): domain Bacteria; phylum Bacillota; class Clostridia; order Oscillospirales; family Ruminococcaceae; genus Ruminococcus. The sequence continues at coordinate 984 of SVNM01000093.1, forward strand.
CTTTGTATTCACCGGCTAATAAGATATCCTTTTCACTTACGGTTTCTACACTGATCTTTGCCCAGAATAATCCGCATGGCGGAAGATTCAGGCTCTTTTTCATCAGGCTTCTGACAGCAAGCCATAGCATATACAGAATAATTACATTATACAGCAGAACTATAATGAATAGCATCTGTATTTTCACCCCATTTTTTTAAAAATCCATCAAACGGACTTTGTACAGCATCCCTATACTTTTTTCAATTATTCACATTCGCATTCACAGTCGCAGTCGCAGTCACATTCGGAATCCTTTGTGCAAGTGTTTCCGTTATGACTTCCAAGTGAAACATTGAAGCCGTTCAGAGAAATTCCTCCCCTTACCGGAGAAAGAAGCATTCCGGCTACAATACCAGCAAGAAAGCCGAGAATTACCATAAGTATTGCAACAACATCACACTGTGTTGATTTTTCCATATTATCGTTCATAATAAACTCCTATTTCACGGCATCTTCAAGAAGATTAACTGTATTCTCCTTCTGCCATTTCATCTGATAGCCGTTATAATTTTCAATCTGATTCTTCAAAGAAGCATACACATCCTGCCACTGTGAATTACCGAGATTTTTCAGCACTCTTACATACGATATTCCAGACATAACCGGAAAAGCTGGTTCATACTTCTGAGACCATTTTCTTATAAAGGAGATATACTGCATTGCTCCCTGTTCGTCACCTTTAATAGACAGAACGTCAGCTGCAACATCATAAAACGAGCCTGCCATTCTCTCCCTCGCCGGAGAACCAAAATAAATATCGAAGAATTTTTTATTCTTGCAAAATATTTCAAATGCTTCATCTGCACGACCAGTTCTCAGATAAAGATTAATTCTTTCAAAATGCCCTGTACCTTTTATGTCATCATCGGAAAGTGCCGAAATCTTGACACTGTCAAGCATTTTCTCAGCTTCTTCATAGCGCTTTACGCTGATTAGCTGGTCAGCAATAAGCAGTCTGTCATACGGCTTTGGATTCTTGTGAGCAGCAATATATGCGTCAACGTACTCACTGCATGGTCCTTTTTCAATATAAATTGCCTGCATTTCCTCAGTTACGCCTGCCATTTTATTAAGCAGTTTTTTAATTATCCCCATATAATTTCCTCCTGAATTTATCAGTAATAAATTCCTATTAACAGAGTTTATTCCTTACATCAAAATATAATAGTATCCCAAGCAGGAGCATTATTGCTAATACCCCAAGCGCTATGCCGATAAAAACATGATATATTATCTGCCAAGGCGTAAGCTTTGTGGTATTTTTATCTTTTCTGATTACTGCCGCAATGGTAATAATGACGTCTTTAAGAAATAAGTATGAAATAAAGCCTGCAAACAGCATCAAGAAGAACATAACCAATACACCAAAATAATCTGACATAGGTGATTTCCTCTTTATTCCGTTATTTAATCATACGTCAATTATCACAACAAGGGCGAATATTACTATCCGCCCTATTGTCTGTATAATTACTTTTCAGCGATAGCTGCAACGCCGGGAAGAACCTTACCCTCAAGGTATTCGAGAGAAGCACCGCCGCCTGTGGAGATGTGGCTCATCTTGTCAGCAAAACCGAGCTGCATAACTGCTGCTGCAGAGTCGCCGCCGCCGATAATTGTTGTAGCATCTGTCTCAGCAAGAGCCTTAGCTACAGCGATTGTTCCCTTAGCAAGTGTAGGATTCTCAAATACGCCCATAGGTCCGTTCCATACAACTGTCTTAGCTGTCTTTACTGCCTCAGCAAAGAGTTCCTGTGTCTTTGTACCGATGTCAAGTCCCATCTTGTCAGCAGGAATTGCATTAGAGTCAACAACCTCTACTTCGATCTCTGCGTCAATAGGATTCGGGAACTCAGCTGCAATTGTTGTGTCAACAGGAAGAAGAATCTTCTTTCCGAGTGACTCAGCCTTAGCGAGCATTTCCTTACAGTAATCAAGCTTCTCGTCGTCAACGAGTGATGTACCGATTGAACCGCCGTTAGCCTTGATAAATGTATAAGCCATACCGCCGCCGATGATAAGTGTATCGCACTTTTCAAGGAGATTTGAGATTACATTGAGCTTGTCTGCAACCTTAGCACCGCCGAGAATAGCAACAAAAGGTCTCTCAGGAACTTCTACTGCATTTCCGAGGTACTTAATTTCCTTCTGCATGAGGTAGCCTACAGCTGTTTCCTTAACGAACTTTGTAACGCCTGCTGTTGAAGCGTGTGCACGGTGTGCAGAACCGAAAGCGTCCATTACGAATGCTTCGCCGTCAACGAGATCAGCAAGTTCCTTGGAGAAATCTTCACCGTTCTTTGTTTCCTCTGCGCCACGGAATCTTGTATTTTCAAGAACAACGATTTCGCCGTCAGCCATTTCAGCAACAGCCTTCTTTGCGTTGTCGCCTACTACTGTATCGTCAGCAGCAAATACAACCTTTGTGTTTACAAGCTCAGCGAGTCTTGCAGCAGCGGGAGCAAGTGAGAACTTAGCCTCAGGACCGTTCTTGGGCTTGCCGAGGTGTGAACAGAGAACAACCTTTGCACCATTCCCAACGAGCTTGTTGATTGTGGGAAGAGCTGCCTGAATTCTGTTATCGTTTGTGATAACTCCGTCCTTGAGCGGAACATTGAAGTCTACTCTTACGAGCACCTTTTTGCCCTTAACGTTAATGTCTTCTACTGTAACCTTGTTTAATCCTGCCATTGGTATGACATCCTTTCGTTTATAAAGATACGTTGTTAATATTCTAACAACCAACATTTATATTTTACACCATTTCACAAAATATTTCAAGTACTTTTGTAAATTTTTTCTTTAAATTTTAGTAAATTTCAGTCATTCCCTGTCCGATACAGGAATTTTCTGTAAATATTTCCTTTAAAACAAAAAGCGATCCCGCAGAAAACACGGAATCGCTCTATTTTTATCAAAAGATCAGTTTTTTATCTGAGCTGCAACAAGGCTTTCGCCGCAGTAGATTTCTCTGAGCTTCGGCTTTTCGATCTTACCGGTGGGATTTCTCGGAACATCGGCAAAAATCACCTTATGAGGTCTCTTATACCTCGGAAGCTTCTGGCAGT
>SVNM01000094.1 GCA_015066875.1 Ruminococcus sp.
AAACAGGTTGGTGACGGTCAGCACGGCACAGCGAGATGGGCAACGAAACAGGAAATCCGTCGCTCTTTTTCCTCTCTGCCATTCGCCCCTTCAGAGTGGAGGCAAGGAAAGAACCTGCCAAACCTCGAAGGAACTGTGGTGGCCTGCAGAGGAACAACGAACACAACAGCACTAATTGACACAGGAGATGTCCACACGCTGATGATCGGTGCAGCCGGCGTGGGAAAGACAGCGTATTTTCTGTATCCGAATATCGAATTTGCCTGTGCTTCGGGTATGAGCTTTCTCAGTACGGATACCAAGGGAGATGTGGCGCGAAACTACGGAGAAATCGCAAGCAAGTATTACGGATACCATGTTTCTGTGCTTGATTTGAGAAATCCGACCAGATCGGATGAAAATAACATTCTGCACATGGTAAACAAGTATATGGACGAATACCTTGAGGACAGGACAAACCTGTCAGCAAAAGCAAAGGCTGAAAAGTACGCAAAAATCACAGCGAAAACAATCATCAACATCGGCAGCAGCGACGGAAACTACGGTCAGAACGCATTCTTCTACGATGCAGCAGAGGGCTTGCTGTCCTCCACCATACTGCTTGTTGCGGAGTTCGGTGACAAGAACGAAAGGCACATCGTAACGGTGTTCAAGCTCATTCAGGACTTGATTGCAAAAAAGCCTGCAAAGACCAGTAAGGATAAAACACAGATGTACTTTGCAGAGCTGATGGATATGCTCCCCTCGGAACACAAAGCAAAATGGCTTGCAGGTGCGGCTCTGAACTCATCGGATCAGGCAATGCTTTCTGTTATGAGTACAGCACTGTCACGATTGAACAGCTTTCTGGATTCCGAGATGGAACAGATTCTGTGCTTCGGTACAGCCATTGACGCTGAAAAGTTCTGCAGTGAAAAGTGTGCTGTATTCGTAATTTTGCCGGAGGAAGATCAGTGTGCGACACGTTTCTAATTGAAAAGATTAGGCACTAAAATAAGAACGTAAAACAGTTCTATTTAGGAGAACTGATATTCTGAGAGGTGGAATGAAAGGGTAACGCCTTGAAACGCCCCCTTAATACTGCGGCAGGCAGGAAATGTGTAATTATTTCGCTGTCTGAAGCCCGCTGAAGTCGGCAGAGAGCAACCCAAACAGGTAAAGCTGTGGAAAGCTGTTCAGAGGTGAACAGTGTTGCCTATATGTCGGAGGTCTAAAATATATCTATGGTGAGTATGTGGTGTGACAGACTACTGACAAATCTCAGATTGTACGGGTCTAAACTTCTGAATGATAGAAATGTCATTGCCCTGCTTGGGCGTAAGTCGAGGAAGAGTAAGATTTCTTGGTTATGAAATTCCTTACTGTGTTACAGGCACAGGAGCAGCTTACAGGCTTAGATGAGGCACCTAAAGATATGTATGTAAAGATAGGAATATCGGAACGTGGTAAGGTCGGAACGCAGAGCTGGTTACACAGCGAAGAAGCGTTATCAAGGAAATTCTCTGATATAACTTGATTTTATCCGACTGAAAGCGATGCCACAGTACCTATGAAGCGGTGATAATAAACCGTGGAGGGATAGGCATTAGTCACAAAAAGAATAAAGGAAAGAATTACACAAATTTTATGGGTTCGAGTAAGACTAAGAAAGGTAAATCCATAACAGGAGGAAACCGACCATAGCAAACTCAAATCAGCGAAAACAACGTAAACTTCGCAATAGTGAATATTACGACCTGCAAAGTACATTTGATAAGTTGTATGCTGACAGTATAACTGACAAGAAATTTACAAATCTTATGGTGATAATTTCGTCAGAAGAAAATATACGGCTTGCATATAGAAATATCAAAAACAACAAAGGAAGTAACACTCCCGGAGTAGACGGAAAAACAATTGACAATCTGAAAAAATGGAACAACAAAAGTCTTATCGCAAATATTCAGAAATCGCTTGAATGGTATACACCAAATAAAGTAAAGCGTGTTGAGATTCCAAAGGGCAACGGAAAAACTCGTCCACTTGGAATACCGACGATAAAAGACAGATTGATACAGCAATGTATCCTACAAGTGTTAGAACCGATATGTGAAGCGAAATTCCATGAACGAAGTAACGGTTTCAGACCCAACAGGTCAGCAGAACACGCAATTGCTCAGGCAATGGCTATGATACAGCAAAGGAACCTACATTATGTCATTGATATTGACATAAAATCCTTCTTTGATAATGTATCACATGGAAAACTGTTAAAGCAAATGTGGACGCTTGGCATTCGTGAAAAGAAACTGTTGAGTATCATTTCATCTATGTTGAAAGCAGAAGTAGCAGGAATTGGATTCCCCGAAAAAGGCACTCCGCAAGGCGGAATAATAAGTCCGCTTCTATCCAATATCGTACTTAACGAATTGGATTGGTGGATAGCAAGTCAATGGGAAGAAATACCTACTGAATATAAATATAAATGTAGTATTCACGAAAACGGTTCGATAAATAAAAGTCCAATATATGCTTCTCTGCGTAAAACATCACTGAAAGAATGCTATATTGTAAGATATGCTGATGATTTCAAAATTTTCTGTCGAAAAAGGAATGACGCACAAAAACTCTTTGAAGCTATAAAAATGTGGCTTAAAGAAAGACTTGGACTTGAAATTAGTCCTGAAAAATCAAAAATCGTCAACTTAAAACGTCAGTATTCCGAATTTCTTGGATTTAAGCTTAAAGCAAAAATCAAAGGAAAAAAGTCAAATGGTGAACCTAAATACGTTGTCACATCACACATAAGCAATAAGGCGAGTAAGAAAATTCAGATAAGGGCGAAAGAAACTATCTATAATATGAGACACCACAGTGAAAAAGAGAAAATGTACAAGTATATAGGCTTGTACAACTCATTTGTTATGGGTGTTCATCAGTATTATGCAATAGCGACGGAAGTTAACAAGGACTTCCATAAAATATCCTTTCATGTCAATCGTACCCTTAAAAGAAAACTTGGCAACATATTAAAACGTCCAAATGTTTCAAGTCTGAAATGCAAAGCAATTGTTAAAAAATACGGTAAGAGCATGGAACTGCGCAGTATATACGACTTACCCGTTGTACCAATCGGATATGTCCAGCACAGAAACCCATTGTGGAAACGTGCTGCTGTCAATAAGTATACGGAAAAAGGAAGAGCCGAAATCCATAAAAGTCTTAAAGGGATTGATATGGATATTCTGCTTTATTTAATGCGTAATCCTATATCTAACCGTAGTGTTGAGTATAACGATAACAGAATATCACTTTACTCAGGTCAAATGGGGAAATGTGCGGTTACTGGTAAAAGACTATGTATTGATGAAATTCATTGTCATCACAAAATCCCTGTAAAGCTTGGTGGAAATGATGATTATAGTAATCTTAAAATAGTTCATGCCGATGTACATCGTTTGATACACGCAGTCAAAAACGAAACAATTCAACAATTACTTGAAAAAAATAAAACTTACAGATTATCAATTGGAGCGTATTAATGTATTGCGTAAGTTGTGTAAACTCAGCGAAATAAAGAGTTTGTAATTGTGTAAATTCAATTGAAGTCTTTTTGTGATGGCACGCCGTGTGATGGGAAACTATCATGCACGGTGTAGAGTGGGGGAAAATCCAGAGATTATATCAAAGGATTACCTATCACTATCAAAATACTTCATGGTCAGTCTGCTGATTCAGCAGCTCTATCGTGAAATCCTATCCATCGCCGATGAGAAAGGCGGTACACTGGATAAGAGGGTTATGTTCTATGCTGATGAGCTGGGAACTTTTCCTAAGATTGACGGATTGGAAGCAATGTTCTCCGCAGGACGTTCCAGAAAAATATCCATTGTAGCAATTATTCAATCATTCGCACAGCTGGAACAGACCTACGGCAAGCAAGGCATGGAAATCATCACAGACAACACACAGCTGACGGTGTTCGGTGGCTTTGCTCCGAATTCACAGTCAGCTGAAGTGCTTTCAAAAGCTCTTGGAGAGCAGACAGTCCTGTCAGGCTCGGTATCTCATGGA
>SVNM01000039.1 GCA_015066875.1 Ruminococcus sp.
TTCATTTTTTAGTCTTTGCTTGACTTTTCTCAATTTTCCTTCTTACAAAGGAATTTCAAGGGTCGTGTTACTTTTCTTAGCATTGTTCAATTTTCAAGATACTGTTTGCCGCCTCTTCCAAGACAGCTTTAATATTATAGCACACTCTCTTTCACTTGTCAACCCCTTTTCAGAAGTTTTTTGAAAAAGTATTTGTGCTTGTCCTGTTCTTCCGAATGGGACTTCTTTATTATAGCACAGGTCCTCGCTATTTGTCAACACGGCTTTTTAAACAAATAAAAAGCAGCTTTTCAGCTGCTTTTTGTCTCTTTTTACTTATGTTGCTGGATCAAGGTCGACTGTCTGCATCGGATATGCTGAAACATCTGCCGTAGAAACCTCATTTGTTAAGAAATCAGGATCAGGATATGCTCCCACATACTGATCTCCATCAAATCTTCCCGACACTACTGACTGAACAAGATAGTTCTTTACATAGATTCTGTAAACTGTCTCATCACCATTTGTGTAAACCTTGTTGATCAGCTCTGCAACCTCTGTTGCAAAAGCTGTTGTTGTATTTGTTGTTGTCGAACCAACAATGTTGTATGCGTCTGCCTGCTTTGTAGCTCCATCCCAGTAAATATAAAAATCTCCGTTTGTCACCTTAAGTGTATTATCATCTTTAGAGTGTCTCTCCTTGAATTTATATTCCTGTACAACCTGCTGAGCAGCATTGAATATTACCTTTGCATTATTTCTCTGAGTTTTAAGTCTTGCACTTGTAAGATAATTCATCCATGAAGGAACAAGTATTGCAATGAGAATTCCCATTACAGCTATAACTACTATAAGCTCAATAAGAGTAAATCCCTTACGTCTGGTGCTTTTCATAGAGCAAACCTCCCATAAATACTAATTTACACATATATTATATCATTTCATTCACAAATTGTCAATGTTTTTTTGTTGGTTGAGCACACAATTTTTCGACGAATTATTGTGCAATTGTACTATTATTTCAAAAGTTCCAGCGCTTTTTTAAGCTGTATATCATCTTCAGTACCAATAAGCTCGCGTTCCATTTTAACCTCTATGTCGGGATTTATACCCTTGCCGTGAAAATTATCCCACTCGCCTACATAATAGTAGCCCGCTGTATAGTTGAGGATTCCTCCGTCGCTGAGCTCTTCGCTCTGCTGATAAATTCCCTTGCCGAATGAGGTTGTACCCACAACAGTAACTTTATCGTGGTACTGCATCATCAGAGCCGTAAACACCTCAGAAGCACTTGCGGTTTTTTCATTTATGAGTATTACGATTTCTCCGTCAAAAACCACGCCATCATCTGCAATGTCGATTCTTTGAGTGCTTCTGCCGAAATTATCCTTTACAACATAGCCTTCGGTCAGAAAAAGTCCGCCCAGAGACATTGCGGTATCGCCGTCACCGCCCGGATTATCTCTCAGATCGATTATAAGCTTTTCGGTATTCAGCTCATCAATAGCCTTTGCAACATAACTGTCGGTAAAATCAGCCATCGACTCAACAAGAACATACATCACATCGCCTTTAAGCTCCCATTTTACTTCACGGATATACTCATTATCGCGAACAAAATCTATAGTTAGCTTTTCCCCGTTGCGCTCAACATCAAGTGTAACGGTAGAATCCTGTTTGCCCATCATCTTTGAGACGATATTTGTATAACCCTCTTCAATAACCGATACACCGTTGATTGCGGTGATTATATCGCCTTTTTTAAGACCGGCTCTGTCTGCTGCAAGTCCCTCCTCTACTGCGGTGAGCAGAATATCGCCTTTATCAAAATAAGCAACCTGAAATCCGCTCGCCTTAGCCGTACCTGACATATTTACATAATTAGTCATTACGAGGACAGGATCTTCTCCCTTTTCATTATAATAATAGGTATACTTATCTCCGCCCGCCTCAAGCCAGCCATTCATAGCCTCAATGTTATCAAATTCGGGATCGCCTTTTTCAGATATAATCTCACGGCACTCATTGTAAAGCGCCATATCACCGGGAAATTTCTCCTTTTCTGCATCTACGCTGTTGAAATACGCCCAAGAGACAAGCGCACCTGTTCCCATTGCAAAAAGCCCCGTCAGAATATACCCTGTAATGTTTTTATTCATCTTTCCACCTCTTAAAAGAAAAACCTCTCTCATTACGAGAGAGGTTTTGAATTCTTTAGTTATTCAAGCAAATTACTTTAATTATGAAGTAGCCTTTGTGCAGCTAGCACCTGAACCTGTGTAACCAGCCTTTGCGATAGCAGCTGTAAGAGCTGTTGTACAACCGCTCTGAGCATTTAACTTGTATGACTCATAGTTATCAGTTGTAACAACCTTACCAGGATATGTACCTGTGTATGTTGAGTCGTTAGCAGCAGCAACAGCTACGCATGAACCTGAAACGATCTGAGCGTCAACTCTCTTAACAGATGTGATATCTGAGAAGAAGTTAGCAACCTTGGGTGAGAAGTTTGTTGTTGTAACAGCGTTATTAGCTGCAGTTGATGAAACTGTCCAAGCTGTACCGTTCCATACAACGATCTTTGTGATACCGATATCAACGCCCTCTTCATCAAGCTCTGTAAGTGCTGAGTTGATAGCCTTGTAAACTGATGATGCTGTTGAGTTAGCTGATGAAACCTTTGACTTCTTTACGTAACCGAGCATTGAAGGTACGAGGATAGCTGCGAGTACACCGATGATAGCGATAACAACGATGAGCTCAATAAGTGTAAAACCTTTCTTTGTAGTTTTCATAGTGAAAACCTCCTTTTAAAATAAATATATTTGTTTGCCTTTCGGCTTTCGATTTAGGGCTTCAGTTTTTTCTCTGTTCCCCTTCTGTGATTATAGTATATCACGTTATTCATAAAATGTCAACACTTTTCTAAAAATAAATCCATTTATGAACGAATTTTTACGTCGCTACGGTGAATAGGCTTTATTTCCACTGTGTTTTCGTCATTTTGCACAATATCGCGATACGATAAGTAATATTTAAGCTATTTTTTACATCTGGCTGAGGAATCTGTAGAACTCCTGCTTATCAAGACACTTGTCAACTGCGTCTGCTTCAGAAATGATGTTGGACTTAACAAGACGTGCAAGCTCCTGGTCAAGGCTCATCATACCCTGCTGCTTACCTGTCTGGATCGCCGACTGGATAAGGTGAATCTTGTTATCACGGATCATTGCTGCGATAGCGTCTGTTACGTTAAGAATTTCCATACATGCAATTCGGCCTGTACCGTCCTTCTTAGGAATAAGTGTCTGTGAAATTACACCTACGAGGTTGTTTGCAAGCTGTGTTCTGATCTGCTGCTGCTGATGCTCAGGATATACGTCGATGATACGGTTGATAGTATCTGCCGCACTTGTTGTATGAAGTGTTGACATTACAAGGTGTCCTGTTTCAGCTGCGGTTACTGCGGCCTGAATTGTCTCAAAGTCACGCATCTCTCCTACGAGGATTACATCGGGGTCCTCACGAAGAGCAGCTCTGAGTGCCAGTGCAAAGTCAGGAACGTCGTCGCCGACCTCTCTCTGGTTTACCATACATCTCTTATGCTCGTGAACGTACTCGATAGGGTCTTCTACAGTGATGATATGCGCACTCTTATTGAGGTTTACGAAGTCGATCATACCTGCAAGAGTTGTTGACTTACCCGAACCGGTAGGTCCTGTTACAAGAACAAGTCCTCTGGGGCGCATTGCGAAATCTGAAAGAATAGGCGGAAGTCCCAGATCCTCAAGTGTAGGAATATCGTTTCTCAGAAGTCGGATAGCGATAGCTGTATTGCCACGCTGGAAGTACACGTTTACACGGTGACGGTATCCGCTTCTTGTTGTGAATGAAAAGTCGGTATCCTTGTGGGCTGCGATACTTCTTGCCTGTACCTCATTTGTCATCTGGTTTACGATTGAGAGTATTTCTTCCTCGTCCATTTCAGGATACTGAGAACGCATTGTTCTCAGCATACCGTTAAGTCTTACTACAGGCGCAATTCCGCTTGTGAAATGAAGGTCAGAACAGCCTAAAAGTCTTACTTCATCAAGAATTCTGTTAATTTCAATTCCCATAAATTTATCCTCCGGGTGTGAATTTGTTGTGTGTGGATATTAAACTGTATATGTTGCCTTGATAAGCTCATCGATTGAAGTTTCGCCTACCTGTACAAGCTCTGAAGCGTTCTCACGGAGAAGCTTTGTACCATTCTGCTTAGCAGCTGCTTCGATTTCTTCCTTACCGCCGCCCTTAGCGATGATTGTTGATACGTTTGATGTACAGTGGATGATCTCGTGGATAGCTGTTCTTCCTCTGTAGCCTGTGTTATTGCACTCAGGACAGCCACAGGGATCGTAAATCTGAATTGACTGGCTGATTCCCATAAGCTTATTCTCTTCAGGTGTTGACATTCTGGGTGTCTTACACTTGGGGCAGAGAACCTTTACAAGTCGCTGAGCGATAACGCCGATAAGTGATGTAGCAACCATATATGCAGCAACGCCCATATCTACAAGTCGAACTACTGTTGATGCAGCGTCGTTTGTATGAAGTGTTGAAAGCACAAGGTGTCCGGTGATAGCGGCACGGATACCGATATCGGCTGTTTCGGTATCACGCATCTCACCGATCATTACGATATCAGGGTCCTGACGGAGGATAGAACGGAGAGCTGCGGCGAATGTCATACCTGCCTTTGTATTAACCTGTACCTGGTTAATTCCGTCGATAGCCTTTTCGACAGGGTCCTCAACTGTGATTACGTTTACGTTTGGCTTTGCAAGCTCACCAAGAGCTGCGTAAAGAGTTGTTGTTTTACCTGAACCGGTAGGTCCTGTTACGAGGATAACTCCGTGAGGACAGCGGATCATTGATTCAAAGAGCTCATAGTTATGATCTGACATACCGAGGTCTGTGATCTTTCTAAGAGCGATCTGGCCTGTTGAAAGAATTCGGATAACTATCTTTTCACCGTGTACTGTAGGAAGTGAAGATACACGGACGTCAAGAGTTGTTCCGTCTACTACCTGTGTAAAACGTCCGTCCTGAGGGATTCTCTTCTCAGCGATGTTCATTCCGCTGATGAGCTTGAGACGTGTTGTAAGCGCACTGTGTACGGCACTTGAGATGTTCATAAGCTCTACAAGGTCGCCGTTTACACGGATACGGATTCTTGTATATGTTTTGAAAGGCTCGATATGAATATCGGTTGCGTCTGCACGGAAAGAGTTTTCGATGATTGTTGTAGCAAGCTTAACGATAGGAGCGCTTTCTACACGGTCCTTTGAATCTGCTTCGTCCTGAGACATATCACCCAGATCGTTGAACTGCTGTACATTTTCGAGAACGCTGTCAACGTTCTGCATTGAGTAGCACTTACCAATTGCCTTGTTGATTGCTGACTTTGTTGCAAGAACAGGCACTGTATCCATACCTGTTGATACCTTGATATCTTCAAGAATGATGAAGTTGATAGGATCATCTGTTGCTACTGTAAGACGCTTACCCTGAATATTGATAGCGATTACAGTGTGCTTCTTTGCAAGTGCCTCAGGAACCTTCTGTACAGCTTCTGTATTGATATCGATGTTATCGAGGTCAACATACTGTACTCTCAGCTTTCCTGCAAGTGCCTTTGCAAAATTTGTCTCGGACATAAATCCCAGTTCGACTACCAGGTCGCCGAATCGCTTTGAGCCATTCGCTTCCTTCTGTGCGGCAAGTACCTTATCCAGCTGATCAGGAGTAATGTACTTTTGTGCGACGAGATAATCACCAATTCTTTCGTTTCTCATAACAAACCTCCACTATTTTATAAATTTGCTTGAAATATAATTTTTTTATGATATAATATGTATATATGTATCATATAATTAACTTTTTAAGGAGGGCAAAACAAATGGGCGAATTTGAAAATATGCTCCACAGTGATTTTATGGAGCCACAATTCTACATAATGTTTTACACCGTCGTTTTTCTTTTCGGAATATGCATCGGAAGCTTTCTGAATGTTGTTATTCTCAGACTTCCCAAGCACGAATCCATTATTAGCCACAAGAGTCCTTCACATTGTATGACCTGTGGCGAAAGAATAAGAAAGCGTGATCTTATTCCTGTTTTCAGCTGGCTTTTCCTGCGAGGAAAGTGTCACAGCTGTGGCGAGAAAATCTCACCGAGATATCCTATTGTTGAAAGCCTCAACGGACTTCTTTATGTACTCACCTTCTGGGTACTGGACCTCAATGCTGAATCCATAATAACCTGTGTTATGATGTCGCTTCTTATTGTAATCGCTTTTATGGACTGGGACACTATGGAAATTGATCTTATCATTGTTGCATTGCTTTTCCTTCTTGCTGTTCCCTCAGCCTTTTTTACCGATGAGGTTTCTGTTAAAGACAGAATAATCGGCGCGCTTATAATAAGTGTTCCCTTCTTTATTATCGGTGAAATCAGCCGAATCTTCATCAGAAAGAAAACCGGCGAGGATTTCCGTGCTATTGAGCTTGGCGATACGATCCTTATGATCGCTGCGGGTGCTCTTCTCGGAACACAAGCTGTTATCGTTTCAGCGCTTGTTGGTGTTATTGCAGCCGCTGTGGGCGGACTGATCAATAAATATGCTACGGGCAATTCGAAATTTGCTTTCGGCCCCTTCCTTGCTATCGGCATTGCCGTAGGAGCTTTGTGGGGCAATAACATTGCTGACTGGTATGTGGGATTACTCACAGCACCGCTTCAGCAATAAGCTCAAAAAATTATACAGGCAGCAGCATTACGACTGCTGCCTGTTTTTTTATTGCATTTTATCTTGCTACATCTCTGGGAAGTGTGTAGATGAAGTAGATATTTTCTTCCTCACCTGGGTTTGTTCCTGCGGGAGCATCGTAAAGTGCAACCTTAGGCTGCAGAAGATGTCCGTTTGTAGCGTTAAGCTCATAGAAAACAGGCTTACCTGTTGTTCCGTCTATAACTGTACCACCTGTTATATCACGCTCAATGCCGTATACCTTGTCGGCTACTGTTGTTGAGTTGATATTAGGAAGTGCCATTGTTGAGTTAGCAAGATATATAGGTGATCTGAATACCTGTACACGATCTGTTTCATCGTATGCTGTTGAAGTATCATCAGCAATATCAAAGCTTCCCATAAATGCGCCGTCGTTCTCATATGTTACGATTGATAATGAGAACATTGCAGAACCAAAATCGTAAAGCGGATTGCTTCCTGTTTCGTCCTTTACTTCATAAAGCTTTGAGTAGTAGAATCTTCCGTCCTCTGACAATGTAAGATTGAAGGGTGCTGAAGATGCTACGGCTGATGAAAGAGGCTGTGTCTGGTTGTAACCTGCCTTGATAAAGTAGGAATAGTGCTGATAATAGGTATCGTTGATAGCCTGATGCAGAGCTTCCTTTTCCTTTACCATATCGCCTGACAGTGCCAGAGTCATTTCGTTTCCGGCATTGTCCTTATAGGTCTGGGGCGAGATGAAATCATATGTCATTTCGCTGATTATTCCACCTGTTGAGTTGTCGATTTCAAGAACTCTTACCACACCTGTGATAGGGTCGCCGTTACTGTCAACACGGTTTTTGTAATAATCGGTTACAAATTCTTCTACAACCTTTTTTCTGTCGGCTCTTGACATTGCAAGTCTTCCGCCTGCTATTGAGGTATTCTCAATTGAATATCCTCCGTTATAAACTGCAACATACTCAGAATATCTCAGTGAATTCTCAAGATACTCCTTTACGTTGTTTACTGAAGCTGCGTTATTTTCTCTTACTGCTGTATTTCTCATTGTTTTTGAAACAGGATCAATAAGAGTCATAACACCTGTAAGCAGCAAGCCAAATATAGCCATAACGATAATCAGCTCGAGCAAGGTAAAGCCTTTTAAAGATCTATTCTTTTTCATAAAGCATCTCCTCATCAAGGTGTTGTCGTTGTGGTTGTGGTTGTTGTTGATGTAGGCTGAGTCTCATATGTTACTTCTGCAATATACTTGAAATTGAGTCCGCCGTTAAGACTGCTGTTATCAACAGTAGTAAACTGGAAATTTCCGTTTGCATCTGTAACAGGCTGGCCTGAACCATCTGTGATACGCTCAATTTCAGCAGTATCATAAAGCTTGCCTGAGAGGACTGCAGGTGACGCACCTGCGTCATCTGCATCCTTTACTGTAATTGTTACGCTGTTGTTGATAAGCTTTTCAGGGATATCTCTCTGCACTTCTGCGATCGGTCCCTGAACAGCTACCTTCTGATTAAGTGTCTTTGCATCTTTCATATGTGCCGCGATGCTGTTTGATGCAAGTATGATTACTGCACCAAGCATTGCAAAAATGGCAATTGAAATTATCATTTCTATTAAGGTCATACCTTTAAGCTTTTTCTTTACTTTTCTCATAAGGCACCTCCTTAATATTCATCGTAGTAGATTGTCTGATACCAGTGATTGTTGTTTGGTGTCTGAACAGGTGGCTGTGAATTCTTATTGGGGTCAATGTAAAGTACTACCCAGTTATTCTGAAGCACGCTTGCCTCACCTACGTTAAGACAGCCGATAACGGGAATTCTGTCTGTAGGAGCATTTGAATTGTCAACAACAAACTTCCAGTCAAGAGTTCCGTTGGGATTATTGATAATATCATAATTTCCAAGGGGAGGTGTCTGTACATCACTTGCATTGTTAAGATTATATCCGTTTACCATTGCGCCATTGTAGTAAATGGGGTTGTTGAACTGATAACCTGTGAGACACTGGAAATCAAGGTAAGGTGCCTTTACGTTTGCTGTAAGGAGGCACTGACCATCTGAAAGAGTAAGTGTTGCAATTGTATCTGAGCTATTTGTATTCTTTTCTGTGTAGATGTAAATCTGTGCGGGATCAAGTTCGATTGATCCTGCGGGATTTGTAATACCGCTGAAGTTTGTGATTGTAAGTACATTATTAGGGTTGCTGATAAGATTATTCATCTTCTCAGAAATAATGCTTGACTGTACAAGGTGAAGTGATGAACCGCTTGTAAGGATAATGTTAAGCTTTGTTGTAGGAAGCTTGCCTTCATCCTTGAAGATTAATTTATGGATATTATTGATTGAAACGTTACCGTCAATCTTTACCCAGATTTCCTTACCGTCAGCGGGTTCAAAGTAAACATCGTTGCCTATTGTACCGCCCTTGATTGTACAGCTCTTTGTGATAGGATTTGCAGCTGTACCGCCCTGAAGAGTAGCGTCTGCATTTGCTGAATCCTTACCTGTAACTGTATCTGCTGTTCCGAGAACTGATGCATCAGAATAAACATTGTTGTTTACCTCATTCATATAGCCCGAAGGAATTGCATAAAGCGCGTTGTTATAGGGGTTGATGCTGTTGTTGTTTACGATATCCCTTACTGTCTGGATAATCTGTGTATCTTCCTTTGTAAGTGCCTGATAATTTCCGTTCTTATAGCCATAGATTACAGGATCTCCCGGTGCGTTGTTCATTCCGAGGATTACCTTCTTCTCCATTTCTATAGGATAGATGTTTGTTACAGCTCTTGTAGGTGTACTTCTTTCAGGGTCCTTGTAGTTTGCAACTGCTTCGTTTGATGAAATCTGCTTAGCTACTGCCTCAGAAACTCTTGTAGGAGGAGTTGTTGAGATGTCAAAGTATGAAAGAAGATCTGTTGTTACTGTACCTGAATCTGTGATGTTCACGCCGTCAAAGTCAGCGATTGTGTAGAACTCAGGAATTACAGTTGTAGCAACACTTGCGTCAACCTTGTTTCCTGTTGCCATTTCGTAATAGTATGCGGGAACGTCTGTACCTGTTCCGAGTGATATCCAGTTAGCGTCAACCTCGGTGTAGATAAATCCGCCGGGAGCATACTGTCCTATTTCCCAAGTATTGTAGAATTTGCTTCCGTCCATTGTAGTAGGATCGTCGGGAGCAGCCTCATTATAAGCAGTATACTTATAATATACCTCAGTAGCCCACACATTTGCCTCGCCAAAGAGACCTGTGTTGTTTACTACTTCATACTTGTAGAAATTAGGAATATTCTTTGTTTCCTTATAGCCAAGATTTACAGTATAGCTTGGCTCGTGATAGATATTATCTATCTGAGCATATCCGGGCTTAACCTCAGATACGCCGAAGGTTGTTCCGTTAACCTTGAAGTTTGTACCAACAATGTTGTCAGCATAAAGCTTGCTTCCGGGAGCAGTACAGATCTCGATTAACTTGTTGTTGGGATTGTTGATGTAAAGTGTACCCTTTACTACAACATCACCTGTGATCTTTACAGTACCTGTGTCAGAGCCCAGTGTAAGATCGCCTTCAACTCTTACATCGCCGTTGATAGTATTTCCGTTATTTCCGCCGATTTCAACATTACCCTTAGAGTAAATGTTGCCGTATGAATGCTGTGCTGCATTTTCGCTTACAGTCTTGTTGATAACTGATGAAGCCCAGGTATAAAGTGTATTTGTGCTTGCACCTGAAAACTTACTTGTCTTGTTGGGTTCCATACAGTATACATCTGCATAGATATCTGTGCTTCCGCCGCTGAAATCAAACCAGCCGCAGAACACGTTCATAGGGAATGTTCCGTTTCCGATATCTACATCTCTTACAGCTGTGATACCCTCATCTACATAAAGGTAAGGAATCTGTGTGTATTCGATATCCATATCGTTTGTAACATTGTAAGCTGTGAATTCAAGTCCGCTACCGCTTGATCCCATTTCAAAGTCGCCCCAGATAGAAATTCCTGTACCTGCAGCGGGATATGCGAGGATTGCCTGTTCAGCTGTCTTCACATCACCGTTTACAACAAAGTTTGCTTCGATTACCTGACCGTTTACGAGTGTAAATACTTCATTTGTAAGGTAATTCTTTGTTGTGAAATCATAAGGAAGTGTAGCGTATGCTGTTGATGTATCAGCGGGGTTTACAAACTCTCTGATGTTGAAGTATGTTCCGCCGAACGCTGATGTGTGGTTTGCAGTCTGTGCGCTACCGGCTGTTACGAAGCCGGCACCGCCACCGTTCTGTGTTGTGTGCTGCGGAGGATCCTTAAGAATGTAGCTTGAACCTGTTGTTGTCTGTCCGCCGAGTGATACATTTGCTGTGATCTTAAGAAGATCCTTTACCTGCCACTCTTTCTTGTCTTCATTATAGAAGCTCTGGCTTCCTTCCCAGGTTACTGTACAGCTTTCGATTCTTCCCATTGAAGGAGTATCTGCAATCTGTACTTCTACGTTAAGGGGTCCTTTATTTGATGCAGAAAGTGCATCTATCGCATCGGCAAAATCCTGGCTTGCGCCGATTGCCTGAAATACGCTGTCTACAGCTGTTCTTGCTGTATACTGAGTCTGAGATGTTGAATATGACTTGTGTGCACGCTTACCTGCCGAGGTTGCCAGTACTAACGTTGCCATGAGGAAAATTATCAGTAATGACATTACCGAGACAACAGTAAACAGCACGGAGCCTTTTAACTGTCTTTTTCTCTCAGTTTTCATGTTCCTAACCGCCTTTCATTGTGCGTTAAAGGTTTGTTACGTGTGATTATTCAACAACTGGCTCATCCATTTCAAATACTGAATAGATGCTTACTACGAATGTAACCTCTGATACAGGCTCTGCATCGGGTTCGTGTTTTTCTATTGCTTCTTTATTAAATGTATAGTCTGAAATAGCTACTGAATCAATGAGTATAGTTGTGTCAAGGCTGTTGATCTTTTCCATAAATGCCCAGATGTTTTCTCTTGTTCCCTTAGCAGATACACCATACTGTGTGCACATTACTGTTTCAGCTGTTCTCTGTGAAAGAGCGTTGCTTTCTGTCTGTGATTCTGCTATGTTTGCTGCGTAATTGCCGTTGATATCAGCTGCATCAAACATTGATGATGTAATTACTGAAGGTGTGAAATAGTAGTAAGGAAGTGTCTTTGTTGCTGTACTTGCAAGGTCAACAACATTTACTTCAAGCTGACACTCATCTACATAAGGCTGCATGAACTGGTCAAGCTCGAATGTCTGGTCTACCTTTGAAACATCTACGAAATCGTCTGCAAGCTGTGTTGCCTTTGCGTGGCCTTCCTTGATTGCATCCTGAAGGGGTCCGATTTCGTCAAGCTTTACCTGGATTGCGTCCCAGTTTGCCTGTTCTGCTGCAAGTGTTTCCTTATCTGTTTTGATTTCCTTGATCTTTGGTTTGATAAAGAGGAATACTCCTATAAGTATGATGGCTACTGAAAGAACGCCAAGAAGAATCATACTGTCTCTGTAATTTAATTTCATAATTATTAACCCTCCGTTTATTCTGCGCTCTCAGCAGGAGCCTCATATGCGCTCTCACGGCCCTGAATTGCTGCGACAATGGTGAAGTTTACCTTCTTGCCACCTTCTTCAAGTATTGAACCGTCTTCTGCTGTCTGATCTGTTGTTTCTGCAACTGAGTAATTCATATACTGTACTGTTACAAAATCGTCTTCCTTAAGGAGATTTTCAACAAACTTTGCAGGAAGCTTCTGTGAAGGTTCATCCACACCGTCACACTCTACATCGAATGTAAATATGCCACCGGCATAATTGGGATTTATAATTTCTGTTTCCTTAACTCCGCACTCTTCACCGGTCTTCTCTACTACTTCGGTAAGTTTATCATACTTTGAACCGAGTACTACAGGCTGTGAATAGAATGCATCGTGAGCATTATCAATGATTACACAGTAGTTATCTACCTTAGCCTTCATATTTGTAAGTCTTGTATGAAGCTCAAGCTTTTCTGCTGTTTCAGGGCTGTTGATTCTGTCAACGATTTCCTGAGTGTCATTCTTGATATTGTTATCGTGAATTGTAAGTCCAACTGTTACACCGGCTACAGCAACTACGCAGGCACCGAGTACTCCGAGAATAAGTACAGGTGATACGCTTTCTGACTTAGCCTTCTGCTTTGCAGCTGTACCGCCGTCTGCTTCAAGGAGGTTGATCTTCTCTGTTTCCTTATTACGCTTGAACATAGCACCGATAGCGTTTGCGTAAAGTGAGAATTCGAGATTTTCGTGTCCGTGAATCTGCGGAGGAACGTTGATAAGGCTTGTGTTAAGGTCGAGCTTTTCAAGTTCGTCTGTAAGTCTTACATACTCGTGAGTGTCACCATAGAACACAACGTTCTCGATGATCTCGCCTGTATTACGGCTCTTGTGGAACTGGAGCATACGGAAGATATTCTCATTAACAGCCTCGAAAACGTAGTCGTCTGAGTTGCCGTAGTCTGCTGCGTCAATTGAAGCAAAACGTGAGAATGAAAGCTGGCCCTGCTCATAAAGGTTGAGTGAGATGAAGTTGTTGTCGATCTGAACTGCGAGAAGGGGCATCTTTGACTTGATCTTTGTATCAGCAAGAAGTACCTTTGTAATACAGTTACAGCCGATCATTACTGACTTGAGGATAATACCAAGCATCTTGAATACTTCCTTATAGCAGTTAACGATCTCATAAGGACAAGCTGTTGCAAGCACCTTGTACATCTGCTCGCCTGATTCAGACTGTGCTTCGCCTACTACGATGTATGATACGCAGTAAGAGTCATCAAGGTTAAGCTCTGCCTGCATCTGCATCTTTACTGTCTTCTGGAAATCCTGGTTCTTCACCTTTATAACGTGAAGTTCCTTAAAGATTGTAAGGTTTGATGAAATTGAGATGATAGCCTCTCTGTCAGCCATCTTGTTTTTCTTAAGGATTCCGTTAATGAGGGTTGCCACACGGGGAACGTCCTTTACGTGGCCGTTTACGATAACTTCTTCCTCAAGGTTAAGTGTTGCGGCAGAGCTGATCTTGATTTTGCCACTGCCCTCAACGCCCTTAACGATTCGTATATTTCTGTCGGTAATATCAAATGAAAGCATTTATTCTTTCCACCTTTCCGTTTTATTCTGACTCTACGCTTTCCATTGAGCCGTAAAGTGCGGGGTAAATACCACATACTACAAGTCCGATTACAACGCCCATGAAGATAAGCATTATAGGCTCGATCATTCCTACCAGACGCTGTACTGCTGAGTCTGATTCTTCTTCATAATACTCAGATGAGCTTTCAAGGATTGAGTCAAGCGCACCGGCTTCCTCACCTACGAATATAATTGAGCAGAACATCGGCTCAAAAATACCCGTTCTTGTGATGGCTGCTGAAAGCGCCTCACCCTGTTTAACTTCTGAGATTACATCTTCGAAGCACTCGTCTATGTACATATTT
Source organism: Ruminococcus sp. (assembly GCA_015066875.1). Classification (GTDB taxonomy): domain Bacteria; phylum Bacillota; class Clostridia; order Oscillospirales; family Ruminococcaceae; genus Ruminococcus. The sequence continues at coordinate 14,277 of SVNM01000039.1, forward strand.
CCAAGAACCGCAGATGATCTCTGCAGGCACTCTACCATAGGAATACCGCTTGAGTAAAGTGATGAAAGTGTTCTTGAAAAACGGCCTGTGTAAATTTTTGTGATAAGCGGACCAAAGCCCGGGCCCTTTAGCATCAGCCTGTCAAATTTCAAACGGAAGCTTGGAACCTTAAGTGCGTACGAAATACCGAAGAATCCACCGACTGCGATGATTACAAGTATGTACCACTTCGTTCTGAGGAAGTCACTTATGTTTGCCAGTACCTTTGTGAGGAACGGCATTGTTGAAGGATCATCATACATATCAATGAATGTAGGCATGATGAATGTGAACAGGAAGATTACGATTACTACACACAGGATTGCGAGGATCATAGGATATGTCATCGCACTCTTGATTGTATTCTTCAGCTTGTTCTCGTTTGCGTAATGGTTTGCCATTCTCTGCATGATTACGTCAAGCGAACCACTTGACTCGCCGGCGTTTACCATTGAGATAAGGAAGTCAGGGAATGATCCCTTATGCTTGAGAAGTGAATCCGAGAATGATTCACCCTTCTGAACGTTTTCATAAACGTCCTGCCAGATTGCCTTGGCTTTTTCTTTTTCCTGTTCCTTGCACAGGATATCGAGGGCTTTTACAAGGGTAAGTCCAGAGGTAAGCATAGCACTCAACTGTCTGCAGTTGAAGTACAGTTCCTTGGAATTAAACTTGTACATAGATTTTGAATTGTCTGAATCGCTTTCCTTATAATCCTTTGCGTACAGACCCATTTCTTTCATTCTCGCGAGGAATGCCTGTTCGCTCTCTGCTACGAGAACGCCCTTTTTGGTATTTCCCTTAGCGTCCTGGGCTGTATAGGAAAAACTCTTCATTAAACCACCTCCATAATATTTGCTTTAGCTGATAACAATTCCGCTGTTCTAATATTACAATTATAACATTTTATCAGTTACTTTTCAATCGTTTTTTTGACATAAATCACAGACTGTTTTTTATCAATATTTACCAACTTTTATACTTTTAGTAAATCATATGTTGCCTGAAAGGCTTAAAACTCTGCTTTTTACAGCAATTCCGACTTGTAAAGACAGACGGAAACCGAGACGTCTTGACGCTGACGCCTTCAATTGTTAATGTTACACAAATATTATACCACAACTATTTGAGAATTGCAACAGAAAAGCGCAAATTAGCACAATATTTTTATTTAAGTATGAATAGGCGAAAATATATTAACTTTGCTCTCCCTTCCATTGTAACATCTTACAAATATCTGCTTAACATTTCGGTAATATTTCACACATCTCCTATTTACATATATTTATACAAAACAGCGCAGAGCTTTTTCCGCCCTGCGCTCTGTTATTATACAAGTCTGATTTTATACCGCTCAAGCCAGTAACTCAGCTGTATAAAATACGCAATAGTCTGAGGAAGATTCATCAGCTGTCCGTACCACTGAACATTCTCCTTACAGGTAAGAAGCTTCTCAAGCTCTTCACGCTTTACAAGCTCGGTAAGTGCTGTGTCTTTCTTTTTCAGCTCGTCAGAAAGCCTCTCTGAAACAGCCTTCAGAAATGCGGGATTGTGGGTTTTGGGATAGGGGCTCTTCTTCCTGTTCAGTACCCTTTCGGGAAGCCAATCCTTCATTGCTTCACGAAGAAGTCCTTTTTCCCTGCCATTATAATCCTTATATTCCCATTTCACGTTGTAGAGATACTCCGCTATACGATAATCACAGAAGGGCACACGCACTTCAAGTCCGCTGTACATACTCATTTTGTCCTTGCGGTCAAGGAGATTCTGCATAAACCAGTAGAAATTCAGCTGAGTCATCTCACGCATACGCTCGTCAACCGCACTGTCGCTTTCAAGCCTTTCCGCACTGTCAGCTGTTCTGCGGTATGCACTGTAAACGTAATCCTCAGCGTCAATCTGCTTCGCATAACGCTCAGTTATAAAACGCTTTCTGTAGGCTGTGCTCTGCGCCCAGGGAAAACCGTCGGTCATTCGGATTTCCTTGTCACGATACCAGGGATAGCCTCCGAAAAGCTCATCGGCGCACTCGCCGGAAAGAGCTACCGTACCGTGTTTTTTTATCTCCTTGCAGAACAGCAGAAGCGATGCGTCCACATCAGCCATTGCGGGAAGTCCTCTTGCTTCGGTTGCGTCATATAAAGCGTCAACAAGTTCGGGAGTATCCACAATGCACCAGTGATGCTCTGTGCCAAGATACTCAGTCATACAATTGATGTATTCAGGATCGCTGTTTGGCTGGAAATGAGACTTCTGAAAATATTTCTCGTTGTCACGGTAATCCACCGAAAAAGTGTTGAGTACCTTGCCCTGCTTTTTCAGCTCAGATGACGCTACCGAGGAAATAAGGCTTGAGTCGAGTCCGCCCGACAGGAATGTGCACACGGGTACGTCTGATACAAGCTGTCGGCGGATCGAGTCGAGGACAAGTTCACGCACGTGCTCGGCGGTCTGCTCAAAGGTTTCGTTGAGCTCATAAGCTTTAAGTCGCCAGTACTCTCTCAGCTTCAGACCCTCGCTGTCATAATATCCGCACCAGCCCGGCTTTACCTCTTTTATGCCCTTTAAGACTCCACAGCCGGGAGTTCTGCCGGGAGCCATAAGTATAAGCTCTGCCACAGACTCAGCGTCTATATCCCTCGGAACATCGGGATGCTCAAGAAGAGCGGGTATCTCGGAAGCAAAAATCAGCATATCATTACTATTATAATAGTATAAGGGCTTTACCCCGATACGATCCCGTGCAAGAAACAGCCGACGCTCTCTTTCATCGTATACCGCAAAGGCAAATATGCCGTTGAAATGTTCAACACAGGACTCTCCCCAGTGAATAAAGCTTTTCAGCACAACCTCAGTATCCGAACGTGTTTCAAAAGAAAAGCTTTTTTCAAGCTCGCTTCTCAGCTCATCGGTATTGTAAAGCTCGCCGTTGTAGACTATGGTATACTCTCCCATTGAAGTTTTACAGCTCATTGGCTGTCTGCCTCCCGATATATCAATTACGGCAAGTCTTGTGTGAATAAGCGCAGTCTCTCTGCGAAGTACTATTCCGCGCTGGTCGGGACCTCTTCTCAGAAGCGCCCTCTGCATATTCTCATACACCTTCATATTCTCACGCATATCGCTTACAAAGCTTACTGCTCCTGCAATTCCGCACATAGCTTTCCCTCCACCGCTTTCGGCATACGGTACGCCGATTTATTATTATATTATATGCCGTAAACGCTGTTTTGATGATAGAAAGCAGAAAAAGGCGGTATCCCGTTGAATACCGCCTGTATTTTTATTCAGTTTTACTGCCCCGTCTGCTGATCCGCATAGTAGCTGAGGATTTCCGATGCGTCTGAGGGTGTTACAACTCCGTCGCCGTTGAAGTCTCCGATTATAGAGTAGCCCGCACCGCTTTCAGCCGATGCCACAGCCACACCCGACTGTGCGTCAGAATAGTACGAAAGAAGCATACTTGCATCAACGGGAGTTAAGGCGTTATCTGAGGAGAGGTCGCCGAGGACTTTGACATTACGAACGTCAAACAAAGTATAATAGTCACAAACAAAACCAAGCTCCTCTTTGATTTTCACTGAAATATCGAACATTTCATCACGTGTATATACATCTTTGTAAATAAATCTCCTGTTTTCACTGTCAAGAGTAAGCTCGGGATAATTACTTGAAATATACTCTGTTAATGTCGCAAATTCTTCCTCAGAGACTTTTAAATAGTATCCAAGATTCATATGCATAGTTGCAAAGTCCATACTGCCTTCTCGAAGAGTATAAATATAACCAGAACCATCCCAGTAAATACAGAACGTACAATCAAGGTATTCTATCACCTCAGGACAGAAAGTCATCGTTCCATATTCGGAACAATACTCAACTGCATTGCTGTTCATTATCGGCATTGCTGATGTGCTTATTAATAACGCCATTGCTGTAGATAGTATTTTTTTCATAGTTATACCTCCGTTTCGTCTTAAACTTATGCCGTCTGCTGATCCGCATAGTAGCTGAGGATTTCCGATGCGTCTGAGGGAGTTACTGCTCCGTCGCCGTTGAAATCACCGAGAACAGAGTAGTCCGCACCGCTTTCAGCCGATGCCACAGCCACACCCGACTGTGCGTCTGCATAGTAAGAAAGAAGCATACTTGCGTCAACGGGAGTTAAGGCGTTGTCTAAGGTGAGGTCGCCGAAATTAGTTTCAAACAAATCGTATGTATCAACAAAAAAAGGATACGCTAAATCTAAAGAGTAAAAATAACAATGTACCTCTGTATCATTTTCTATCTGATTTGCAAGCTTGAATTTTTCTTCCTCAGACATTTCAGAATTACAAATAATCCTGCAAAGATTATCAGAAACGTCAACAACTTCCGCATCGATTTGATGTTCAGCTATATATTCCTCCAGCACCTCTTTATCACTTAAATAAAATGACAAAAGACCACCATCAGTATAGACATAAGTCCAGTTATTAAGATTGTGTCCGTAATAGAATTCACTTATCATATTTTTCTCATTAAGCTCTGCATAAATGTCTCTCGCATCAACAAGAACCTTTGAAGTTTGTGTTCTGCTGTACACTGTATATACATAATTGCCGTTATCATTCTGATAGTAGTAGTAATAATATGAAGAATCATATTCTGCAATTAACTCCTTAATATACAGATCAGTTTCGTTAATGTCTGAGATTTCAGTTAAAACAAACTCAAATACGTGGCACATACTTGCTTCATAAATATAGACTCCGCCGTCTTTATGGGCATACACCTTATATTCAGGAGCATTTTCACGTTCAGGATAATGTCCCCAATCACGCAAAACTCCTGAATCATCAATTTCTGTATAGTTTGCCATTATTGATGAATACTGTTCAGAATCCCTATCCATAGTTCCACCAAAACGAACTTCCTGATTGTCAGCGATGCCTGTCAACACAGCATTGCTCATTGCTCCAAAGCATAACGTGATTGATGTCAGTAATGAAATGAGTTTTTTCATAGTAAACCCTCCTCAAATATAAATTAATACGGTTTATAAACGTGTCTGAGTCCTCCCGAAAAATCCCTTTCTATATATTAGACTCACGAAAGCCTTGATTCTCGCACCTGTTTTTTAAATTTGTAGGACTGCACAATGATCTGCTGTCGGATTTGTGCTATTCAGCTATAGGATTTGGCGGTTTCGCTTATTTCATAAAGGAAAATGCTTCAAGCTCGAAGATACTGCGGTCCTTGAATGCGTGCTCATACCAGCCGTCGTAGATATGCTCTGCTACGAAGAAAACGCTGTGTCTGCCTGTTACATTCTTAACACGGCAACTGTAAACTCCGTCTGAAGCGCCTGTCTCGCAAACGCCTATCTCCTCGCCGTTTTCGTAATCGTCAATGAGAATACGTATTCTGCCCACACATCCTGTTCCTCTGATTTTCATTGAGAAATTCATTGTTTTGCTGGAGTAATCCTCGCCGAAATCAAAGTACTTATAGCCGATTATGCTTCCCTTTTTGATTGAGGAAATTACTCTTGTAAAGCGGTCAAGCTCTGTTACAAAGCAGTCTCCCTTAAGCACGCAGGCTATATCAGCCGGCACTATTCTGTAGGGATTAAGCGACTTTTCAAAGCCAAGTGATGTCATCTCAACCTCGGGAATTGTTCCGTCGGGAAGTATCTCAACAGGCTCAGCACAGGCTCTTCTCGACATTATGGAGTTGTTTGTCATACGATGATAGAAAATGTACCACTGACCGTTTATACAGCAGAGCGAGCCGTGATTGTTTCCCGCGGGATAGTCCTTTCCGTTGTCCACAATAGTTCCCTTTCGCTCAAAGGGTCCCCAAGGGAAGTCCGATACGGCATAGTCAAGTCTGTGTCCCTCTCTGGGAGAGTAGATAAAGTAGTAACGTCCGTTGATTTTTCTGATCGAGCTTGCCTCAAAAAAGTCAGTTTCGCCCTCGCCCTCAGGCATCATATCGCATCTGTATGAGCCTTTTTTTATTTCATACATATTTTCGGGATCAAGCTCTCCGAAATGAGATTTCAGAAATCCGTAGTAGATATACACTCTGCCGTCGTCATCAACAAGAACTCCGGGATCATTAAAAATTCCGTCATCTCCCGCATCGGCCTCGTCATATTTGTATGTACTTACAAGCTTAAAAGGACCCTCAGGCTTGTCGCTTACTGAAACACAGCCCTTTGAGTTTAAAATATACGAGTAAAGATAGTACTTTCCCTTGTGCTCAACCACGTCACAGGCATAAAGCTCGCGGTCTGTCCAGGGTGTATCTGATTTGTGGTCATCATCATCGAGGGTATGGAAGCTGTCGCCGTGACACTGCCAGTTGTTAAGGTCATTCAACGGTGCAGACCACACTTTATACTTATAATCACAGAAATAAGGTGATGAGGGTCTGTCATGTGAGCCGTAGATATATACTCTGTCGCCGAAAACTCTCGGCTCGCCATCGGGAATATACTCCCATAAAGGTAAAAACGGATTAGCCATAATAAAACTCCTTCGGACCGTGGTCCATTCAATGTAATTAATATAGTATAATTATATCACATAATCCAATGCATTAAAAGCATTTTTACACCATTTATTATCACCATTACCTCAAAAAAAGACATCGCACGCTATATTCACGTGCAATGTCCTTCATTTTTTATTTCCGATTATCAGCCGGCAAGCTTCTTTCCAAGCTCACGGCAGTTTGCAAGGTCGTCATCTGTGGGAGTCTCGTTTACGATAAGTCCTTCCCCGCCCACAAGTTCAGCTCCGTCACCTGTTACACGCTCCTGCCAGTTTCTCATCCACTCGCCGTCGCCCCAGCCGTATGAACCGAAAAGAGCTACCTTCTTACCACTGAGCTGTGACTCAATTCCAGAAAAAAACGGCTCAAACTCAGCCTCTTCAAGCTCCTCGGCACCCATTGACGGACAACCAAAGGCTAAAGCATCATATTCTGCAATACTGCCCGAAAACCCGGAAACGCTGAAAAGCTCTGCTACTGCGCCCTCTGCTACCGCCTGTGCCATTGCTTCGGTATTTCCTGTACCGCTCCAGAAAATTACTGCTGTTTTCATAAAAATATCTCCATTCCGCCGTATGTCATTTTCAAGGAGCACACTCATACGGCTATACAGCGTGCTCCCAAAGCTTATGCTAATTTAAGTGCCTGATAGATGTCGGCTCCCTGTCCAAGCCTTCCGCAAAGATATTTACGGCACTTTCTGTAATTTTCAAATGTTCTTTTCGCCTTCTCCTCACAGCCGTAAACCTTCCAGCAACCACTGCATTTGTAGTTGCTTCCCTTGTTTTCGATAAAACCGATTACGTCCTCTATGGGATATCCAAGAAAAGCTCCTATTTCGTGAGGGAAATCTCCGCTTTCCTTTATTCTTTCGGAAAGTCGTTCAAGACACTGCTCCACATTGAATTCAGGAGAGTATCCGTACTCCGCAAGCAGAGCTCTTATCTTTTCGTCGGCAAGTCTCAGCTCCATAAGCCTTTCACTGTATATCAGCACAAGAGCCTTTCTTCCGCAACTGCAGAGAATGATACTCCTCAGTCCTTTAGCCGAAGCTCTGCGGTTGAAGTCCTCTATATGCGACTCTATATCAAACTCGTCTGACGAAAGTGCTATCATATTTGCGCATTTTATTCCAAGCAGTGTGGGAGCTGAATGAAATGCAAGCTTTTCACCGAATTTTCTGTATTCTTCCTTTGCCATATTATCACCTCGATTGTTAGTATAAGCTAACGGACTGTTAAAATTTAAAGCGTCTCATTACATTATCCGCAATACTGATCAAGTATATTCTTCAATGCACTGACGCTTGCGCTGTGAATTCTTGCCACCGGTATATCGTATTTCTGCGATTTGCTGTTTACTCTTTTCACCATCTTATGTGAACAGGTATTTGTGAAAACCACCATTAAATCGGGCGTTCCCAGCTTATTTTCAAAATCCGAAGGCATCTGTGTAAATATTTTCGCCTTGCAGTTATACGATTCGCATATATCCTTATATCTTGTAGCCATTCTGTCGTTTCCGCCTACTACAACTATACTCATTAAGTTCTCTCCTTTTGTTGTTAGTATTTCCTAACAATAGTATAACATAACAGGGGTTGATTGTCAACCCCTTATCTGACAATTTTTATTTTTGCTGTAGAAAAAGAAAAAATCCTGCACACTGTACAGGATTCTGGAGGCGCCACCCAGATTTGAACTGGGGATCAGGGTGTTGCAGACCCACGCCTTACCACTTGGCTATAGCGCCGTTTATGGAGCGGATTACGAGGCTCGAACTCGCTACCTCCACCTTGGCAAGGTGGCGCTCTACCAGATGAGCTAAATCCGCATTATGGCGACCCGGATGAGGCTCGAACTCACGACCTCTAGCGTGACAGGCTAGCGTTCTAACCAACTGAACTACCGGGCCAAGGTTTGGTGGGGACTACAGGGCTCGAACCTGTGACCCTCTGCTTGTAAGGCAGATGCTCTCCCAGCTGAGCTAAACCCCCACGCATTGGCTGTCGTTCTCTGACGACTTAATTATTATACTACAGTTTTTTTGATTTGTCAAGCACTTTTTTATAAAAAACAAAATAAATTTTTCGTGATTTCTTATATCGAATTATATGCACTTCCAACAAAAAGTATTCCTGTGTAATCTGAAACAGCTCTGCCTTTTCCGACAGAGCCGTTTTACCATTTATCTGTATTTTCTTATGGGAGCTACCTCAAAGCCGTCAAGAAGGGTTGATGTTCTGTCAAACGCCATTCCCGTGCCCTTGGCAACGCAGTTTATTGCGTCCTTGGCAATGTGGCAGTTTATTCCGAGAGTTCGCTTGATAAGCTGAGTCAGTCCGCCCATGAGCGAACCTCCGCCTGTGAGAACAAGTCCGTTATCGTAAATATCGCCCACAAGCTCAGGAGGAGCGTCCTCAAGAACCTTGCGTATCGCCTCCATAATAGCGAAAGCGTCGTCCTCAACAGCTTCAAAGAGCTCTGTTTCGCTGAAGCGTATCTGTGCAGGAAGACCCTTAAGCA
>SVNM01000095.1 GCA_015066875.1 Ruminococcus sp.
TAACGGTGGTATTCTTATAGGAGAATATATGAGTATATTGAGGGAAACCCTTTTGAAAAAGGGTTATCCCTCAAACTCCTTTCCTAAAACTTTCAAGTTTTAATTTCAGCCCCATAGGGTATACACACAATTTTTATGAGAGTTCAATTTCTCGTTATCTGTGTGTACCCTATGGGGCTGAAATTAGTATTAAAAGTCTTTGTAGGGGGTGTGGGTGACTCCCCACAGTGTGGGGAGATGTCAGCGAAGCTGACAGAGGGGACGGGTGCCTGTCAGGCACAAACTTTCTTCAGAAAGGTTCCCCCACTAAATACACATAAACTCCTATTAGAATATCACCAATACTTACGGGAGTTCTGTTATTGATTAAAGAAGTGAATTGTAAAGCTTTTCGATATCCTCCACTGATGTATCCTTGGGATTTCCCGGACGGCATGCATCTGCGTAAGCTGACTCTGCAAGGAACTTAACGTCCTCTGCCTTTACTATTTCCTTTAAGTCTGCGGGAATTCCCACATCTTCAGAAAGCTTCTTTACTGCGTCTACCGCAGCCTTTCTGTACTCTTCCACAGTCATTGACTCTGTACCTTCTACACCCATTGCAGCAGCGATGTACTTGTACTTGTCGCCTGTCGCCTCTGCATTATACTCCATAACTGTAGGAAGAATAATTGCATTAGCAACTCCGTGAGGAGTATCATAAAGAGCTCCCAGCGGATGTGCCATTGAGTGAACGATACCAAGACCTACATTCGAGAAGCCCATTCCTGCGATATACTGTCCCAGAGCCATACCCTCACGTCCCTCAGGAGTATTTGCAACAGCGCCTCTCAGTGATGAAGCGATAATCTCGATTGCCTTGAGATGGAACATATCTGTCATCTCCCATGCAGCCTTTGTTGTAAAGCCCTCGATAGCGTGAGTAAGAGCGTCCATACCTGTAGCAGCTGTAAGACCTGCGGGCATTGTGCTCATCATATCGGGATCCACAAATGCAACAACAGGGATATCGTTTGTATCTACGCAAACCATTTTTCTGTTGTTTTCCTCGTCTGTGATAACGTAGTTGATCGTTACCTCAGCAGCTGTGCCGGCAGTTGTGGGCACTGCAAGAATAGGCACGCAGGGATTCTTTGTGGGAGCTACGCCTTCAAGACTTCTTACATCGGCAAATTCAGGGTTTGTGATTATAATTCCTACAGCCTTTGCTGTGTCAATTGAGGAGCCTCCGCCTACAGCGATAATACAGTCTGCGCCTGATGCCTTGAAGGCTTCAACGCCTTCCTGTACATTTTTGATAGAGGGATTTGCCTTTATATCCGAGAAAATCTCATACGGAACAGACTCTTTTTCAAGAAGGTCTGTTACCTTTGCGGTTACTCCGAACTTGATAAGATCAGCATCTGAGCATACAAAAGCCTTTTTAAAGCCTCTTGCGTTGATTTCTGTGATGATATCAGCAACTGCGCCTGCACCGTGATATGAAGTTCCGTTCAATACAATTCTCTGAGCCATAATATTACATCCTTTCAGAATTAAGTTGTATAAATTATACCACATCATTCCACGAATGTCAATCACTATTATGCATTTTTACACAATTTTTGTAGTCCAGTCCTCTAAGTTCCATACCTCATCGGCGATGTCCATATAGAATTCGGGCTCGTGGCTTACAAGAAGCACTGTTCCGCGGAATTCCTTTACTGCACGCTTGAGCTCTTCCTTTGCGTCAACATCAAGATGATTTGTAGGCTCGTCAAGAACAAGAAGATTTACATTCTTCATCATTATTCTGCACAGACGCACCTTTGCATTCTCTCCGCCTGAAAGCACTCTCATCTGCGAGGTTATATGGTCGGTGGTAAGTCCGCATTTCGCAAGAGATGCACGGACCTCTGCATTTGTAAGCGAGGGATACTCGTCCCATATGGTCTGAAGAGCTGTTGCGTCGGTAGCAATCTCTTCCTGTTCAAAATAGCCTACCTCTACAAACTGGTCGTGCTCTACCGTTCCGGAAACAGGCGGAATAAGCTTCAGCAGAGTTTTCAGAAGAGTGGATTTTCCCAGTCCGTTTACTCCCTTGATTGCAATTTTCTGTCCCCACTCGATTTTAAGGGATACAGGACGTGTAAGAGGCTCGTCGTAACCGAGAACAAGGTCGTTGCACTCAATGGTGACTCTGCCTGTGGCTCTTGCCGTATTGAAATGAAAGCTTGGCTTGGGCTTTTCGCTCATAAGAGTTATCTTATCCATTTTGTCAAGCTTCTTCTGACGTGATTTCGCCATATTTGTGGTTGCTACTCTTGCCTTGTTACGGGCGATAAAGTCCTGAAGATCGGCTATTTCCTTCTGCTGTTTCTCGTATGCCTGTTCTATCTGACGCTTTTTCAGCTCATACATTCTTACAAAGTTGTCGTAATCGCCCGTATATCGTGTAAGCACCGCGTTTTCGACGTGATATATAACATTTACCACATCATTGAGGAACGGTATATCGTGAGATACAAGTATAAATGCATTTTCATAATTCTGAAGAAAATTCTTCAGCCACGCTATATGATTTTCATCAAGGAAGTTTGTAGGCTCGTCAAGTATAAGTATCATCGGATTTTCCAGCAGTACCTTTGCAAGAAGTACCTTGGCACGCTGTCCGCCTGAAAGCTCTGATACGTCACGGTCAAGTCCTATTTCTCCCAGTCCCAGACCGTTTGCGTATTCCGAAATCTTTGCGTCTATTGTGTAATATCCGCTGTATTCAAGGATATTCTGTATCTCACCTACGTCCTCAAGAAGCTCGTTCATCTCCTCTTCAGAGCAGTCGCCCATTTTATCGTAGAGCTCAAGCATCTCTTTTTCAAGGTCTGCAAGATGGTTGAAAGCCTCTCTCAGAACATCGTTGATGGTCTTGCCCTTTGAAAGAGTGCTGTACTGGTCAAGATAGCCTGTTGTTATTCGCTTGCACCATTCTATTTTACCCTCATCGGGCATAAGCTTGCCTGTGATTATATTGAGGAAGGTAGACTTGCCCTCGCCATTTGCTCCCACAAGTCCCACGTGCTCGCCCTTCAGAAGTCTGAAAGACGCATTGTCGAGAATCTGTCTTGCTCCGAAGCCGTGTGTTACATTTTCTACATTTAAAATACTCATAAAAAAGCTCTCCTGTAAACTGTTATAAATATAGTATAATCCAATTTCATCAAACTGTCAATTATCTGTTGTTACAGGCTGTTTCGCTCTATTGACACCGCTTGCAAAATGAGCTATAATAACTAAAAGAGAATGATGTCCTTACGGGATTATTATACATTTTTGCTATAAATTCTCCCCTCATATTCAGAAAGGTGATTTGTATGTTAAATCTGAAAAAATTATGTGCAGAGCTTCTATGTACTGCGACAGCTGTTGCTTTTACAGGCAGTATTATTCCTGTTTTGCCTCTTGAGTCTCTTGCTTCTGCTCAGATTGTGGATTCGGGTATCAATTACACCGAGTCTGTTGATTACAATCTCGGCTCTCCCGACAGCGGTTATACCTCTTGCCTGTGGATAAGAACAGAGCCCGGAAAAAACTGGACCACTGATGTTACCTCTTATTCACTGCTACTTATCGGTATAGGAGGATACTCCTCTGCTATGAACTCTGACGGCGTTGACTATGATTTCGATGACGCTTTCTTTGAAAGTCTTGAGGGTACTCTCAAAAATGCCCGTGAAAACGGCGTTACTGTGGGACTGCGCTTCCGCTATGACGATAACGGCACTTCCAATCCCGAACCCGCCGACTTTGAAAGGGTATTACGACATATCCAACAAATAGGCGAAAGCGGCCTGCTTCATCAGTACGAGGACGTTATCTCCTTTGTTGAAACAGGCTTCGTGGGTTGCTGGGGCGAGCAATGGGGCGGAAAGTATACCTCTCTTGAGCATAAGGCTCAGGTGCTTGACGCGTTCCTCAATATTACTCCCGATACAATT
>SVNM01000096.1 GCA_015066875.1 Ruminococcus sp.
TAAAAACTTTTTAGGCCAAAACAGAACTTTCAGATTTTTGTCGGGATGTTTGGTTCGGTATTTCAATGCAAAACCACTCAGTTTTTCTCTGACAGTTTCTCTGGATTCATCGGGAAAGAAATTCCAACAATATTGATTTATGAAATAGTAATACACAAAGTCTTTTTCTTTGCTCTGTGAAAGGAAGCTGTGGCAAACAGAAGATAAATCTTTGTAATTGTATGTGTTATATCTTCTTTTGCCCCAGCTTGAGAAGAACGGAGGGTCTTCCAATATTAGTTTGGAGCATCTGGGAGAGTGTGCTGCAATGTATGCTGCAATCAATCCACCCGATGAATGACCCAACACGGCAACAGAATCACAAATCACATTTTCAATAAAGTCTATGATGTCGTTGCCGATACTGACCAGATTGTATTTTTCTGGATTGTGGGAACTCTTTCCGTGTCCATAATAATCTACCAGATATACATGGTAGTGCTTTGCGAGCTTTGCAATAACATTATTGAAACTGAACGAGTTTGTTCCTTGAGCATGAAGTAACAATAATTTATCTTTTGCAGTTCCAATCTCGTAATAGTTCAAAATACTGCTATCATCAACCCTATACTGTGCATTACTCATATTCATATCGTATATTCACCTTTTCAAATTCATATTTGTACGCCTGTTAACGCTTCACTCATTATACCACACTTCTTACCATTTTTCAATATGTAAAGCCCGAAAATCGGGCTTTCGGTCAGATGCCGACGACGTTCCACTGTGTTGTCTGATATGGTCTGTCAATAAGGAAAAAGAGCCTTCGTGATTGAAGACTCTTTGTATGGTATTCAGTTGTTTTTCAGAAGCTCACGCTTCATAAGACACAGGTCAAATACATCCAGCCTGTTGTCATTGCAGAAATCTGCGGATTTCCAATCTGCAAGTTTTACATCTGAGACAGCAAACAGCCATTTCTGAAGTGCGACCACATCGGCAACATTAAATTTCCCGTCCGCATTCAAATCACCGTAAGTAAACAGATAGGGAGACCACAGCTCACTCAGCCAATCACTGCGTCGTTCAACGAAATTACGGACAATCTCAACAGAATCCAAAAACGTTGCTCCGCTTGACGAGCCGAATACGCAGTAGTCAGCTCCGCCGTAGGTATGCCATCTGGCATTGCTCATTTCCGCTGAGGGGTGAATGCGCTCTGCTAATTCTATGAAATACGGCGTTTCTCCCCTCGTCAGCTGATGGAGAAACGGTTCAAATCGTTCAAAATACACTTCGGCAGTAAGCTTTACAAAATCCTCCTGCCGATACAGCTCACCGATCCAGCTTCTTCCGGCAGTTGGACGGCCGCTTTCATTATAGCCGTTGATCGGGAAATAAACAGCAAACAGATTATTGGGTTTATAGGAATATCCGATATTTCCGTCCGAATTCTTACGCGATGCAGGGAAATTATTATAGCTTAAATCAAAATCCCACGCAGGACTGAAATGGAGCTTTCCATCACCCGTTAAATCAGAATCCTTCCAGAGATAGAAACTCGTAGCTGTTGGCATTGTTGACATCGTTGCCGTTCTCGGTCATAATCTTATCGATTACTTCCTTTTCCAGTCCTAAATCCTCAAGAAATTTTCTCTGCATAATTACCTCCATACATTTTTCTACGTGTTTATATCACGATGAGATTAGTTTTACGTCATTGCGGACATAAAAATAAGGCTTAACAGCCCTTATTCTTCTTCATTTTGCCATAACGCTTTCTGCGGAGTATACTGCTGACGTACATTGAGTAGTCGGGGATAATTCTCGGGAGAGATGTGAGATAACTCTTTATGTACATAAACACACCTTCTTTCCTAATTTTAGGTATAAAAATAGCACCTCAATTGAGATGCTTAAAATCATATTTGTGCCTTTCTCATGCGTCCGCAAACGTTGAGCTTTCACCGACGGTCCGCAAACTTCGGAGGGCATAAGAAAACCGCCTTGTTATGGGCGGTTAGTTAAAGTAAGGTTCAAGTTTGATTTCAGACTCAATATATACAGCATCTATATAAAAACTGTTGTGGACAGTTATCTTTTTATCGCCAACAGTATATATTTGAGTTTCAGAACCATCTACATCAGTAATTTTCTCTTTTTTAGTGATTGCAGGAATATGCTTTTCCAACGCTTTGCACTGCTTTGAAAAGATGTTTTTATCGGCTTCTGTACAGATATTGTAATTATACATATATTAGTCCTCCAATCCTAATTTTTTATTAACTGATTTTCGGGTTTTAGTAGCTGTACGCAGAATATCAGCTATCGCTTCTTCACGAGAAAGGTTTTTACGTTTCATTTTATCCAGTATCAGTTCTTCGAAGCTCTTATTTGGGTCTGTTATATCAAGTTGCTTCCTTTTCTCTTGGTCAGCCATTAGCTCGCGAGCTTGTGTTCTGAATTTATTTCTTAATTCACACGCTTGCCTTGCTTGTTCTTCAAGAGGAAGAGATGTATCGATAAGTTCTGGAATCATTTTATCATGGGCTAAGTACCATTTACGTGCATCATAGTCTGACAGTTTACCTTTCATGTATATTATATCATTATAATCCTGAGAATACAAGTGGTTTTTGTATTTTTCTTGAAGTTGCTCCCACTTCTCACCGCCCTGCTTTTTCAGTTTTCGAAACTGTGAGAATGTCTTAGGAGCATCATCACCGAGCCTTGCCCTGTATCGTTCGAACTGCGAGCGGTCAGCCCTCATTCTTCTGCTGTCAGCCTGTTGCTGAGAGTAGAGTGCCTTCTCATCGGCAGAACGGTTGTCCTCGAATGGCATATTGCTCTTTCTGATAGCCGCATCCATTTCTTCAGGGGTCTGCATCTCCTCCACAAAGTACGTCATAACGTGACGGCAGTTCGGGTGTACGTTTCGGTAACCGCTCTGAAAAGCTCTTGACAGCGGAGGGAACCGCTTATCCTTACCGGATATGCTGTACACACGTCCCTGAAGCTGAGCACACACACCGCATGTAGGATAATGCTCGGTCATTTCCATAAGGTCATAACCGTTATCTGCAAGCTGATTTTCCCTTGCAAGGTTGCCCGCCTCTCTTGTTGTGGAGCGTGCCACCATTGCGGCATAAGTGTCGAGACCGACCTGATATGCACCCTTTCCTGAACCGTACTGTACCGTAAGGAATCCCTCGTTTGCAAGCCGCTGCATAAGGTCCTTTTGCATATCCTTTACAGTCTGTCCCGAAGCAATCTTTACAGCCGAAGCTCTGAGCCCCTGCTGACGGAGTATATTATCACGGCTCTCATCGAGATAGCGCATCACACGTCTGCCCGCAATGGAGATCTGTGGCTTTGTAAAACCTACAAGCGGTGAGATTATTGTCAGTGGAAAAGTTATAGGCAAAGATATGGATTTTCCGAAAGGCACAGGAATAATTATCAAAACTCCGGGATTTATTCCTTATTATTCAGGCTACAAAAATCTTAGGCTTCTCGCAGGACTTAACAATAAAATCGGCAAGGAAGAAATCTGTAAAACAATGAAACAGGTAGGTCTTGCTCCTGAGCTTAAACGACATGTAAGAAAGTATTCTCTTGGTATGCGTCAGCGTCTTGGACTTGTTTTACGCTAAAGCTCCAAAAGAAAAGTGGATAGCATTTCTGCTATCCACTATCCCGAATTAAGTGTTCCCTAATTCAGCCACGATGAAGGATGTTCTTCGTAATTATTCAGTTGAGATATTCCTCAATAGTACCGCTTCCGCCTGTTGCAACAAATGCATAATATCCGAGTATCGACGAAGCATCGATAGCATCAGTTGCACTGTCGCAGTTCACGTCCGCAGCCTTAGTCTGCTTCTCGCTGAATGTCGGTGTACCGCCTGTTGCAATGATTGCGTATTCTGCGAGTACCTTTGATACATCGGAGGCATTTACTGCATCGTCAGATCGGAAGAGCAC
>SVNM01000040.1 GCA_015066875.1 Ruminococcus sp.
TAACAGACAAAAGAATCATTGTTTATAAATAAAGTAAGGCTGTTGTACCATATTTCAGGTACAACAGCCTTTTCTCAATCGGTTTATCTTTCTTCTCTATGGGTGACGGCAATATGAGGTCCTTTTTTATGTTGGATATAAATTTGTAGGGGCGGGCGGAGAACCTCCGCCGGTGTATTTGATATGGTATATAAACTTGTAGGGGCGGATAATATCCGCCCTTTTTGTTATGATATGTGTAACAATTGTAGGGGACGGCGTCCTCGACGTCCCGCAAAAAAACGGTGAAAAAGAATTTGTAGGGGCGAACTGTGTTCGCCCACATTTCTTTTTTCACGTATATCGGACGGGCGAACAAAGTTCGCCCCTACAGATGTGTGATACAATAAAAAACCGAAATCAGAAAAGTCCCCTTACGTCCTCGAAGGTAAGCGAGGGTTGCAGGGCAAGATTTATCCCGAAGGCTATAAGCTGTGAAGCACGCTCGGTAAGGCGGTCTATATCTCGCGGAGTTACCATCATATTTGGCAGATTTTCCGATATATCGGCATTTGTAAAGCCTCTGACGATTGTGTGCATATCCACAACGGTTGGTACTCCCACCGCAATTACGGGAACGCCCATAACCTTCTGTGAAAGCTCCTTGCGCGCGTTGGAGACTCCGCTACCGGGGGAAATTCCCGAATCGCAAAGCTGTATTGTAGAGCCCAGTCTGCTTATATCCGAACAGGCAAGGGCGTCTACCGCAATGATGGCAGAGGGCTTGAGCTCACGGCAGATAGCCTTTACGATTTCGGCTGTCTCAATGCCTGTCTGTCCGAGAACTCCGCCTGCGAAAACGCTTACACGACGCAGAGAGGTGAGAAAAGCCTCCTCATTTTCGTCAAGCTCATCACGCAGATGCCTTGTGGCAAGCACCTTTGATGCAACCTGAGGTCCCAGTGCATCTGGAGTTATATCGTTGTTTCCAAGCCCCACAACAAGGATTTCTCCCTCAGGGACAAGCATTTTAAGCTCCTGAGCAAGCTCTGAAGCCATTTCCTCGTAATCATCGGAAAATTTGCTCAGACTCTGCCCCTCAAGAGTAATGTATCTGCCCCTGCCCTTGCCTGCGGACTGAATATAGTTGTCGTTGTCGATGACAATTTCCGTTATGTGAAAGGCATTGCCCCTCTCACGCATATGAATATCGCGCTTTTCAGTGGCAGAGCAGTCTACACTTTCGACGGCAAGATCGGTTCTTATATCCATAAAACACCTCGTAAATCAGTAAAATTGTGCATAATGCTTCAAATGGTGGACAAAATTTTGTATGAATACTTTTATTTTGCCTATTGAAAAAAATTGTGGAAAATGATATAATTATCATTGTCTCAGTACGGAGAAATCCGTTATCGCAGATGTTCGTTGCGTCTGCGAGTGCATACAGAACCCAATGTATGCTTCTATTATGTGTGAGCATAGCCTGTTTATCAATGGTAAATTAAGGCTGTGTATTTTTGAGGAGGTGTAACGAATGCCAAACATTAAATCCGCTAAGAAGAGAGTTAAGGTTAACAAGACAAAGGCTGCTGCTAACAAGGCAAGAAAGTCAAATCTCAAGACTGTTCTCAAGAAGGCTGATATCGCTTGCACAACAGGTGCTGCTGAGAAGGCAGAGGCTATCAAGGTTGCTATCAAGAAGGTAGACCAGGCTTGCGCTAAGGGCCTTATGCACAAGAATGCAGCTGCAAGAAAGAAGTCACAGCTCGCTAAGAAGCTCAACGCTGCTGGCTAATCAAAGTCTTTTTATAACATATTCGTCCTCGGAATACCGGGGGCGTTTTTTTTGCGGCGGAGTACCTCCGCTGGTGGTTTATTGACGTCCTACCAAAAATTAAAATAAACCATTGTAGGGGCGGATATCCGCAAAAAACAAAATCTTTGATTTTGCCCTTTTGCGCATGCCTATGGTATTATCCGCCCGTTATTGAACAACGTGTATACGTGACATTATTTTATTTGTGCGGGACGATGTGGGCGCCCGAAGGAAGTACTCTTGGGGTGCATCGTCCCCTACAATTCGTGGGTTACCATTTCTGTAGGGGCGGACGCCCTCGTCCGCCCGTGAACCTATTGCGGTTTTGGTACGGTCACATTAGAATTTGTAGGGGCGAACTGCGTTCGCCCGTTTAAATATGCCTGTGGTATTTCAATATATGCGAAAATGCGGGCGAACACAGTTCGCCCCTACAGATTGTACCCAACACAAACCAAAAAGGGCGGATAATATCCGCCCCTACAAATTAATGAAAATTTACGTGTACGGTGGGCTGATGTGGGCATCAGCCCCTACCATTTTGTACGTAATGTCATTTTTAATGGTTGTGGTGTTTTCGGGACGATGTGGGCATCGTCCCCTACAAATTTTAATGTGACCGCACGTAAAACACCCTATGTTTTTGCATAATTATAGCTGTGAAATGATGTATGCTATAACTTCTTCAGAGGTGGGAATTTCTCCTTCTGATGGAATTTTATCAGCTAAGGCTCCGGAATTTGTATAGGCTTCTTCAATAGCCTTTTGAATTTCAGAGCGTACTTCTTCCTCTGATACATTGTGTATTCGGGCGACTGCTTTGTAAATATCGCTTCTCATAATTTAAACCTCCTGTTGTAATTTAATTATATTTTAGGACATCTTGTCCAAATTGTCAAGCGTTTTTATTACCTGCTTTATAATTATATTGAGGTGATATGATGTTTGTGCGTATAAGAAATCTGCGTGAGGACAGCGATAAAACTCAGAAAGAGGTTTCACAGTATCTTTTCTGCGACCAGTCGCTTTATTCAAAATATGAACGAGGTCTGCGAGAGGTTCCCGTTTCAATAGTAATCAAGCTTGCAAAGCTTTATAATACCAGTACAGATTATATTTTAGGGCTTACTGACAGGAAAGAGCCTTATGAAAAATGAAAAGAGTCCTTATAAGGGCTCTTTTTTACTTTCAATATGTATTGACGTACAGGAAAAAGTATGATATAATTTTAACAATGATTTGTACGAAAGGTTTGAATTCAATGGATCGGTTTGATGCTATAATTGCAAAAATTGACAGCTTTGTGTGGGGGCTTCCTCTGATTATCCTCATTCTTTTCTGCGGAGCTCTGCTTACAATCAGAACAAGAGGAGTTCAGATAAGACACCTTGGCAAGGCTCTGAAATACACATTCAGCAACGAGGATTCGGGCGAAGGCGAGGTTTCAAGCTTTGCTTCGCTATGTACGGCGCTTTCCGCAACAATCGGCACGGGAAATATTGTGGGCGTAGCTACAGCCATAGCTATCGGCGGTCCGGGCGCTTTATTCTGGATGGAGTTTGCAGCACTTTTCGGTATGGCTACAAAGTATGCGGAAGGTCTGCTTGCCGTTAAATACCGTGTTACAGGCTCAGACGGACATATGCTGGGTGGTCCCTTCTACTACATCGAAAACGGTATGGGCAAGGGCTTTAAATGGCTTGGAAAGCTTTTTGCCGTGTTCGGAGTTCTTGCGGGACTTATGGGTATCGGCACAATTACTCAGGTAAACGGAATAACCTCTGCAGCAAATAATTTCTTTGACCCAAATGCAGTACATACTGTTGAGATTTTCGGTGCGGAATACACTCTTGCACAGGTCATTGCGGGTGCGGTTATCACTGTCTGCACAGCTCTTATCCTCATCGGCGGACTCAAGCGAATTGCCACTGCTTCGGAAATTATCGTGCCTGCAATGGCGGTTATATATATTGTATGCTGTCTGATAATTATTTTCGGACATTTAAGCGAAATTCCCACTGCAATTAAAGCTGTTTTTGAAGGCGCTTTCGGTATGCGTGCCGCTGCCGGCGGTGCTGCGGGAGCAATCTTTGCGGCAATGCAGAGCGGTATTTCAAGGGGAATATTCTCCAACGAGGCAGGTCTCGGCTCTGCGCCTATAGCCTCTGCCGCAGCAAAGACAAACGAGCCCGTAAGACAGGGACTTGTTACTATGACAGGTACTTTTATCGATACAATTATCGTATGTACAATGACAGGACTCTCTATTGTGATTTCGGGCTGTATTGAAACAAATCCCGACCTTAAAGGCGTTGAAATAACCACATCAGCCTTTAAATACGGTCTGCCTTTCGGCGATAATGTGGCTTCGTTTATTCTGATGATTTGTCTTGTTTTCTTTGCTTTTACAACTATTCTCGGCTGGAATTACTACTCAGAGCGCTGTCTTGCATATCTTACAGACTCAAAGAGAAGCACGATCCTTGTTTTCAGAACTCTTTACATACTTGCGGTTTTCATCGGTCCTTACCTTACGGTTGAGGCTGTGTGGAATCTTGCAAACATCTTCAACGGTCTTATGGCTCTGCCGAATATTATAGCTCTTGTGGCTCTTTCGGGAGTCGTAGCTACCGAAACAAAGGACTACTTTCAGCGAATGAAAAAGAAGTCATAAATCAATGAAAAAATGCCGTCTTAAAAGTTGACTTTGAGACGGCTTTTTGTTATAATCTAATTGAAATGTAAATGAGATTTTTGTGGTAAGGGAGGGTTTTCCGTTGATAGCCGGCGTATCTACTTCGTGTTTGTATCCAAGACCTGTTGAGGACAGTCTTTATGACCTGGCTGTCAATGGGATATCAGCTGTTGAAATTTTTATAAATACCCATTCAGAGCTGAAAAAAAGCTTTGCCTGCGCTATGGCAGAGACTCTTAAGCGCTTTGATGTGAAGTGCCTTGCTGTTCACCCGTTTACCTGTGAAATCGAGCCTATGATGTTCTTTTCCGATTACGAAAGACGTATGGACGATATGCTTGAGTATTACAAGCTGTATTTTCAGTTTATGAATACTGTAGGAGCCGAAACCTTTGTGTTTCACGGAGGAAAAGGCGGTCCCTCAACCTCGCGTGAGATGTTCTGCGAAAGATATTCAAAGCTCTACCGCACAGGTAAAGAGTTCGGAGTAACGGTTGCTCTGGAAAATGTTGCACGATGCCTCAGCGGTACATCGGGCTTTATAAGAGATGTTTCGGGAATTCTGGGCAATGAATGCGCTTTTGTAATCGACACAAAACAGGCTCTGAGTGCAAAGGAAAATCCCTTTTCCTTCCTCGAAGCAGGGGGAAAAAGAATAGTGCATACCCATATAAGCGATTCGGGTGAAATGGGCGACTGCCTTCTTATCGGCAGAGGAAGATTTCCCGTTAAGAAATATCTCACAAGACTGAATGAGCTTAACCCTGAAAGCGGAGTTATCCTTGAGCTCTACAGAAGCGGTTTTACGGGTATAAGCGACCTTGTGAAAAGCAATAATGTGCTTTCAAAAATGATTGAAGGTCTTTGATAATCGGAGGGTTGGTTTGTTATGAAGTGTCCGTTCTGCGGATTTGATGATTCAAAGGTTATAGATTCACGTCCTGTAGACTCAAGAATAAGACGACGCAGAGAGTGTATCAAGTGCCGTGGAAGATTTACCACATATGAAGCGGTAGAGGTTCCTCTGCTTATGGTGGAGAAAAAGGACGGCACATTTGAGCAGTTCAACAGAAATAAGCTTATACAGGGCATTTACAGTGCCATTAAAAAAAGACCTGTCACTATAGATCAGGTCTCGGAAATAGCTGATTATATCGAGAATTACTACGCAAATGCTCTGAGAACAACAGCGCCGTCGGTTGAAATAGGCGAGCTTGTTCTGCAGAAGCTGAAGGATATCGACCAGATAGCGTATATACGTTTTGCTTCGGTATATAAGGAATTCACCGACGCAGAGAGCTTTTCTGCCGTTATAGGTGAGCTTAACCGTAAATAAAGAAACGATGCATTTGTAGGGGCGAACTTCGTTCGCCCGTCTGATACACGAATTACGATTATGTATGTGGGCGAACAAAGTTCGCCCCTACAGAAAAGGTAAACCGCAAATTGTAGGGGACGGCGTCCTCGACGTCCCGATGAAACAACGTTGAACATACAAATTTAACGGGTAAACCGTAAATTGTAGGGGACGGCGTCCCCGACGTCCCGTCAAAACAACATAAATTTGCAAATTGCAGGTTTTCAGCTTACGGCAAGCTTAAGACTTCCCCCGTCCTCGCTGTAGACCATGGACGCGATTGCCGTATTATCGCAGACAATCAGCTCTGCAAGCAGTTTTCTGCTTTCGGGGCTGTAATTTTTTACCTCGTAAAGATAAAGCTGAGCGTTCTTTCCCGCGTATTCCCTCAGAGGCATACCCTGTTTATCCTGTAGCTGAGCGTATTCCTCGTAAATCTGAGAAAAATCTTCGGGAATAGTCACGTTTCTGCTACAGATTTCCTCAACCTCCCACCCGTGAAGAGCAAAATACTCCAGCCTTTGGGAAACGGTTTCCGCAGAAACATATGCGCTTTCGGGGATTTCAGGCGATGTGTCGGGCTTTTTCGGCATAAGTAGCACTACTGCGCCGAGAATTACTGTTGCAGTTAAAAGAAGTGCGGTTTTTCTCTTCATTATGATACCTCCGTTAAGTAATAGGTCAGTGAATATATATGCGGGCTATATCTTCAATATGCCCCGGAAGGAGAGCTATGAAACAGTCAAGACTTGATAAATTTATTTCGGAACAGACAGAATATACACGAAGTCAGATAAAGGTTATGGTGAAAAAGGGCGAGGTTGCCGTTGACGGAGTAACCGCTAAGGACCCCGGTATGAAAATTACAGCGGGTAAAAACATTGTGACGGTTTTGTCAAAAACCATCGGCTTCAGCGAGCATACCTACGTTCTGCTGAACAAACCGGCCGGTTATGTAAGCTCTACCGATGAAAAGGACGGCAGAACAGTTATGGAGCTTGTGCCTGAGAATTTGCGGAAAAAAGGTATGTTTCCCGCAGGAAGGCTTGATAAGGATTCGCTGGGAGCTTTGCTTATCACCGATGACGGAGAACTGGCGCATCGTATGCTTTCGCCGAGCAGGCATATACCGAAAGTTTATATTGTGAAACTTGACAGACCGTTTGAAAGTAAATATATTAACATATTTGAATCGGGGGTAGAGCTTTCAAGTGGCGAGAAGTGTCTGCCGGCAAGGGTGAAACCTGTGGAAAACTGCGATAAACTGGCGTTTGTAGAGCTTTGCGAGGGTAAATATCATCAGGTAAAACGAATGTTTGCATCTGTGGGCAATCACGTTGAGGTTTTGATGCGTGTAAGCTTAGGAGGACTTGTTTTGCCCGAAAAACTGGCATTTGGCGAGTGTATGGAATTATTGCACAAAGATGTTGAAAACTTGTTTTCCGAAACCGATTTTGACGATTTTTGTGCCCGATTTTCTGTCAGTTTTTCGGCATTTCTAATAAACAAATAAATGGAAGTTTGGCAATTTAGCATCTTGAAATATTTTTGAAAATTTGGTATTATATTAGTATCGCTGATAGTAGTATGCAATCTGTCGGCAAAAATAATTAATTGGAGGACTGGAATTAATGGCAGGCTTAACACTTAAAGGTATTTATAAAAAATATCCGGGTGGCGTTGTTGCTGTTTCGGATGTTAATTTAGAGATAAGAGATAAGGAGTTTATCGTTCTTGTAGGACCTTCAGGCTGTGGTAAATCTACAACACTTCGTATGATCGCAGGTCTTGAAGAGATCTCAGAGGGTGAGCTCTATATCGGCGATCGTCTTGTAAACGACATCGCTCCTAAGGACAGAGATATCGCAATGGTTTTCCAGAACTACGCTCTCTATCCTCATATGACAGTTTTTGAGAACATGGCTTTCGGACTTAAGCTCAGAAAGGTTCCCAAGGACGAAATCGAGAGAAAGGTAAACGAAGCTGCTAAGATTCTTGACCTTACACACCTTCTTGACAGAAAGCCTAAGGCTATGTCAGGTGGTCAGCGTCAGAGAGTTGCTCTCGGTCGTGCTATCGTTCGTTCACCTCAGGTATTCCTCCTCGACGAGCCTCTTTCAAACCTCGACGCTAAGCTCCGTGCTCAGATGAGAACTGAGATCTCAAAGATCCACAAGAAGCTCGGTACAACATTTATCTACGTAACTCATGACCAGACTGAGGCTATGACAATGGGTGACAGAATCGTTTGTATGAAGGACGGTTATGTTCAGCAGATCGATACACCTCAGGCTCTTTACGAGAATCCTGTTAACAAGTTCGTTGCAGGCTTCCTCGGTTCACCTCAGATGAACTTCATCGACGCTGTACTTAAGGAAGAGTACGGTCAGTATATCGTTGAGTTCGGTACAGAGGATTCCAAGACTCAGAGAGGCGTTAAGTACCAGATCATCGTTCCTGAGTCTAAGGTTAATGATGAACTCAGCCACTATGTTGGCAAGGAGATCATCCTCGGCGTACGTCCTGAGAGCATTCACGATGAGGAAATGTACCTCTCAAATGCTACAACAGGTATCATCGACTGTGAAGTAGAAATCACAGAAATGATGGGTGCTGAGACATACCTCTACCTCCTTTGCGAGGGAATTCCGCTTACAGCAAGAGTAAGCCCCAGATCAACAGCAAGACCCGGCGATGAGATCAAGGTTGCTATCGATCCTAACAGAATTCACATCTTCGACAAGGAAACAGAGAAGACAATTGTTAACTGATAATAATTTATGATTTTTTTCATAATTATCCTTTCTTTCCTAACTACACTTGCCTGAAAGGGCAGGCAGAAGGCCACAGTTTATGCTGTGGCTTTTTGCTTTTTCTGTATAATTTTCAGCGAAAAAACACAGGATAAAATACACTGAGTTTATAAAAAACAGGGCGGAAATTATATTGCAAAGCCTTGAAAAAGCAATATTTTCCGGTTTTGTTTTCCACAAATTGAGGCTGAGTTTTCAACAATGTGTTGAAAGCGATGTTGACTTATTCACGGTGAAATGTTGAAAACTCTGTGGAAAGTGTGGATTAATCCCTAAAATACAGTATTTTACAGTGCGGAAAAGTTGTTTTTTATTGTGGATAAAAGGGGAAAACCTGTGAATAATAAAAATACATTGTGGAAAACCTGTCCGCAATAAAAAACGATTGTAAAGGAAATGATATATATGAAAAAGTATCTTGCTATTTTTGCGGTGGCAGTTACTCTTTGCGGTTCGTTTACGGGCTGTGGCTGTATCGAGCGTAATGACAGCTCGGTGAGTGAGGGTTCTGTTACCGAAACTGAAACTCCTACAGGAGAGACAGAAAATACTACAGATAATACAACAGACACAACCGATGAAACACGTGAGGATATGAGCGAGGCCTTCAGTAACGCTGAGTCAAGGGGCGAGGAAATCCTTGACGACGCAGGCGACGCTGTTAAGGATACCGTTGACGATATCACAGGCGATGAGGATAAAACCTCGGAAACAACTACAACAAAAAGATAAGCGGGCGGGTGGGTTTCCACCCGTTTTTCTTGACATATCAGCCATTTTTTTATATAATATAATTGTAGAAATATGCTTTTTTACATAAGGAGGTATTTTATGAATTGTAAAGTATGTGGAAATCCCGTTTCTGATGACGCTGTTTTCTGCACTCAGTGCGGGTCCGTTATAAAAAATTCTGATATTGCTGAGGAGTCAGCTACTGTAGAGGAAGCTCCCGTTGCGGTGGAGGAGACTCCTGAGCCTGTAGAATTTGCAAGCGACGATATGGCAGAGGAGACTCCCGTTGCGGTGGAAGAGACTCCTGAGCCTGTAGAATTTGCAAGCGATGATATTGCAGAGGAGGCTCCCGTTGCGGTGGAGGAGACTCCTGAGCCTGTAGAATTTACAAGTGATGATATTGCAGAGGAAGCTCCCGTTACGGTGGAGGAGACTCCTGAGCCTGTAGAATTTGCAAGCGATGATATTGCAGAGGAGGCTCCCGTTACTGCGGTGGAGAGTCCTGAGCCTGTGATATTCACAAGTGATGACTATGAAAAAGCGTCTTACGCTACTGCGCAGAAGGCTACCGCTGAAAAACAGCAGTCAGAGCCTGCGGTTTCTGATTCTTCCTCATCTGCGGAAAAGACCGACGAAAACAACAGCGGTGAAAAGAAATCAGATGCGCCCGCAAAGCTCACAGGAGCAAGAATTTTCGGCGCGGTTATCATCTCAATCCTTGCGGTTATTTTCCTTACAGGGTTTAATATTATTTTCTCGGCAAGAATCGGTCTCAGCGGAGATATAATCGAGAATTCCGCTAAAAATCTGAGAAATGAAACTCTGCTCAACTACACTATCGACGGCGAAAAAACTGTTGCCTCCGCTATGTATGAGGGACTTGACAACAGCTTCTGCAATCAGCGCGGTATCGCTGAAAAGGACTTCAAGGCTTTCCTTGAAAAATCAGACCTTAATGAGTTTATTGCCGAAAATCTCGGTAAATACTCCGCTTACATAGTTCAGGGCACAGAAAAGCGTCCGCCCTCTGTTACAGCTGAGGACATCGTTGAGTTCGTAAAGGACAATAAAAAGGCTTCAGAAGCTGAATTCGGCTTCGTGCTCAAGGACGGCGACTATGACCGTCTGGGCGAGGCTGTTGTGGATAACGGTATGGTTGAGGCACTTTCTATCGAGGAATGGGGCTATTCCGCCGGCTTCTATGTGGGAAATCTCCGCTTTGCCTTCTCGTTTATCACTATCGGTATGATTTTTGCTCTTGTAATCGTTCTCTTCATCTGGATTGCAATCGTCCTTGACAAGTGCGGTAGATGCATCTCAGGATTTTTCGGAGCTATAACTCTTATCAGCGGAATTATCCTTGCTCTTCCTTCGGGAGCTTTCGTGCTTTCAGCTTCAGCTATTGCCCTTCACACAGGAAATGCAATTGTTTATGTCTGCTCACAGGTGCTTATGCCTATGGCTCTTATAGCTCTTTGCACAGGCGTTTTTGAAATCGTTGTGGGAGTAATCTTCATTATCTGCAACAGAGCTTTAAAGAAAAAGGAAGCTAAAACAGCGAAGTAATCGGATTACGGGGGATTTGTTTTGAAAAACTGTAAAGACTGCGGTTGTGAAAATACCGCTGAAAGTCGCTTCTGTAAAAAATGCGGAGCGTTATTAGATTCGGAAAAGCCTCAGATTGTACGCAAGGACGGCGAGGTTGTTACCATTAACGGCTTCAGCTTCCGTCCCGTGCCCGATGAGGAAATACGTGCTCTTCTCAATAAAAAAGCTCCTCTGTGGGAGCGTATCGTGGCTTTTGTACTTGTTGTGGCTATGATTGCGGGAATGTGCGCTGTTGCCGTTACAGCTAAAAACTCTCACAAAAAGGTTGTTTATGATATCGTCAGCAGTTCAATGGAAAACCATATGTTTCTGCGTGACGGAAAGCTTGTGGAGGATATCGAGTATAACGGTGAAATCTCTGACTGGTGGTGCAGTGATAACTGCCTGTATCTTTTCTCAGGCGATAACAGGATATACCGCCTTTATAAAGACTCCTTCGAGGTAATTGCCGAAAATGTTGAAAGCTATAAGGACTCTTTCAACGGCAGAGGACTGTTTTTCTGCGATAAGGAAGGCACAGGCTACCTCTACAGCGAGGATAGGAACAAAACTGTGAAAATAACTGAGGATATCAACTTCTTCACTGTTGCTGTTTCTCCCGACGGAGAAACCGTTGCCTATAACTGCAACGATTCGGAGAAAATGTGGATTTTCGACGGCAAAAAGAGCACCTGTGTTGATAAGGGAGTTTCTGCCCTTGCCGTTTCAGATGACGCTGACAGGTTATATGCCGTTTCATATGTGGCTTGTCCCGTTGAGCCCGAATATCCCGACAGAACTCAGTTTGAGGATTATGACGCCTACAGCGAGGCTTTTAAGATTTACGAGACTCTCTATGATGAGTATGAGAAAAATCTTCGCGAGTATGAGCTCTATGTGCAGACAGACATTAAAACCCTGTGGTATTATCCCGACGGCAAGGCCGGCAAGCGAAAGAAAATTGCCGATGATATCTACGGGCTCTGCGCTTTTGACAGGGATATCGAGGAGATTATCTTCTACGATTCGGATATGAATACATATTACCGCAAAAAGAATAAAAAGACCATAAAGCTTTCCGATGAGATAATTATGCTCAACGGCGATATTGTTTCAAGTGCATCTGTTTATGATACCGATACCCTGCTGAATACAAACTATATCGGCAAGGACGCTTTGTATTTCGTGGACAGAAAGGGCAAGGCAAAGGAGATTATCAGCGGTTATCAGTTCAGCTTTATGCAGATTGAATACTCCGGCGATAAAAAGAAATTCTGCTACGATGACGGCAGTCAGAAAATCTTTGTCGCCGATAAAAAAACAGGCGATAAGGAGCGTATCGCTAAAAATGTGAGATATTACATTCCCGCTGATGAAAGCTTTGATGACTTCTATGTGGTGAATGATAAGTCTCAGCTGAGCTTTGTGAAGAATTCGGGCAAGACCGTAAAGCTTGACAGCAATGTTGAGGAAATCACAAGGGCTGTTGATAAGGGAATCTACTATATTTCCGATGAAAAGCTATTTTACGCTTACAAGGATAAAACCGAAGCTGTAGAGCTTAAGGGCGGTAAGGACCTTGTCTGCCTTTCCGTTGAAAATTACGAAAGCTATGTGCTGGCTATCTGCTATGATAACGAGGAAGAGTGCTACTATACCTTCACCTGCAGTAACGACCGCAAGGGCTTTACCGAGGTCATAAAGGGCTACAGCATATATTTCTTTGAAGGCTTCGGATTTTAATAACTGAATATCTTTTATATAACCATAAAGCCGAAAGCTGTTGCCGTTGTCGGCAGAGCTTTCGGCTTATTTTTTTCTGAAAGGAGCGCCTGCTTTGAATAAAAATAACAATAATAACAGCGAAAGTACTCCAAAGCCCCTTGCAAGACCACTTAATTCCGACCAGCGCCGTATCATTGACAATATGAGGGCTGAAATCAGACGCAACGAAATCAAGGCGGTAAGCTTTAAAATGAGCGGTACTCTCGTGCTTCGCCCATTTCTCAGCCGTCAGGAGCTGTGGAGCTTTATGGAAAAGGACTTCAAGGACCTGTATATAGGCAAAAGAAGCTTCTGCGACCTTCGTGAAGACGCTGAGACTGCCGTTGCCCGCAAGGACAGCAAAAACAATAAAAAGAAGAAACCGAAAAAGCAGGCAAAGTCCTATTTTGAGCGTGTTTACGACGCTCTTATGAAGTCAGGCAAGATAAGTCCCTCAAGCCGTGAAAAGCTTATGAAGCGTGAGTGCGAGCTTGAAGAATACTTCTCCTTTGCCCGTAAAAGCGGTATGGAGCTCTTTAAAGAGGCAAAAAACTGCGGAAAGAAAATTATCATTACCGTTTCTACAGCGGGCTGTCCTTTGCCGAAGGAGTGCGTTGAGCGTATTCTGAAAAAGTGCGGTTACGACGGGTATGATATGCTTGTTTTCCCTGAGGAGTGCGGTGTTTCTACAGCTATCGGCGGAAATCTCTATGAGTATATCCCGAAACAGCTTGGAATTACTCCCGTAGAGCTTCTTCATATCGGAAGCAGTGTTGTTCTCGATGTTGAGGAGCCTATCAAAAAAGGCGTGCGAGCTCTTCTTCTCAGCAGTCCACGTGACCTTTTCGTAAAATCAGGCAGACTTAAAGCCTTTACCCTTACAAAGCACCAGTATGATTACCTTGAGCCTCAGTATTCCGCTTTAAGAGGAGCTCTCGGACTTTATGCGGTCTATGCCTTTGATTATCCCCATAATAAGCACCCCCAGAGCGATTTCTGCAACGACGACTATATGATGGGCTTTATTACGCTCGGTCCCATGAGTCTCTACAAGGATATTGTAGTCAGCGATGAGCTTGAAATGCAGATTTTGGGAGCTATGGGCGAAAACAGAAAAATCACCCAGGGCAGAGACGATTTCCTTAATATGTATCAGG
This sequence comes from Ruminococcus sp., assembly GCA_015066875.1. Taxonomy (GTDB): domain Bacteria; phylum Bacillota; class Clostridia; order Oscillospirales; family Ruminococcaceae; genus Ruminococcus. The sequence goes on from SVNM01000040.1 coordinate 13,904, forward strand.
AGCACTTCGGCTTCGGAATGGAAAAATACGGTCTGAAAGAGTGCGACCTGCCCTTTAAATTCTTCTTTAAGCACGGTGCTATCCACGACAGAATGTGCCTTCAGAAGTATATTTCCGCAGATGTTTTCGGCGATTGGACAAAACAGATCACTGAGCCCGAAATTATCCCTATTTATCTGGGCAGAGGTCCTAAATCGGGACTTTCCAAGCTTGCCGACAGACTTTTCCCACCCGGCACACAGGTTCGTATCTATGCCGAGGGAGTTCTTGCAAAGCTCAGACCTAAAAAGAAGTTCTGATAATATCCCCATAGTCGTCGGGATACGGCGGGGTTTACTGCGATAAGAGCTTTTTGAGCCTCAATCGACAATAAAAAATGTCCCCCTGTGTTTTACTCTTTTTTCACGCAGATTTTACCGGTAACAATAAAAATTGCTATTGATAGGTGCTGTTTATCTGTGTTAAGATAGAATTGTAGAACAAAGGAGGTCAAAAAAATGAACAACAAAATTAAAGTACTTATCGGTGACGATTCTGCTGAAAGCGGTGTAAGCTTAGCGAATAAGCTCCGTGAAAGAGGACTTTACGCCTACACAAGAAAAAAAGACTGTGGTGTTATCCTCGATTCAATCAGAAACGATCCCCCTGATGTTGCAGTGCTGGATATCTCTGCCCAGAACGGCGATGTGATTTCTATTATGAAGCACGTCCGTGAAAGCGGAGTGAAATGTCCCGTATTCATCATCATATCATCTTACGATAACGAGTTTATCGAGCGTCAGGTTATGGAAAACGGTGCCTCGCGCTTTCTGCTGAAGCCCTGCAGTGCTGATGACCTTTTCAGCGCAATAAGCTCATCGCTTGGGGACAAGGCTAACAGCTACAGCGATGATATGGAAATCGTCATAACCGATATTATCCACCAGCTTGGAGTTCCCGCACATATCAAGGGCTATCACTATCTGAGAACAGCTATACTCTACTCAATCGAGGATAAAAGCCTTCTTGAAAGCGTTACCAAGCTTCTTTATCCCACTGTTGCGGGGATTTACGAAACTACTTCTTCAAGGGTAGAGCGTGCTATACGTCACGCTATTGAAATCGCCTGGGACAGAGGCAACGTGGATACCCTCAACTCGTTCTTCGGCTATACCGTAGATACAGGCAAGGGTAAGCCTACAAATTCTGAGTTTATCGCCCTGATTACCGATAAGCTGAGACTTCGCTATAAAACCGTTCTTAAACGTGCTTGATTTTCGGGCCCTGTAATAATTACTGCGCCCGATGAATATACTGCTGTGTACAACAGCAGAACTTTTAAAAGGAGTGTAATTATTATGAGTTTCAAGAAAATACAGCTCTCAGAGCTCAAAATCAATCCCTTTGACGCTATCGGAAAGGGCTGGATGCTTCTCACAGGCGGAAATATCAACGAGGGCTGGAATACTATGACAGCTTCGTGGGGACAGCTTGGTGTGCTTTGGAATAAAAATGTTCTTACGGCATATATCCGTCCCAACAGATATACATATGAGTTTGTTGAAAAAGGCGAGAGCTTTACAGCGTCGTTTCTCGGTGAGCAGTACAGAGACGCGCTGAAGTTCTGCGGAGCAAATTCGGGCAGAGACTGCGACAAGGCAAAGGAAACAGGAATAACTCCCGCAGATTTTGACGGCTGTGTGGGCTTTGAAGAGGCGGATATGGTGTTAGTCTGCCGAAAGCTCTACAGCTATGAGATGGAGGAGCAGGGTTTCCTTACCGATGACGGTATCCCCGCAAGATTTTTCTCCACCGACCCCTATCACAAGGCTTATATCGCTGAGATTACCGCCGTTTATGTGAAGGAGTAAGTCTCACAGGTAAATAAGAATAATACCGTGTGTAAGCGAAGTGTTCATAAAGAAATAAATCCAGAGAGGAGGTAATCTCTTCTCTGGATTTTTTTTCATCTTGCCGATAAATCAGGGCTTATTGTGTAGGGGCGAACTTTGTTCGCCCGTGTCATACGAATTAATATTAAAATGTGGGCGAACACTACCACAGGCATACGCAAAAGGGCAAAATCAGAGATTTTGTTTTTTGCGGAAGTTCGCCTCTACAATAGTATGATTTTGCGTAAGAGACCTTTTTACTTCTTGAACTTATCAAAAAGATCGCCGATTTTATCCTTAGCGTCGTCAAGAGAGATTTTAGCCTTTACGCCGTCGATAATAGACTCGATTTTCTCATCGGGAAGGTCAACGCCGATAACCTTTTCAACAGCCTTTACAGGATTGCTTTTGAAATCAGAAGCGAAGTCCTTGTCGTTTTTTACCTTGTCAACGAGCTCTTCGATTTTTGCTTTGATATCCATAGTAGGGAAACCTCTTTCCGTAATAATTTTTATAATTATACCACAAAAATCACTAAAAGTCAATAGTAACAAAGACGTTTTTTGTTGAATATAATGATACGAGGTGATTTTATGCTTATGGAGTTTCTCCTTGCCGTTGCGGTAAGCGTAGATATTTTTCTTACGGCACTGAGCTACGGAAACAGCGGAATTGAAATTCCACGGCTGTGCGGACTGGTGATAAGTCTTGCGGGAGCTGTAATTCTTGGTGTTTCCCTTGCCCTGTCAGAGCTTCTTTCGACAGTTTTGCCTCTTGGACTGTGCGAAAGGTTGGGTATGATTATACTCATTGCAATGGGAGTTATAACAATTTTCAAGAGCTTTATACGTATGGTTATAAGAAAAATTACAGACAGTAATGAAAAGGCTCTGCATCTGCGCGGATTTGGTCTTGGTGTGAGCATCTATCTTGACGAAAGATATGCTGATATTGACGGCTCTGACAGCCTTTCTGTCAGTGAAGCTCTGCTACTTGCCTTAGCAAGCTCGCTTGACTCTGTTGCAACGGGAATGGGCTGTGGATTTGTGGGAGCCTCGCCCTTTATAACCTCAATTTTTGCCTTTGTTATGGGATTTACAGCTATCTGTGCAGGCTCGTACACGGGCAGAAAAATAGCCTCGCTATCCCGCGATTTCTCGTGGATAGGAGGCATAATTCTGATATTCTGTGCTGTAACGGCAATGCTCTTGTAGGAATTTATATGTATTTTGTGGGGGAACCTTTCTGAAGAAAATTTGCCCCCACACCCCCTACAAAGACTTTTGAGTCTAATTTCAGCCCCATAGGGTACACGCCGAAAAGTACTTGAACTTCTTTTTTGTTTGTTGCGTGTACCCTATGGGGCTGAAATTAAAACTTGAAAGTTTTAGGAAAGGAGTTTGAGGATTACTCCCCGCAGTGCGGGGAGATGTCCGAAGGACAGAGGGGACAGGCTCCCGTTGGGAGAACCCTTTTTCAAAAGGGTTTTCCTCAATAATGTATATATATTCTCCTACAAGAATATCGTCGTTATACGCAAGAGTTTTTCACAGCTTATATATGACGATTTCCGCGGGGTTAAAAAGTCTGCGTTTGCCGAGACCACCTGACAAAAGGAGTTTCATTCTACCGATTGTATAGACTCCCTTTGAATATTTGGGGAAGAATTTACGCTCAGGCGAGAGAATTCCAATGCGTGTAAAGGGGATAATGACGATGCCTCCGTGAACGTGACCGCAGAAGGAAAAATCTGCTCCCCACCCGCTGTAAAGCTTGGCAAAAAGGGGATTATGGGTAATCAGCAGAGTTTCACCATCAGGCTTTTCTCCTATCAGAGCAGTTATCTCATCGGCAGTGGGAACATTGAGATTTCGGTATTTGCCGTCCTTTTTATAGACTGTCTGAGGAAGGGTGAGTCCGCATATATTGAGCTTTCTGCCGTTGATTTCAACAGACTTGCACCTGTTGTTGAGAAGCTTTGCTCCGCTTCTGTGCACAGCTTCTGTAAACTGAGCAAGAAGCTCAGGTGACAAATCTTTTTCGTGATTTCCCCATACCATATAAACGGGAGCAAGCTCTCTCAGCTTTCTCAGCAGATATTCAGCGTCGGAAAAATCGGTACAGGTACGTGAAACGATATCACCGCTTATGACGATAATATCAGGATTTTCCCTTTTTGTACGCTCAATAAGTCGGCAGTTGTTTTTACCGAAGCGTCTTTTATGCAGATCGGAAAGATGAGCAACGGTAATTCCCCTGTCACCCAGCTTTTCTCTGCGTGTGACGAGGATTATATAGCTTTCGGCAACGGCGCACATAATCAGAAGCACCGCTGAAATAATCAGAAAAATCTTCACTTGTTCTCCTTTTTACTGTCGAGGTATTTCTGTATGGGGAGGTCTATCAGCGCAAAAACCGCAAGATAAAGGGAGGTGAACATAAATCTTCCCGCATAGGTTGCGATAATCTCAGGCGGAGTTCCCATATAGTCAACATCAGGGGCAAAAGTGCTTATTCCGGGGTTGAGAATAAGTATAACGAGAGTTATGATCAATCCCACAAGGAAGGGTACAGCTACTGAAAATATAAAGAAGAAGCCCCTTGAGAAGTTACCGTTTTTTCCTGCGTCGAGCTGTACAAGGTGGTACATAAAGCAGAGTATCAGCGGAGTAACCAGTGTAATCCACTGCTCATAGCCGATTTTTTCAAAGGCAAACCAGTTGAGCCACTGGCAGAAGAGACTCATCATAGCGATGATTACTCCCGTAAGAAAAGTTTGTCTGTACGCCATAGGTGTATAAATCCTTTCCTTGAAAAGTGCAGGGGAGAGCAATGCTCCCACCGATATATAAACTTAATGCCCATCAAATAAACTGACGGGCATTCTGATTATTCAATAGTAACAGAGATCTTGAGGTTTTTCTTTGCAGCGCCGGCACGCATAATTGTACGAAGTGCCTTTGCAATTCTGCCCTGTTTACCGATTACTCTTCCCATATCATCGGGAGCTACTGTAAGGTGGAAAACAACAACGCCTTCAGCGTCGGGCTCGTCCTCAGTTATCTGTATAGCGGTCTTATCTTCAACAAGACCAGCTGTTATAGCATAAAGTAAATCTTTCATTGTTAGAAGTCCTCCGAATTGAGCCTTACGGAATTAGAGGCATGGACATCAGTCCACCCTCTATCCGCCACAGCCGGAAATTAAAGAATGCCTTCCTTCTTAAGGATAACCTTAACAGTATCTGTAGGCTGAGCACCCTTTGTGAGCCAATCCTTAGCCTTATCAGCGTCTACCTTGATTACTGAGGGCTCCTTAGTAGGATCATAGTAACCGATCTCCTCAACGAATCTTCCGTCTCTGGGGTATCTTGAATCAGCAACAACAATACGGTAGAAAGGAGCCTTCTTAGCACCCATTCTTCTGAGTCTGATTTTTACTGCCATTTTATTTTCACCTCCGCATAAATATTTCTTGTATATCAAAGGGGGGATAAAGCCCCATTGAATCGTGATAAAAAAGTTTTAAAGTATCTGAAGCTTTAAAATACGACTGTCACAGCCATACCATATGGGATAATTTTTAATCCATAGCGATTGTGCCTATCATAGCAAGAACGCCCAGCAATATGATGAAACCGCCGAGAATTCCGTAGAAAATTCTTGCACCTTTTCTGCCGAAAATAGCAACCAAAGGCTTTGCCTTGTAGTTATTCATAAACCATTCCCAGTCAAAAACTCCGCCACAGATTGAAAACGCTCCGCAGGCGATGATAATAAGTCCAACCGCAATATTCATAAAAAGTGCTCCTTATAGGTTAAATAGGTGGCAGATTGCCTCCGCCCTTACCTGTAAGCTTATCGAAGTTCATACCCGCAAGCTGTTTTCTTGCCTTGCGCATATTCATTTTACTGCCCTTGCCTGTAAACTGCTTCATCATTTTCTGCATCTGATCAAACTGTTTGAGAAGGCGGTTTACGTCCTCGACCTTAGTGCCCGAACCACTGGCAATTCTGCGTTTTCTTGAAGGATTTATGATAGAGGGCTTAGCGCGCTCAGCCTTTGTCATTGAGGTGATCATAGCCTCAATTCTGCCAAGCTGACTTTCGTCGATATCCTCTTCGCTGATTTTATTTCCAACACCCGGAAGCATTGAAAGGATAGAACGCATAGAGCCAAGCTTCTTTATCTGTCTCATCTGGTCAAGGAGATCGTCCATATCAAAGGAATTTTCCTTGAATTTTTTGGTAAGCTTTTCGGCGTCCTTCTGAGACATAACGTTCTCCGCCTTTTCGATAAGGGTAAGAACGTCGCCCATTCCCAGAATTCTTGAAGCCATACGCTCAGGGTGGAACTGCTCGAAATCGTCCAGCTTTTCGCCCATACCGACGTACTTGATAGGCTTACCTGTAACGGCGAGAACTGAAAGCGCAGCACCGCCACGTGTATCAGAGTCAAGCTTTGACATAAGAACGCTTGTGATGCCGATTTCGTCGTCAAACGACTTGGCAACGTTAACAGCGTCCTGACCTGTCATAGCGTCAACTACCAGCATAATTTCATCGGGATTTGTAAGCTCCTTGATTTCCTTAAGCTCATTCATAAGCTCGGTATCGATATGCAGACGACCTGCGGTATCGATAATAAGGATATCGTGGCCGTAGTCCTTCGCGTGGCTGAGAGCCTGTTTAGCGATGATCACGGGGCTTATCTGTCCCATTTCGAAAACCTTTACATCGGCTTTCTGTCCCACAACCTGAAGCTGATTGATAGCGGCAGGACGGTAGATATCACAGGCAGCAAGCAGGGGGCGATGTCCCTCTTTTTTCAGAAGCTTAGCAAGCTTTGCGGCGTGAGTTGTTTTACCTGAACCCTGAAGTCCGCACATCATAATGACCGTGGGAGGCTTTGACGCGAAATTTATTCTTGAATTGCTGTTGCCCATAAGCGAGCAAAGCTCATCATTAACTATTTTGATAACCTGCTGAGCGGGAGTAAGGCTTGCGAGAACGTCCTCACCAACAGCGCGCTCTGTAACCTTAGCAACAAAGTCCTTAACGACCTTATAGCTTACATCGGCTTCAAGAAGTGCGAGTCGAACCTCACGCATAGCTTCCTTAACATCGCTTTCGGTGAGTTTTCCTCTTGATTTAAGTTTTTTGAATACGTTATTAAGTTTCTCCGAAAGTCCTTCAAAAGCCATTGCTTTCACTCCTTTACCGTAATAATTTATTTAATGTATAATCAGTATTCTATTGTATAAGACCATGTACAGGTCCAGCGCGAGCCTGTCTGAACAGGTGTGCCCACACTGCTGCTTACAGCGTTACGTGGAATTCTTCCTGCCGCACATCTTGCTGCGGCCTGAGCGCTGTAATCTCTTTCAACGCCACTGTAGGTTTTTCTTCTTGGCGTTTTAGGCTGAGCACTCGACATAACCGAAGGCTTGACCTCAAAAGCACTCATAACGTTACGATAAGCCTTGTCGGTATCGTCTATAGGACGTCCGCCTGAGCTTTCGGGAATATCAGCAAGGTCGGGAAAAGAAAATCTGTTATTTTGTTCAGAGCTACCGACGCCTTTGGCAGTGTTTTTTGTGTTATTGTCTGTATTCAGAATCATGGCAATACCACGCACAGCCTTTTCAAATGAGTTTGAAGGCGCATCAGGTTTACGGTTGCTGAGCTCTTTTCCGCAATGTCGGCAGAATTTTGCACCATTGCCGATATCTTTACCGCAAAATCTGCAGAACATAGTGCACCTCCGTAAAAAACTAAAGAAGCGTCAGGGCGCTGTTTATTTCAGCTTTTATAGCGTTGCGTGTTTCAGAATCCTCAAGAGTATCGGCAAGCTTACCGATACGGCTGAAGCACTCCTTCATTTTGCTGAGCCTTTCCGCAAAGCCGAGGCTTTCCTCATAATTGAGAAGTATCTGTTCGGTGCGCTTTATCAGCGCTCTTACCGCTTGTCTTGTTATTCCCATAGGATTGCCTATTTCGGAAAGCGAAAGGTCTTCGCAGTAATAAAGCTCCATAACATTGAGCTGATGTGAGGTTAGAAGCTCGCCGTAGCAATCGAGAAGCATAACAAATTTCAGATCTTTAGCCATAATAAAGCTCCTGTCGGGGTGTAATCTAAAATCACTTTACACATTGTACCACATCTTCGCCCTCTTGTCAAGAGGCAGAGCGTATTTTCCTCTATTTCTGCATTTTGCTTAATTGCGCTCTCTTTTATCTTGACATTCAAGGCATTTTGCTGTATAATATTTATGCATTATGCGGTGTAGAGCCGTAACAATTTAATATTGCTTGTGTAGCACAAAGGTAGTGCAGCGGTATCGTAAACCGTAGGTCGTGGGTTGTCGGTAAAGCGACATCACAACGGACACGACAAGCCTTGCAAAATTAAAACTGAATATCAAATGCTTGTGTGGCTCAGTCGGTAGAGCAGTTCATTCGTAATGAACGGGTCGTGGATTGTCGGTAAAGCGACATCACAACGGACACAGCATACCTTGCAAAATTAAAACTGAATATCAATGCTTGTGTGGCTCAGTTGGTAGAGCAGTTCATTCGTAATGAACGGGTCGTGGGTTGTCGGTAAAGCGACATCACAACGGACAGCTAAGCCTTGCAAAATCAAAACTGAATATCAAATGCTTGTGTGGCTCAGTCGGTAGAGCAGTTCATTCGTAATGAACGGGTCGTGGGTTGTCGGTAAAGCGACATCACAAACGGACCGCTAAGCCTTGCAAAATCAAAACTGAATATCAAATGCTTGTGTGGCTCAGTTGGTAGAGCAGTTCATTCGTAATGAACGGGTCGTGGGTTGTCGGTAAAGCGACATCACAACGGACACCGTAAGCCTTGCAAAATTAAAACTGAATATCAATGCTTGTGTGGCTCAGTCGGTAGAGCAGTTCATTCGTAATGAACGGGTCGTGGGTTGTCAGTAAAGCGACATCACAGCGGACACCGCAAGCCTTGCAAAATCAAAACTGAATATCAAATGCTTGTGTGGCTCAGTCGGTAGAGCAGTTCATTCGTAATGAACGGGTCGTGAGTTGTCGGTAAGGTGACATCACAACGGACACAGCAAGCCTT
>SVNM01000097.1 GCA_015066875.1 Ruminococcus sp.
AAACGGTCTTATTGTAGAGGTAAGTGTAATAGTTATGCATCTTATGGGGATCAGAGCCGTCAAAGTAGCAGACATCAGTAGGAATTCTCTCGCCGAAGTCAGTCTTGATAGCGTCAACGCCCAGCTCAGCAAGCTCCTTGATTTTACCTGCATACCACTTGCAGGCATCGGGATTAGTGAAGTCGACAATAGCCAGACCGGGTTGCCACATATCTGTCTGGAAAACAGAGCCGTCCTTGTTCTTGATGAGGTAGCCCTTTTCCATACACTCCTTGAAAGCGGGTGAACGCTGACCGATGTATGAGTTAACCCAAACGCATATCTTAAGACCTCTTTCCTTGAGACGAGAGATAATAGCCTTAGGATCGGGGAACATCTTTTTATCCCACTCAAAACCGCACCACTGGAATTCCTTCATCCAGAAGCAGTCGAAGTGGAAAACTTCGAGAGGAATTTCACGGCGCTCCATCTCATTGATGAAGGAGGTAACAGTTTCCTCGTCATAGCTTGTTGTGAAAGAAGTTGAGAGCCAGAGTCCGAAAGTATAAGCGGGAGGAAGCGCAGGCTTGCCTGTGAGGTTTGTATAGGCAGTAAGAACATCAGCAACAGTATTTCCGCCAAAGAGGAAGTACTCCATATGCTGACCCTGAACAGCGAAAGAAACCTTTGAAACAGTTTCACTTGCAACCTCGAAGCTTACTTTTTCGGGGTGATTAACGAAAACGCCGTAATTTCTTGAAGAAACGTAGAAGGGAATAGACTTGTAGGACTGTTCTGAGCAAGTACCGCCGTCGTTATTCCATACCTCAACAGACTGTCCGTTCTTTACGAAGGTAGAGAACTTTTCGCCGAAGCCGTAGATGTACTCGCCGACAGAGATGTTGAGCATTTCGCGGATATATGAGTTATCGCAGTTGTCGTCATCAGCATAGAAGCGCTGACCTGTTTTGCCTGCCATTCTCTGTTTTGTGAGCCACTCTTCCTCTTCGATAAGAGATGTAGTTCTCCAGCCCTGTTTAGTGAGGAGCTTGTCCTCATACCAGTATGAGATATCCCAGCCTGAGCCCTGTGAGCCGACCTTGACCTTGGTTTTGCCTGAAATAAGCTCATAACCGCCGTCTGCGGTCTTATTAACAACAGGCTTGAAAGCGCTGTCTTCATAGAGAACGAACTTAGGACCCTTTTTAAGAGCGCCTGTAAAGTGATCGATAGAAACCTTGATGCTGTTTTCGAGGGTAGATGTAAATCTGACAGTGAGCATAGGACCGCCTAAGGTCATACCTCTGTTGCCGATCCACTGATTTGTAGCATAGACTGTGATTGAGCTGTCATCAGCTTCAATTTCGTACATCTGAGTAGCGTAGTTAACGCTGTAGCCGGGCTGATTAAGCCAGAAACCGTCTGAAAACTTCATAGAAAAAACACTCCTTATAAAAAATAGTGGCTTGACGTCCACATTAATTGCTGATATAATAATAACATCATCGTTGGGAATATTCTATCAATATAAGTGCAGAAACTATAACGATAATCCCAACAAAGCACAGGAGGGGATAAAATGTCAGAGCATGACAGCGTTTTTTCGGGCGGAGCTTTCGATAATGCACAGAATTTCAGAGAAACAGTGCTTCACGGCACACCGAGATTTCCTATGCAGATATACAAGAATGATTTTTCCTGGTATGTAAATCATATGATAGACTGGCACTGGCACCCCGAACTTGAAATAGCGGTAGTGCTCAGCGGAAAGGTACATTGTTATATCAATGATATGTGTATGACAGTAAGCGAGGGAGAGGGCTTTTTCATAAATGCCAATATGATGCATAAGGAGATTCCCGCAACGGACGGAGAATATCCCACAATGACAACGGTATGCTTTCTCCCCGATTTCATAGGCGACTGCGGGTCTGATATAATATTCCGTAAGTACATAATGCCGGTGGTAAGCGATACATCGCTGAGAGGAATAAAGCTTTCCCCGGATGTATTCTGGCAGAGTGAGATTATAGATATAGTAAAGGAAATGTTCAGCCGTTCTGAGGATATGGGCTGGGGCTATGAGCTGAGATACAGAAATATGCTGAGCAATTTATGGTATATTTTTGCAGAAAATCTGAGAAAGGACGCAGGAAACGGAGCTGTAAGCAGAAAATCGGCAGTAAATGAAAACAGACTGAAGGAGATGCTGACCTTTATTCACAGCAATTATCAGCGTGACCTCAGCATAGAAGAGATATCACGTTCGGCAAACATCAGCAAGAGTGAGTGCTTCCGCTGTTTTGCAAGTATGATAGACAAAAAGCCTGTAATGTATCTTAACGAGTACAGACTGAAACAGGCGGTAAATCTGCTTATAACCACAGATATGCCCGTAACGCAGATATGCTTTGCCTGCGGATTCAATCACATAAGCTATTTTGGAAAGCTGTTCCGCAGATATTACGGAATGACTCCAAAGGAATACAGGAACAATTCCGCCTGTGATGAGCAAAAATAAAACCGACAGAACTGTCGGCTTTAAAAGTGTGTTTATATGCAGAGCTTCTGAAGATGATCATTGTTCACCGCATTGATAGCGGGTTTGTACTGAAGCCTGATGTTATCAGCAACAAGAGCGATGAACTCTGCGTTGGTAGGCTTGTTTGAAGAAGTCATAATATTATAACCGAAAACAGAGGTAAATCCGTCGGAATTTCCGCGGTTCCAGGCAGTTTCGATAGCGTGTCTTATGGCGCGTTCAACGCGTGAAGATGTGGTATCGTGCTTGAATGCAACACAGGGATAAAGCTGTTTTGTAACGCTGTCCAGAAGAGTGTTATCTATGGAAGCTTCAATAATAGCAGTTCTCAGATAGTGGTAACCTTTTATGTGTGCGGGAATACCGAGGCTGTGAATTATATCGGTAACGATTAATTCAAGGTCAGTACATTCTCTTGAAGTGCTGACGTGAGCCACCGATTTTATGATAGAGCATAAGGTATCGGTGCCTATGGGCTCAACAAGAAAATAAGAAGCGCCGTTTTCAATAACCTGTTTCTCTATATAGCTGTTCTGAATAGGCGAAGTTACAATAAATTTAGTGGAACAGCCTGATTGGGAAACGGAATTCATAATGGCAACAGCGTCCAGGTTGGGAAGCGAAAGGTCTGTAATGACGACATCAGGATTATCTTTCTTTATATTTTCCAGAATAACAAGACCATCTTTTCTGCGGGTATAGGCAAAAATGTTCTGTTGCCTCAGTTTTGAAGCGATGCGTATTCCGAAATCTGCTGAGTCGTCTGCGATAAGTACTTTGATTTGATAGTTATTCATATTAATCCTCCTTTTGTAACTACAAGAATATTTTAACAGAGAATTTTTCGTAAAACAAGTATGGTTAACAAGAATTATGTCGAAAAAGCAGTCTTTTTGACGAAAAATTATAAATTGTGAAAAACAATAATTAAAACCGTGGATTCGAGTGCAATTCAGCGTATCTGAAAAGTAAAATGTGGAAATACCTTGAAAAAGCCTTTGTGCAATATGACTAACTCTTGGAAAACTCAACTGCGGAAATAGTTATAAGAAAAACATTTTTGTCCGACTATTGACTTAGAGAAAATAATGTAGTATAATAGATAGGTAATTGCGAGTGTGCTGGAATAGGCAGACAGGCACGTTTGAGGGGCGTGTGTCAACCGACGTATGGGTTCAAGTCCCATCACTCGCACCAAATGGACAGATGGCTGAGCTGGTCTAAGGCGCACGACTGGAACTCGTGTATACGTTAATAGCGTATCGAGGGTTCGAATCCCTCTCTGTCCGCCATCTATATGTGACGAAAAAGATCACATGC
>SVNM01000098.1 GCA_015066875.1 Ruminococcus sp.
TCTTCTTTTTGAAGCAATTCTTACACTTGAATCTGTAGACGAATGCTATAAGTTTTTTGATGATCTCTGCACAAGCATCGAGCTTAAGTCATTTGCACAGCGTCTTGAAGTAGCAAAGCTTCTTGACGAGCATAAGGTATACAACCAGATTGTAACAGAAACAGGGGCAAGCACAGCAACAATCAGCCGAGTAAACCGTTCGCTTAAGGACGGAAACGACGGCTACAACGTTGTATTTGACCGCCTTAAGGAAAAGAATCTGCTTTAATAAGAAACATTTTTCGGAGTCCTGATTAATTTGTTCCATGCCGATGAAGTCGGTAAAATAAATGAAAAGAGGCTTAATATGAGCAGAAAAAGTTTTCTGAAACGACTTGCTTCAATAGGACTCTGCACCGCAGTTCTTGCAACTTCAGCATCAACTTCTGTATCAGCGTCAATTGAAGAAAACACAGGAATACCAACATATCCCGAATCAGTAACAGACGCAGAGATCAACTTTGCAAAGGCACTTCAGCTTTCAATGTATTTCTATGACGCAAACAAATGCGGTCCCGGAATTACAGGCGGAAACCTCGACTGGCGAGGCGATTGTCACGTAGAGGACGCAGAAGTACCGCTTATACCAATGGGCGAGGATTTCAAGGGCACAAACCTTTCACAGGAATTCCTTGATGCGAATATGGATATACTTGATCCCGACGGAAACGGTACAATCGACGTAGCAGGCGGAGTACACGATGCAGGCGACCACGTAAAGTTCTGTCTTCCCGGAAGCTACGCAGCATCAACAGTCGGCTGGGGATATTACGAATTCCGTGACGCTTATGTTGACGCAGGAGTTCAGTGGCATATTGAGGATATTCTCCACTGGATGAATGATTTTTACCTGAAATGCCTGTATTACGATGAAAACGGAGATGTACTGGCATTCTGTTATCAGGTCGGCGAAGGAAATATTGACCATAACTACTGGATAGCTCCCGAACTCCAGAACGAGAATCTTCTTGATTTTGCACGTCCCGCATATTTTGCAACAACAGAAACTCCCGCATCAGATATGTGCGCAGGCGTTTCAGCATCACTTGCAGTAAACTACCTTAATTTCAAGGATACAGAGCCCGAATATGCCGAAGAGTCACTTAACGCTGCAATCAAGCTTTATGAATTTGCAGTAAAGACTCACAGCGAAGAAGAGGGCAATAAGGTAACAAGTCTTGGCTATGACGGAGGCTTCTATACATCAAGCTACGATTACGACGAGCTTGCCTGGGCAGCAGTATGGCTTTACGAATGTACAGGAAATTACGATTACATCAACGATATCATCAAGGTAGACGAGACAGTAACAGGCGATATGGGCGCCCACCCATACACAGGCTACCTCAAGAGAATTATCTCAGATACAGGTAACTGCTGGCAGAACATCTGGGTACACTGCTGGGATACAGTATGGGGCGGAGTATTTGCAAAGCTCGCTCCCATTACAAACTGTTCAAGAGACTGGTATATATTCCGCTGGAACTTAGAATACTGGTCAGGAATGACCGAAGCAGATGCAGCTGCAGCAACAGGACTTCCCGCAGCAGTAACATCACATAAATATTTCGGTCCCGATGATGTCATCTGGAACACATCAATAACAGCAGAAGAAATCGCAGACCTTCCCACAACAGACGGAGCATGGCTTGCAAAGACTCCAGCAGGATTTGCAATGCTCAACGAATACGGCTCAGCCCGTTACGATACAGCTGCACAGCTTTGCGCACTTGTATATGCCAAGGAAACAGGCGACTTCACCTTTGCTGACTGGTCAAAGGGACAGATGGAATACATTATGGGTAACAACCCTATGGGACGCGCATATATCGTAGGATATGACCTTGAAAACGGAGCTTCACATCCCCACCACAGAGCTTCACACGGCTCAAAGACACTTACAGCTCTTGATCCTGTAGATCAGGTTCACGTATTATGGGGAGCTCTCGTAGGCGGTCCTGACAGCAATGACTATCACTATGACTGCACAAACGACTATATCTACAACGAAGTAGCTGTAGACTACAACGCAGGTTTCGTAGGAGCCTGTGCAGGACTTTACAAATATTACGGAAAAGAATTAGGTCACGAAATTGACCCTGCGCTTCCTTTACCCGAAGAGGAGCTGAAGGACGAGATCCGCGAATACTATATTGAAGCAAGAGTAGTACAGGAAAACACAGCACGTTCACAGGTAGAGGTAAAGATCTACAACGATACATTCCTTCCTCCTAAGTATGTTGACAATATCAAGTGCAGATATTACTTCAACATCAGCGAGCTTCTCGAAGCAGGACAGACAATTGATGACGTTATAGTAGAGATTTACTACGATCAGGAGAACGCAAACACCAACGGCGAAAGTTTTGCAACAATTTCCGATCCCGTTAAATTTGATGATAACGGAACATACTACGTAGAAATCAGCTGGCAGGGCTGTGAATTCTACGGTACAAGAGTATTCCACTTCGGACTTATCGCCGATATGGACGACAAATACCAGACAAACTGGGACGCTACAGACGATTACAGCCGTGAAGGACTCGAAATCAGCGAGGATACACTTCTTCTTACAGAGCTTATCCCCGTGTACGTAGATGACGAGCTTGTATGGGGTATTGAGCCTGAGGGCGGTATTTCAGAGTCTACAACAACACCTTCAGGAATAGTATACGGCGACGCAGACCTTGACGGAGAAGTCAAGATGGCAGACGTAATCAGAGTAATGTGCTATTCATCAAATGAAAAACTTTTCCCACTTGAAGAAGAGGCACTCAATAACTGTGACGTATATCAGAGAGGCGACGGAGTAATGCTTTCAGACGCACTTTCAATTCAGAAGAAGGTAGCACAGGTAATCGAGGTACTTCCCGAAAGCTGAGAAAACAATTAATAAAAAGCAAGAGCCTCTGTGAAAACAGAGGCTTTGATTTTACATAAAAAGCAAAGGGTGCGGATAATAATCTGCACCCTTTTGATGTACTTATATTACTTCTTGAAGTATCTGTTGAGAAGACCCTCAAAAGCCTTGCCGTGTCTTGCTTCGTCACGAGCCATTTCGTGAACAGTATCGTGAATAGCGTCGAGATTAAGCTCCTTAGCTCTCTTAGCGAGATCGAGCTTACCCTGAGTAGCACCGTGCTCAGCGTCAACGCGTAATCTGAGGTTTTCCTCAGTAGAAGAAGAAACAACCTCACCGAGGAGCTCAGCAAACTTAGCAGCGTGCTCAGCCTCTTCATAAGCAGCCTTTTCCCAGTAGAGACCGATTTCAGGATAACCCTCACGATGAGCAACTCTTGCCATAGCAAGGTACATACCAACCTCAGTACACTCACCCTCGAAATTAGCCTTAAGACCAGCAATAATTTCGGGATCAGTTACAGCCTTAGCAACGCCAACCTCATGCTCGCAAGCGAAAACGAGCTTTTCGCCCTCTTCCTTAACGATGAACTTAGAGCCTGGAACATTACAGATAGGACATTTCTCAGGTGCCTCATTACCCTCGTGAACATAACCGCAAACAGGACATACATATTTTTTCATAATAAAAAACCTCCATAAAATAAAATATAAAAAAATTATAAACTCAAATCAGACCGAGTGCTTGACTCTGTCGTGTTCTTCAGAACGCTTAGCGTTATTGAAGCGTTCGGTAGTACCAACAAGATAACCTGTGATACGTCTTATTCTGTCGAAAGGAACATCAGCGAATTTAAACTGAAGATTA
>SVNM01000099.1 GCA_015066875.1 Ruminococcus sp.
AAGCCAGAAAAGCTTTCACCTGTTGTCTCGGCATCTTCCATTGCCTTTACGCTTATTGGTCTTGTGTGTCTGGCTTTTATCTTCATTCAGCTGAGAATCAACATTTTTACAGCTCTTTACTTTCTCAATGTTCTTCTTATTGCTGTCAGACGTATTCACTTCCACATTACCGAACATGTAAGGCTTGCAAAAGAGCGTGATACTCAGTTCCGCAGTAAATTCGCAGAAAAGCTCTATAAGCTCATCTCGAAAATCTCAGGTATGACTGCTCTCAGCTTTCTGCTTGTATTCCCCGCCTGTGCTCTGCTGGAAATTATCTTTATCCTTACAGGACAGGGACCCGATGGCTTTATAAAGGCTTTTACAATGACTGCCGACTGGACCTTTTCTACGCAGATTCCCCCTCCGCCTATAGAGTATGAGGGACATTACCTTTGTACTGTTGCTTCAGGCGGTCACAGGAAAATCGTAAAGCCCATACGCTACGGCAACAGACTGGGCAGTAAAATCATCGTAAACCGTCAGCTTCTCACCGCTAACGCTTTCGAAGACCTCATAAAAGTAAAGCTTCCACGTTTCCATAAGGCTGTAAGAGGCTTCTACGATAAGTACGGCTATCCACTTTCACGTCACATTACCACCAAAAGCCGTGCAGATTTCATTTATCTTCTTATGAAGCCTCTTGAATTTATTTTTATTATCACTCTTTATACCTTTGACACAAATCCCGAAAACAGAATTGCTGTTCAGTATTCGGATTACAACTATAAAAATCATATTCTTAATACTTAAGGAGAGTCAATATGGCAAGAAAAAAAGAAACTCCAAAGAAAAAAGAAGCTCCCAAGCACTCTGCCTATATCGAGGGCTCCGGCATTGTTGTAAATGAACGTATTACAGATGTTCTAAAAAACAACTATATGCCCTATGCAATGAGCGTTATTATTTCCCGTGCTCTGCCCGAAATAGACGGCTTCAAGCCTTCACACAGAAAGCTTCTCTATATGATGTACAAGCGTGGTCTGCTCAGCCCCGATAAAGAGCGTTCAAAGTCAGCCAACATCGTCGGCGAGACTATGAAGCTTAATCCTCACGGCGATCAGGCTATCTACGAGACCATGGTTCGTCTTACACGAGGCAACGAGGCTCTGCTTCACCCTTATATCGATTCAAAGGGTAACTTCGGTAAGGCTTACTCCTCAAAAATGCGATTTGCCGCAGCACGTTATACCGAGGCTAAGCTTGAAAAAATCTGCAATGAGCTTTTCCGCGATATCGACAAGGATACCATAGATTTCGTTCCAAACTACGATAATACTATGCTTGAGCCTACGCTCTTCCCCGCTACTTTCCCTACTGTGCTTGTAAATTCCAACACGGGTATCGCCGTTTCTATGGCAAGCAATGTGTGTCCCTTCAACCTTGAGGAAGTCTGCGAGACTACTATCGCTCTGATGAAAAATCCCGAACACGATATACTCAGCACTCTTAAAGGTCCTGATTTCCCAGGCGGAGGCTTTATGCTCTACGATGAAGCAGAGCTTTCCAAGGTTGTTGAAACAGGCAGAGGCTCAATAAAAGTACGTTCAAAGTACAGCTACGATAAGTCCGCTAACTGTATCGAAATTACGGAAATCCCCTATACAACCACTGTTGAAGCTATCATCGAAAAAATCGTTGAGCTTGTAAAGGGTGGTAAAATCCGTGAAATCTCCTATATACGTGACGAAACCGATATCAATGGTCTGAAGATCACTATCGACCTCAAGCGCGGTACCGATCCCGATAAGCTTATGCAGAAGCTCTACAGGCTCACTCCTTTGCAGGATAACTATCCCTGTAACTTCAATATCCTTATTGCAGGTACTCCCAAGGTTATGGGTGTTCGTGAAATCCTTACCGAGTGGACTGCTTTCCGTATGGAGTGCGTTCAGCGACGTACTTACTTTGAGCTCCAGAAGAAAAAGGAAAAGCTCCACTTACTTGAAGCTCTCGGAAAAATTCTCCTTGATATCGACAAGGCTATCAAAATTATACGTGAGACTGAGGTTGAGGCCGATGTTGTGCCTAACCTTATGATCGGCTTCGGTATCGACGAAATTCAGGCTGAGTATGTTGCTGAAATCAAGCTCCGTAACATCAACAAGCAGTACATTCTCCGCCGTATTGAAGAAATCGACTCGCTGAAAAAGGATATCGAGGAAATGGAGGAGATCCTCAGAGATAAGAAGAAGATACGCAATATCATTATTTCTGAGCTCCGTGATGTTATCAAGAATTACGCTCAGCCAAGAAGGACTATGTTCTACTATCAGTCTGATGTCGAGGAGGAGACCGTTGAGGACGATACTCCCGATTATCCCGTTAATATCTTTATCTCTGCAAGCGGTTACTTCAAGAAAATCACTTCAGCTTCACTCCGTATGAGCAGTGAACAGAAGCTTAAAGAGGGCGACTATATCGCTCAGAATTTTGAAGCTACCAACAGAACCGAACTCATCTTCTTCAGTGATAAGGCTCAGGCTTACAAATCAAAGGCAAGCGCTTTCGACGACACCAAGGCAAGCGCTATGGGTGAGTATGTTCCCGCTAAGCTCAGCTTCGACGAGGGCGAAAGCTTCAAGGCTCTTGTGCCTACTTCCGATTATTCGGGAAGCGTTATCTTCTTCTTCGAAAACGGCAAGGCTTCGAAAATTCCGCTTAAATCCTACGAAACCAAAACCAATCGAAAGAAGCTCGCTAACGCCTACAGCTCTAAATCTCCCCTTGTTGCCGTTATTTTCATCAAGGAGGACTGCGATATTATCCTTCGAAGCACATCAGGTCACGCTCTTGTTTTCAATACGGCTATGATGCTTTCTAAATCCACAAGAGACTCTCAGGGCGTTCAGGTTATGACTCTCAGAAAGAAGGCTCTGCTTGCTTCTGCCGAGATTTTACCCGAAGAGGACTCTTTCCGCTTCGATAAGTACCGCTCAAAGGCTATTCCCGCTTCAGGAAAACCCGCTAAGGAGCTGGGCGACTGCAATCAGCTTACCTTCTGATTTCCCCATTTTTGTGATTTTTTTCACATTTTTCTTTTTAGTAATAAAAAAGACTTGATTTAATGTGAAAAATGTAGTATAATGTTTTTGTATGCTAAGGCACTATCATTGTGCTTTAAGTTGAAAGGAGTAATTATATGATTTATTCTCATGAAGTTGAAACAATGTGCCCTATCGCTCAGGGCGCAGCTCATGGCGCTGCTCCGATTCCGGAGGAAGCTAAGTGGGTTAAGGCTAAAGAAATCGCTGATATTTCAGGATTTACTCACGGTATCGGCTGGTGTGCACCCCAGCAGGGTACTTGTAAGCTCACTCTTAACGTTAAAGAGGGTGTTATCCAGGAATGTCTCGTTGAAACTATCGGCTGTTCAGGTATGACTCATTCAGCTGCTATGGCTTCTGAAATTCTCCCCGGCAGAACTATCCTTGAGGCTCTTAATACTGACCTCGTTTGCGATGCTATCAATACTGCTATGAGAGAGCTCTTCCTCCAGATCGTTTACGGTCGTTCACAGAGTGCTTTCTCTGAGGGCGGTCTCGTTATCGGTGCCGGTCTTGAGGACCTCGGTAA
>SVNM01000041.1 GCA_015066875.1 Ruminococcus sp.
TGCACCCTATGGGGCTTAAATTAGACTCAAAAGTCTTTGTAGGGGGTGTGGGGGCAAACTTTCTTCAGAAAGGTTCCCCCACTAAATACGCATAATACTTCCGTACGGACAGCCCCTTAATCCGATAGCCTTCAGCTTTTATTATTCTGTTCTGAGAGCCTCTACAGGATCCTTCTTTGCAGCAACTCTTGAGGGGATTACGCCTGCGATAAGTGTAAGCACCATACTGATTATTACAAGTGTTACAGCGCCCGCTACAGGAACAACTGCGTTGAGGTTGTCAAGGTCTGTAAGAGCGTGGATTATTGCGTTGATCGGGATTGTAAGCAGACAGGAAACTCCTACGCCGATAAGTCCCGAAGTGAGTCCCACAATAAGAGTTTCCGCGTTGAATACTCTTGAGATATCCTTCTTTGAAGCACCGATAGCACGGAGGATACCGATTTCACGTGTACGCTCAAGAACTGAGATATATGTGATAATTCCGATCATTATCGAGGATACAACAAGTGAAATTCCAACGAAAGCAATAAGCAGATAGGAAATACCTGTGATGATGCTTGTTACAGATGACATAAGAAGTGCAACGAAGTCTGTGTAGTGGATCTGATCGTCCTCCGGAACAGAGTTGTTGTAATCTGCAATAGCGTCTGCGATTTCGTCCTTGTCCTCAAAGCTTGCTGTAAAGATACGGATCGTTGAAGGATCGTCAAAATCTGCCTTGCCAAGCTTTCTGAGGATTTCGTCATATGTGTAATCCGAAATCTGTTCGGGAGTGTACTGATTGAAGATAAGCTCGTACTGAGCGTCTGTAAGGGGAGTTGCATCAAGAGCACCCGCAAGCTGTTCAGCTGTCATAGTTGAAAGTGAAGCCATTACCTGCTGAGCGTACTGCTGAGTGTACTGAAGAGCGATACCCTCTGAAGCATAGCCGTAGAAGGTTTCATCGTCCATCTGCTCAAGGTAGGAAAGTACGGAAGCAGAGTCCATACCGATCTGTGTTGCATAGCCGTCGGCAAGCTGTTGAGCAAGCTCTTCACGTGTAACCGAGCCGATAGTCTGTTCAATATAAGCGTTAAGCTCTGCCTCATCGGGCTGAGACATAATAAAGCTGTAAACCTCTGCCTTGCCGGCTGTATCACAGCCTGAGATGTAATCCTTTGCAGTAGCTGTCATTTCCTCAGCTGTAGGACCTGTGTAGTCATCTGTGCGGAACTTGTTGCCTGAAATAACGTCGATAGTTTCGTCGGCAAGCTGAGCCTTTACGATATCGCTGTCATTTGTAACGTTGATGATGTGCTCTGTAAGAGCATAGGGGTATCCGATAAAGCCTGTGAGCATTGTAGAAGATACCTCTTCGTTGGGGCGGATAAAGCCTGAGATTTTAAGCTCAGTACCGATATCCTCTGAGTTATAGAGGAATTCAAGACCTGTTGAATTTTCTGTAAGGTCGATATATCCGTTGCCTGCTTCGTTTTTCTGATAGTACTCGCAGGGGAGAATAAGCTTGAATTTCT
Organism: Ruminococcus sp.; assembly: GCA_015066875.1. GTDB lineage: Bacteria > Bacillota > Clostridia > Oscillospirales > Ruminococcaceae > Ruminococcus. Next base: position 1,518 of record SVNM01000041.1, read on the forward strand.
GATTCATAAGCTCATCAAAGGTCCATGATGTCTGACCGTAATCGCTGATTTCCTCGCCGTTCATAACAGCTTCGAGGATTTCACCGAACTTTTCCTCGTCCTTAAGACCGAGAGCGTACATAATGATATCAGGGATTTCGTTGTTGGGAGTAAGAACTACAACGACCTCGTTGTACTCATCGGGCCACTGACCGTAGATTACGTCATACTGGTTTTTAAGAAGATCGTGAACGCCATCGCCGTTTTCAGCGGGAAGAAGCTCCTCCCACACAGCGAGACTCATCATAGAGGAGTACTCTTCCATCATAGCGCTTGAGCCGAAAGCAGTACCGCTCATAGCTTCGTCCATACCCAGAGCCTTCATATACATTTCCATAAAGTCAGACTTTACGATTTCGCCTGAAGGAGACTGAGTGAAAATGGGCATCTGAATATCGTAGGAATAAGCGACGGAAGTAGCGTTATCCTGAACGACCTCATTTGTATCGAGGAAGGTTTTAAAGTTCTTCATATTATTGACCTGAATTGCAGCCGATGTGAAGGAGTTGAACATATCGTAAACGTCAGTATTTGCGTAAACAGTGTTTTCGTCACGCTCCTGAGACATTTTCTCCTCCTGAGTAGCCATAAGGTCAGCCATCATACTTGCCGTATCGGCTGTTTCACGTGTGATGCTGAGGGGATAAGAGGAAAGGGTTTCCTCCTGAATAGCGTTGATATAGTCGTTGATACCTGTAGAAAGGGCGAGGATAAGAGCAATACCGATAATACCGATAGAGCCTGCAAACGAGGTAAGCAGAGTACGTCCCTTCTTGGTCATAAGGTTATTCATTGAAAGTGAAAGAGCTGTAAGGAAGGACATTGAAACACGCTGTTTCTTGGCTTCCTTATTTTCCTTTTCCTCTTCGGGAGTATAAGGGTCGGAATCGCTTGTAAGCTTACCGTCCTTGATTTTAACGATACGGGTAGCGTAATCGTCAGCAAGTTCGGGGTTATGAGTAACCATAATAACCAGCTTATCCTTGGCGATTTCCTTTAAAAGCTCCATAACCTGAATACTTGTTTCGCTGTCAAGAGCACCTGTAGGCTCATCGGCAAGAAGAATATCGGGATTATTTATAAGAGCACGGGCAATAGCAACTCTCTGCATCTGTCCGCCCGACATCTGATTAGGCTTTTTGTGGATCTGATCACCCAGACCAACCTTTTCAAGAGCTTCCTTGGCACGCTTTCTTCTCTCAGACTTTGAAACACCTGAAATAGTAAGTGCAAGCTCTACGTTGGAAAGAACTGTCTGGTGGGGGATAAGGTTATAGCTCTGGAAGATAAATCCTATAGAGTGATTTCGATAGGCGTCCCAGTCACGGTCCTTATATTTCTTGGTAGAGACACCGTTGATGATAAGGTCACCGTCGGTATAGTGGTCAAGACCGCCGATGATGTTGAGCATTGTGGTTTTTCCGCAACCGGAGTGTCCTAAGATAGCGACAAACTCGTTTTTACGGAAAGTAATATCCACACCGTTGAGTGCGTTGACGATATTATCGCCCTGTCCGTACTGCTTGGTGATGCCTTTAAGCTGAAGCATAAAGTAATCCTTCCTTTCTTTCTTTAAAAAAGCGTATCCGCAACAGCCCTGTCACAGAGAGTATTCCCCCTTTTACAGCCATATAACGGGTACAGTAAAAATTATAACACGTGGTATAAGTTGGTGTCAACTACAGGAGAAATTTTCAGTATTACACACATTTTGAAGGAGAAATTTTCCCGTTGCTTTGTATGAGTAGACTAATATAATCACTTTTTCGGTAAACTTTGTGCAACTGTTTTCCTTCTTATGAAGATTGCAAGGAGGTTGATGACAGCTCCCACAGCGTAGCAGACAAAGTCGAGGAAAGCCATATCGGTTCCCATAAGAATACGGAAAAAGCGTATATCGCCCAGTCCGATAAGGTGAACGAAGCCGATTCCCTGAAGAAGCTCTACGATAAAGGCAAATATGAGCACTCCCACAGCGATGTGATAAGCCTTGTCGGGACGGCAGAAGATGCTCTGCACGAAAAGATAAACAACCCACACGACGATAATATCTCCGCCGTAGGGACGAATAAAGTCATCGCGGACAAAAAGTGCGATAAGGACCTCAACTCCGAGAAGGAGGAGAAATCCGATTATATACGGAAGCCTTTTTTTCATTTTATCACTCCTCTGCGTATTCAAGAAGAGCGGGGAACATTGCAATGCTTCTTCTGAGAATTCCGTTCATCATAGCCAGAGCGATTCCGTAATTTGTAAAAGGAATATCTGCAAGCTCAGCGTCGCTTCTTCTTGCAGAGATTTCACGCTCGCCCAGCATACAGCCTCCGCAGTGGATTACAAGAGCGTAACCGCTAAGGTCATCGGGAAAGCCGTGCCCCGATGAAAGCTCGATGTTAACGGATTTTCCTGTGTATTTTTTCAGCAGAGCGGGAAGCTTTACGCTACCGATATCACCGCATTGTCTGTGGTGGGTGCAACCCTCTGAGATAAGCACGGTATCGCCGTCTGAAAGGCTGTTTATAGCGAAAGCTCCCTTAACGGCAGTCTCAAGAAAGCCTTTGTATCTTGCCATAAGAATTGAAAACGAGGTAAGTGGGATATCATCGGGCACGATTTTGCTTACCATTCCGAAAACCTGACTGTCGGTGATGACCATAGCGGGCTTTGTGCCCAGCTTTTCAAGAGTCTGGGCAAGCTCTGTTTCACGTGTTACAACGGGCACAGCTCCTTTATCGAGGATATCGCGTATGGTCTGTTGCTGAGGAAGAATGAGACGTCCCTTAGGCGCCGAGCTGTCTATGGGAGTTACAAGCACCACGAAATCGCCCTCGCTGATAAGGTCGCTGACGATTTTTCGCTCCTGAGCAGAGTCCTTCAGCATTGAGCCTATAAGCTCCTTAAGCTCAGTGATGTTATCGTTTTTCAGAGCACTCACAGAGATTTCATTCGCTCCGCAGTCTGTTTTCTGAGCGATATCGCTCTTGTTATATACTATTATATAGGGAAGCTTCTTTGCCTTGAAAAGCTCTTCAAGCTGAATATCCTGTAAAGTTTTGCCCTCGGCAGAGTCAACAACGAGGACAGCAATGTCTGTTTCACGCAGAATTTCCTTGGTTTTCTTCACTCTCAGCTCGCCGAGCTCGCCTACATCGTCAAAGCCTGGGGTATCAATAATAAGTACAGGTCCCAGCGGAAGAAGCTCCATAGCCTTTCTCACGGGGTCGGTGGTGGTTCCCTTCACATCGGAAACAACGGAGAGCGACTGTCCTGTGACAGAATTCACAAGGCTGGATTTTCCAGCATTTCTTCTGCCGAAAAAGCCGATGTGTATACGCTCTCCCGAAGGAGTATTATTAAGACTCATAGAAAAAAGTCCTTTCAAAAAATGTTGGGCGGAGAAAAAAGCTCCGCCCGTAATTAAAGTTTATGCGTGTTAAATTCTTGCAACGCCTGTATCCTTTGCAGCCTGAGCTACAGCCTTGGCTACAGCCTGAGCAACGTCCTTGTTGAGCGCGCTGGGGATAATATACTCTGCGCAGAGCTCCTCATCGGAAACAAAGCCTGCGATAGCCTTAGCAGCGGCAATCTTCATAGCGTCGTTGATATCGCTTGCACGAACGTCCAGAGCTCCTCTGAAAATTCCGGGGAAAGCAAGAACGTTGTTGATCTGGTTGGGGAAGTCGCTTCTTCCTGTACCTACAACGGCAGCGCCTGCTTCGAGAGCAAGCTCAGGCATAATCTCAGGTGTAGGATTAGCCATAGGGAAGAGAATGGGGTTTTCAGCCATGCTCTTTACCATTTCGGGAGTTACACAGCCGGGTGAAGAAACTCCAATAAATACATCAGCGCCCTTGATAACCTCAGCAAGAGTACCCTTTCTCATATTCTGATTTGTGATTTCAGCCATTTCAGCCTTTTCAGCGTTAAGACCGTCACGTCCCTTATAGATAGCGCCCTTTCTGTCGCAGAGAACAACGTCCTTAAGTCCCATAGAGATAAGGAGCTTGATAATAGCGATACCTGCAGCGCCTGCACCGCTTGTTACGACTCTGATTTCGTCGATTTTCTTGCCTGTAAGCTTAAGAGCGTTGAGCATAGCTGCGAGACATACAACAGCTGTACCGTGCTGGTCGTCGTGGAAAATCGGAATATCACAGCACTCCTTGAGCTTTCTTTCGATTTCAAAGCATCTGGGAGCAGAAATATCCTCAAGGTTAACTCCGCCGAAAGAGCCGGCAAGAAGCTTTACAGTGTTAACGATATCGTCAACCTCCTTAGAGCGTACACAAAGGGGAATAGCGTCAACATCGCCGAAAGCCTTGAAGAGAGCGCATTTACCCTCCATAACGGGCATACCGGCCTCAGGACCGATATCTCCGAGACCGAGTACGGCAGTACCGTCAGTAACAACTGCAACGAGGTTTGAACGGCGAGTAAGCTCATAGCTCTTGTTAACGTCCTTCTGGATTTCGAGACAGGGCTCGGCAACGCCGGGAGTGTAAGCAAGTGAAAGGTCATCGCGTGTGTTCAGGGGAGCACGGCAGATAACTTCGATTTTTCCGTTCCATTCATAGTGTTTTTTCAGTGATTCTTCTGCGTAGTTCATTTTAAAAATCCCTCTCGTTTCATTTAATATTTTTTTAATCAACGGGACTCTGTACCCGCGTATATCAACAAAGGCTCAGCGACGGACAGTCGTAGAGCCTTTTTATTATTATCAGTCGAATTTAATTCCCGAAAGAACGTCCTTAAGAGCCTTGGCACTTGCGTGGAGCTGTTCGATTTCGCCGGGAAGCAGGGGAGGAGTGATAGCTCTTTCGATACCGTGACCGCCGACTACATATGGCAGGCTGAGGCAGACATCATTGATGCCGTAAGCGCCGTTTGTAAGAACGGAAACAGTAAGGATTGAGTGAGCGTCACGAAGGATAACGTCGCAGATTTTGTTTACCGAGAGAGCGATTGCATAGAAGGTAGCGCCCTTTCTCTTGATAACCTCTGCGCCTGCTGTACGTACATCTGTGAGCATATTAGCGATTTCGATTTTACCGCAGGCATTGTGTCTGGGGCAGAAATCTGTGCAGTATTCGTCCATTTCCATACCGGCAATATTGGTAAGTGACCAGGGGATCATTGCAGAATCGCCGTGCTCGCCGAAAACATAAGCGTGAACGCTCTTTGAGCTGAGGTGAACGTGGTCTGCAAGAAGTGAACGAAGACGTGAAGAGTCAAGCACTGTACCCGAACCGATAACCTGATTGGGAGAAAGGTCGGTGCACTTGAGGATAGCGTATGTGATAATGTCAACGGGATTGCTTACAACAACGTAAACTGCATCAGGCGCAGCCTTAGCAATGCCGGGCATAATTTCCTTGATAAGGTCAACGTTTGACTGTGCAAGGTCAAGACGTGTCATACCGGGCTTTCTTGCTTTGCCCAGTGTAACAACAACGATTTCAGAGCCTTCAGCGTCTTTATAATCGCCTGCATATATTTTTACGGGGAAGCAGAAGGATACGCCCTGACGGATATCCATAGCCTCGCCCTCGGCCTTTTCTTTATTTATGTCAATGAGGACGATTTCGGAACAAGTACCGGCAACTGCGAATGTATAAGCGATAGTTGCGCCTACATTTCCTGCACCGATAATCGAAATTTTCTTTCCGTTTTTATTAACCTTTCCCATTTTGAAAACCTCCTGCTGAATATTGTTAGAATACTCGGGAATAAGGGCACAAGCCCTGTAAATGTGCAAACTAACACACAATACATATTATACCATAAATCAAAAAAATATCAAGCGGTTTTTCCCTGTTTGCGTAAAAATCAGCCATTCATACAAAACTCAACGGGGAAAAAGGAATTTTATTGCTAAGTCTATGAATTTTGAAACTTTATGAAAACAGACTGTTAACCGTGGAGTACAGAAAAACATTTGCTGTGAATATTATTCACCAAAATATGAATAATTATCAGAAAAATGAATATTTATTCAAACCCTCTTGACATCTGCGGAAATAGGTGTATAATAAGAATATCACGATTTTTCGCACTGTTTTTTTCAGTGCTTTTTTCAGGAGGAATATTATTATGGCTAAGGAAATTAAAAAGGTTGTTCTTGCGTATTCAGGCGGACTTGATACTTCTATCATCATTCCGTGGCTCAAGGAAAATTACAATAACTGCGAGGTTATCGCTGTTTCAGGTGACGTAGGTCAGGGTACTGAGCTTGACGGTCTTGAGGAAAAGGCTATCAAGACAGGCGCTTCAAAGCTCTACATCGAGGACCTTAAGGAAGAGTTCATTCAGGAATATGTATATCCTACTGTTCAGGCAGGCGCTATCTATGAGAACAGATATATGCTCGGTACATCTTTTGCTCGTCCTATCATCGCTAAGAGAATTGCTGAAATCGCAATCAAGGAAGGCGCAGACGCTATCTGCCACGGCTGTACAGGTAAGGGTAACGATCAGGTTCGTTTTGAGCTCGCTATCAAGGCTTTTGCTCCCGAAATGGAGATCATCGCTCCCTGGAGAATCTGGGATATCAAGAGCCGTGACGAGGAAATCGATTACGCAGAGGCTCACAACATTCCTCTTAAGATAAACAGAGAGACAAACTACTCTAAGGATAAGAATATCTGGCACCTTTCACACGAAGGTCTTGATCTTGAGGATCCCGCAAACGAGCCTCAGTACGAGAAGGAAGGCTTCCTTGAAATGGGCGTTTCACCCCTTCAGGCGCCCGACAAGCCTACATATCTCACAATTCACTTTGAAAAGGGTATCCCCACAATGCTTGACGGCAAGGAGCTTAATGGCGTAGAAATGGTTTCAGCTCTTAACAAGCTCGGCGGTGAAAACGGTATCGGTCTTGCTGACCTGGTTGAGAACCGTCTTGTTGGTATGAAGTCAAGAGGCGTTTACGAGACTCCCGGCGGTGCTATCCTTTATCACGCTCACGAGGTTCTTGAGACAATCTGTCTCGATAAGGAAACTGCACGTGTTAAGCAGTACCTCGGCATCAAGTTTGCTGATATCGTTTACAACGGTCAGTGGTATACTCCTCTCCGCGAGGCTATGACTGCTTTCGTTAACAAGACTCAGGAGACAGTTACAGGTGATGTTAAGCTCAAGCTCTACAAGGGCAATATCATCAACGCAGGTGTTACTTCACCCTATACTCTTTACGATGAGGAAGTTGCTACTTTCGACGCTGATGAGGTTTACGACCAGAAGGACAGCGCAGGCTTCATCAACCTCTTCGGTCTTCCCATCAAGGTTAAGGCTCAGCTTGACAAGAAGAGAAACAACAAGTAATTTTGCGATAATTTCACAGGCAGGGGAGCCTTTCTCCTGCCTGTTGTAGTTTAAATGATATTATGGATTTTAAAAAGAGAAAGCAGATTCGGCTGAAAGGTTATGATTACTCTCAGAGCGGTGCATATTTTATTACCATATGTACATATAACAGAGAGCCGATTTTCGGTTTCATTGACAATGGAACAATGAAATACAGCGAATTTGGTAAAATAGCTTTTAATGAGATTTTGCATACAAAAATAATCCGTAAAAAATATGGTATAAGCATAAATGAATTTGTTGTTATGCCTAATCATATTCATATGATCATACAGATTGTAGGGACACGGCGTGCCGTGTCCGACAACAGTCAGTGTGAAGCGTTTGCTAAACCAACAAAGCAATCAATTCCGACTGTGGTTCGTGCGTATAAATCTGCTGTAACAAGAAAAATGCGTGAATACAGTAACGGACACGGCGCGCCGTGTCCCTACGTGGTTTGGCAATCAAGATTTCATGACCATATAATAAGAAACGGTGATGAATACAGGGTAATTTCAAAGTATGTATCAGAAAATCCGATGAATTGGAAAGATGATTGTTTTTATGCGGATTGTTAACGGGATTTTGGATTATAAATCACAGAATAAAGGAGAATAAACATGGCTGAAATGATGTGGGCAGGAAGATTTTCCAAGCAGGTAGACGCAGGCGTAAATGCCTTCAACTCTTCCATTGCCTTTGACGCGCGTATGTATAAACACGATATACAGGGCAGTATCGCACACGCTACAATGCTTGGCGACTGCGGAATTATCTCAAAGGAGGACAGCATTGAGATTATCGGCGGACTTAAGGAAATTCTTGCGGATATCGATTCGGGTGCTCTTGAGTTTGACCCCAATGCAGAGGATATCCATATGTTTATCGAAGCAGAGCTTACAAAGAGGCTGGGCGCTGTGGGAAAGAGACTCCATACAGCTCGTTCAAGAAACGACCAGGTTGCCGTTGACCTGAGACTCTATCTCCGTGACGAGATAAAGGAGATTATCGGGCTTGTAAGAAAGCTTGCAGAGACTCTCATTGATATGGCAAAGAAGCATACCGAAACAGTTATGCCCGGATATACTCACCTTCAGCGAGCTCAGCCTGTAACTTTTGCACATCATCTTATGGCTTATGTGTGGATGCTTATCCGTGATATCGGCAGACTCAACAGTACAGCGGAAAGAATGAACGAGTGTCCTCTCGGTTGCGGAGCACTGGCTGGTACTACATATAAGACAGACCGTATGCAGACAAGCGAGCTTCTCGGCTTTGAAATGCCTATGCAGAACAGCCTTGACGGAGTTTCTGACCGTGATTACTGCGTAGAGCTCTGCAGTGCGCTTTCCCTTATTATGACTCACCTTTCACGCTTTTCCGAGGAGATTATCCTCTGGTGCTCGTGGGAGTTCAAGTTTATCGAGCTTGACGACGCCTTTGCAACAGGCTCTTCCATTATGCCCCAGAAGAAAAACCCCGATATTACAGAGCTTATTCGTGGCAAGACAGGCCGAGTAAACGGCGACCTTGTAACTCTCCTTACAATGCTTAAGGGAATCCCTCTTGCGTACAATAAGGATATGCAGGAGGATAAGGAGGCTATTTTCGACGCCGTTGATAACGTAAAGCTTTGCCTTTCTACCTTTACTCCTATGATCGCTACAATGCGTGTTCTTAAGGAAAATATGAGAAATGCATCAGCAAAGGGCTTTATCAATGCTACAGACTGCGCTGATTACCTTGTAAAGAAGGGTATGCCTTTCCGTGACGCATATAAGATTACAGGAACTCTCGTAGCTCAGTGCATCGAGAAAAATCTTACCCTTGAAACTCTGCCTATGGAGGACTACAAGGCTATGACAGACCTGTTTACTGAGGACGTTTACGAAGCTATCAGCCTTGATACCTGCGTAAGAGAGCGTAAATCCTACGGCGGACCCTCTCCCGACGCGGTAAATCAGCAGATAAGAAATGCCGAGCTTATGCTTGAGTGCGCTCTTACAGACAGTCTGGTTTACGACTTTGAAGTTTGATTATGAAGAAAAAGGAACTTATTTTTACCTTTGGTCTTTGCCTGCTGATGTGCCTTATATGGATTGCAGGCGAGCTTGTAATGGGGCTCTGGCTTCCCGTTTATCCCTGGGTTTATATCGTGTGGCGGGTTGGCATTGTTGTGGTCACACTGGGAATAAATATCTGGCACTCGCTCCGTGAGGACCGCAGTGAAGAGAATAAAACTCCCGCACAGGCCAAATACGAGCGCAAGACTCAGAAAAGAAAACAATAGGGCGGATTTTACGCAAATCAATAACAGGAGGACGTTACTATGTCTGTGAAAATATATATTGACGGTCAGGAAGGTACTACCGGACTGAAAATCCTCGAGCGCTTCGAGGGAAGAAATGATATCGAAATTCTCAAAATCAGCGAAGAACTGAGAAAGGACAGCGCTGAGCGTGCAAGACTTATAAATATGTCTGATTACACCTTCCTCTGTCTGCCTGATGAGGCTTCAAGAGAGGCTGTATCCTTCGTTGATAACGACCACGTAAGAATTATAGACGCTTCTACGGCTCACAGAACAAATCCTCAGTGGGCATACGGCTTTCCTGAGCTTTCCGCTGAGCACAGAGCTAAAATCGAAGGCTCAAACAGAGTAGCTGTGCCCGGCTGTTACGCAAGCGGATTCAACGCAATAGTTTATCCCCTTGTAAGTAACGGAATTATCCCCGCTGACTTCCCCGTTTTTGCATATGCAACATCAGGCTACAGCGGAGCAGGCAAGAAGGCTATTGCCGTTTATGAGGGCGAGGATAAGCCCTATGAGTACGGAAGTCCCCGTCAGTATGCCCTTTCGCAACAGCATAAGCATCTTCCCGAAATGCAGAAGATTTCAGGACTTTCACATACTCCTATGTTCAATCCCATTATCTGCGATTACTTCAGCGGAATGGTGGTTTCCGTGCCCCTTCAGACACGTATGCTTGAGAATAAAACAACAGCTCAGGCTGTTCACGAGATGTATGCAAAGCACTATGAGGGTGCAAAAATGGTAGAGGTTATGCCTCTTATGAGCATCGACGAGCAGAAAAGCTTTTTCCTTGCTTCAAATACCCTCAGCGGTATCAACAAGATGCAGATTTTCGTTTTCGGAAATGATGAGCAGATTCTTCTTTGCTCGCGTCTTGATAATCTGGGCAAGGGAGCAAGCGGTGCAGCTGTACAGTGCCTCAATATTATGATGGGTATTGACGAGACTACAGGTCTTGTGTGATGATGAGACCTTCGGAGAGTTTATTCTCCTTTCTGAAAAAACACGACAGCATCGAAGGAAGAAGGCTTCCTCAGGCTGAGCAGTATAACGGGTATTATCCTGTTGTACTGGTTATTCAGGTCGCAGCGGTGCTTCTTGTGGCATTTCTCGCACTTCTGTGGCTTAAGGATACTATTCAGACCCCCGGAATTGTGTGGGTTATAATTCCGCTGATACTCATTTTTGTAATCAGCCTGTACGGTCTTGCTTACGGAGCTTCTTTCCTTGTGGGACTTATGGCAAAGTCTTACATAAAAAATCAGAGCCTTGACGAAGCAGAGGAGCTTTATCAGACCTGCAATCCTCAGTGGAAAAGCATTACTCCGCAGATGAAGGAGTATCTTGACAAATACAAGAAAATCCTTTGGATTATTCTTGCGGTGTCAGCTGTAGGTGTTGCCGTGATGACCTGTGTGGACAGAATCTACGGTCTCGTAATTGCGGTTGCCGTAATTTATTCGGCAAGATTAGGGCTAACTCTTCTTGGCGGAAATATCTTTGAGTATGGAAACGACTCGGAATATGCCGTAATAGATATAGACCACATATTCACACGATATGGTGTAAGATACGCCGTTGTGTATCTTACAATAGGAAAGCGTATCTACCGCCTTGATAAACAGGCAGGGGAGAATCCCGAAAGGCTTGTTTTTGTTTCAAACGGGAGAAATGCCCGTCTTATCTGCGATGAGGAGTTTTTAAACCTTACTGACTGAGCTTTTTAAGGAGCTGATAATGTGAATACCCACGTACTTCCGAAATCCAATCCTTATAAGAATTATAGTCTGACAGTGAATATAATCAGGTTTTTTTCAGGTATTGCTTCGGGCTTCGGAGTATGTCTGGGGGGAATATATATGCTTTACCGGAAAGGCGAGGTCAGAGACGGAGTTGAGCTTATTCCCGCAGTTATGCTGTGGTGCGTATTGCTTATTGCGGTGGTAATTGCCGTGCCCTTTGCGGTGGGACTTATTGCCCGTCGTATTATAAACAGAAGCAACAGCGAGGCCTCAAGGCTTTGTGCACAGAGCGCTCCTCTTGAATGGAAGCCTGTAACAGCCGAAATGACGGAGTACCTCAGAAGCAAAAGAAAGTACCCGTGGGTTGCTGTCATAGCCTTTGTTGCGGTTGTTCTGACTCTTGTAATTACAGGAGCCGAGGCTGAAACATATGGGATAATCCTTGCTTTTACCGCTATGCTCTGCACAGCGCTGGGATTTTACATATGCGGTGATACCTTTCAGTGCCTGTCGGAGAATACGGAATTTGCAACTGCTCCCGTGCACCATACCTTTACGGATAAAGGAGTGAAATACGCTGTTGTCTATCTTCCGGAGGGAGAGCGCGTGTTTGCTCTGAAAAATAAATTTCTTCACCGGGAAGTGAAAAAGCTGGCTTTCCTCAGTCACCTGACAAATGCAAGACTTATCTGCGATGAGGAGTTTCTCAGTCTTACAGATAACTGATTTCTCTTAAAGGAGGCGTTCTGTTATGATTATAAGAAAGATGGTTATTTCCGATTACGACAAGGTTTATGATTTGTGGATGTAGTGCAGAAATATGGGATTTAACAATCTTGATGATTCACGTGAGGGAATAGATAAGTTTCTGAAGCGAAATCCCGATACATCTTTCGTGTCAGAGGAAAACGGCGTCCTGACAGGCGTTATTCTGGCGGGTAATGACGGACGCAGGGGATATATCTATCATATGTCCGTAAGTGAAGCGTACAGACGTCAGGGCATAGGCACAAAGCTTGTTGATACCTGTCTTTCGGCTCTGGAAAAGGAGGGCATAAATAAAGTTGCTCTGCTTGTTTTCAGATATAATGAAGCGGGCAATGCTTTCTGGGAAAAACAGGGCTTTGCTCTCAGAGAGGATATCGCCTACAGAAACAGAACCCTGTGCGAAATGATACGCATAGATACATAATTATTTAATTGCGACAAAACAGTATAATCTGATATACTTTAATATAAAGGAGTGCTATTATGAAATTACAGTCAGTTGACAATGTAAAATTTATTGAAGGCGGAGTCTGCGCGTCAAAAGGCTTCAGGGCAAACGGAATTCAGTGCGGTCTTGCCCATGCGGGAGCTCACGTTACAAAGAAAAAGAACGATCTGGCTCTTATCGTTTCAGATAAGGAGTGCACAGCTTCTGCCGTTTATACCACAAATAAGGTCAAGGGAGCTCCTATCCTCGTAACAAAGGAGCATATCAGGGACGGCAAGGCAAGAGCAGTTATCGTAAACTCGGTAAATGCCAACACCTGTAACGCCGACGGCGTTGAAAAGGCAGAGATGATGTGCGCTCTTACAGCAAAGGAGCTTGGAATCAGCGCAGATGACGTTATTGTAGCTTCTACAGGAGTTATCGGTCAGGTTCTTCCTATCGAGCCTATTGCAAATGGTATGAAGTCTCTTGTTGAGGGACTCACCTACGACGGAAATTCCCGTGCAGTTGAGGCTATTATGACTACAGATACAGTTCCCAAGGAGGTTGCCGTTGAGTTTCAGCTTGGCGGAAAGACCTGTACAATGGGCGGAATGCTCAAGGGAAGTGGTATGATTCACCCCAATATGGCGACAACTCTTACATTCATCACAACAGACGCTGATATTTCCGCAGAGCTTTTACAGCGTGCTCTCAGCGATGTTGTAAAGATTACACTCAACCGTGCAAGCGTTGACGGAGACACCTCTACAAACGATATGGTCTGCGTGCTTGCGTCGGGCTCGGCTGAGAATACTCCCGTAACAAAGGAGAATGAGGATTTCGAAGCTTTTGAAAATGCTCTTTATGCCATTATGATGAATCTTGCACGTATGATGGCACGTGACGGCGAGGGAGCTACAAAGCTCATCGAGTGCGTGGTTTCGGGCGCTGAAACTGAGAAAATCGCAGAGACAGTTGCAAAATCAGTTATCTGCTCAAGCCTTTTCAAGTCTGCAATGTTCGGCGAGGACGCTAACTGGGGACGTATCCTCTGCGCAGTGGGCTATGCCGACGCAGATTTCGATATAAATAAGGTCGATGTAAGGATTGCTTCCGATAAGGGAGTCATCGAGGTGTGCAAAAACGGTGCGGGCGTTGAATTCTCTGAGGAAAAGGCCAAGGAAATCCTCAGCGAAGAGGTTATCGACATCATCATCAGCATAGGCGAGGGCGGTGGAAAGGCCGTTGCCTGGGGCTGTGACCTTACCTACGATTACGTAAGAATCAACGGCGACTACAGAAGCTGATAATACAGGGGAGAAAGCTCCCTTTTAAATCAATGATATAGAGGAGGATCTGTTATGTTTGACAATAATGATGAAAATTACAACGGCGATTACATACGTCCAAGTGAAGAGTATCGTGCAGACTGCGGTGTTGAGCACGGTATGACATATGAAAATCACGACGACGAACAGCACGCATATGACGCACATAACTCTGCTGAGAGTATGTTTACATCAATGCTTATGAGCGGTGAGCGTATTCTCTGGGCAGGAAGTGGAAAAGGTGGGGGAGCCGGCACAGCTGTCGGTGTGATCTTTGCATCGTTCTGGCTTGGATTTGCTTTTCTCTGGACTATAGGAGCTACTGTTGCGGGCGGTGCCTTCGGATTATTCGGTATTCCCTTTATTGTTATCGGAATTACTGTTTTTGCCGGAATTCTTTTCCCGTCGAAGAAATACTACGCTATCACAAATATGCGTGTTCTTCGTAAAGAGGGCAAGAATATGGTTTCCGAGCGCCTTGATCAGGTAACAGACGTTACCGTTACGGTAAAGGGTTCAGGTAAGGGAGATGTTACCTACCGCAGTACGGGAAATACCTTCTACAGAAACAGCTCTCAGAATATTAACGCAATGAGAGGCTTTTTCAACGTGGAAAATCCCAATGAGGTCTACCGTACCCTCAACGAAGCAATACATATGGCTACATATTTGAATTAAGGGAGATTATAAATTATGGAACAGGTTTCAAATAACGTAAGATCGCAGGTGCTTATTGACGCTCTGCCCTATATTCAGAAATACAACAACAAGATAATCGTTGTAAAATACGGCGGAAACGCTATGACAAACAAGGAGCTCAAGGACGCTGTTATGACAGATATCGTGCTTCTTTCTCTTGTGGGAGCTAAGGTTGTTCTTGTTCACGGCGGAGGTCCTGAAATCAGCGATATGCTGAAGAAGCTCAATATCGAAAGCAGATTTGTAAACGGTCTGAGATATACCGACGCCGATACAGTCGACGTTGTAAAGATGGTTCTTGCAGGAAAGGTGAACAAGGAGCTTGTACAGCTTCTTGCTCAGCATAACGGTCACGCTGTGGGACTGTGCGGTATCGACGACAGAATGATTATGGCAGAGCGTATGGAAAGTCCCGACGGCGAGGATTTAGGATTTGTAGGCGATATCGTAAAGGTCAACACAAAGCCTATCCTTGATGCCCTTGCAAACGGAAATATTCCCGTAATCGCAACAGTTGCAACAGACGAGATGGGCAACACATATAATGTAAATGCCGATACTGCCGCCGCAAGAATTGCGGCGGAGCTGGGTGCTGAAAACCTCATTCTTATGACAGATATCGCAGGACTCCTCAGAGATAAGGACGACCCCAAGACTCTTATTCCTTCGCTTAATATCAGCGAGGTTCCCTTTATGAAGAGAAGAGGCATAATCTCAGGGGGAATGATTCCCAAAATCGACTGCTGTGTAGAGGCTATCAGACGCGGTGTGAAGAAAACCGTTATCATTGATGGCAGAGTTCCTCACTCAATTCTCATTGAAATTCTTACAAATGACGGTATCGGAACTCAATTTACATAAAAAATGTTACAAATATACAAAAAATTTACTCAGATGGCTTATGCTCTTATTGATTTTTGTACCTTAATAGCGTTATAATTATATTACGGGACGGTTCAGGCGAGCTTTTGCCGTGCGAAGGGAGAATTACCTTGAATACTTATAATAATACAATCGATAAATTCAATGAACACGTTATGCTTACATATGGTAGATTTCCTCTTGTTGCGGAAAGCGGATCAGGAAGAACCTGCGTTGACGAAAACGGAAAGAAATACCTCGATCTTGGAAGCGGTATAGGCACCAATTCTCTGGGCTACTGCGACAAAAAATGGGCAGACGCTGTCTGCGCTCAGGTAAGGGCTATCCAGCATACCTCTAATTACTACTATACGGGAATTCAGGCCGATTTCGCGGAAAAGCTCTGCGAAATAACAGGCTACAGCAAAATGTTCCTCGGAAACAGCGGTGCTGAGGCCAATGAGTGCGCTATTAAAATTGCAAGAAAATACAGCTTTGATAAATACGGCAAGGGCAGACATAACATCATTACCCTTGTTAATTCCTTCCACGGAAGAACTTTAACTACTCTTTCGGCTACGGGACAGGATTCATTCCATAACTATTTCTTCCCCTTTACCGAAGGCTTTATTTACGCTGAGGCTAATAATATTTCCGACCTTAAGGAAAAACTCGATGATACAGTGTGCGCTGTTATGATTGAGTACGTTCAGGGCGAGGGCGGTGTCAACTGTCTTGATAAGGACTTCGTTGACGCTGTTTATGAGCTTTGCTCCGCTAAGGACGTTCTCGTGATCGCTGATGAGGTTCAGACAGGCGCAGGAAGAACAGGTAAGTTCCTTGCAGGCCAGCACTACGGAAAACAGGCTGATATCACTACTATGGCAAAGGGTATCGGCGGTGGACTTCCTATCGGCGTGTGCCTTACAAATGAAAAATGCAGTACTGTGCTCGTTCCCGGAACACACGGCTCCACATTCGGCGGTAATCCCGTTGTGTGTGCAGGCGGATTGGCTGTTCTTGAGCGCGTTACAGAAAACGGATTTCTCGATTCAGTTGCCGAAAAGGCTGAATATATAAAAACTGAGCTTGAAAAATCAGACGAGGTTGAATCAGTAACCGGTCTGGGACTTATGATAGGCATTAAGCTCAGAACAAAAAACGCCGGCGAGGTTGTGAAGACTGCCCTTGATAAAGGTCTTCTGCTTCTTACGGCTAAGGATAAGGTCAGACTTCTTCCCCCTCTCACAATAGAAATGAAAGAACTGGAGGACGGAATATCCCTATTAAAGAAGATACTGGAGGAATGATTATGGAATTTATGGTACTACAAAAAGGCAGTAAGTATATCGTTCAGGATAAAAAATCCAGACTTCTCTACAGCGTAAAGAAAAAGGGCTTCGGAAACAGCAACAGACTTAACCTTCTTGATGCAAGCGATTATATCCTTTACACCCTCTTGCAGACAGGCGATGCAAGAAAGCCTGCGTTCAAGATTCTGCTCAACGATCAGACCTTTTTTGAGCTTACCTGTAAGTCGCTTTTTCTTGATCCTACAATCGAGGCTGAAGGTAATGGTATGAAATTTTCACTGGCAAGCAAGGACCGTAAGGACTTTACTATTATAAAGAACGGTTCGCCTGTGGGAAGTATTAAAACTATGATTACCGTTGCGGGAGAGCTTCACTACGACATACAGGTAGAGAATATCGCCTTTGATGACTATATTCCCCTTTTTGCCGTTGCTATCGATAAGGCATTCGGCGATATGAACAAGAGCTGAGTGCTCTTTTGGACGAAAGGAAATTATGATGAAACACTTACTTAAAATGCTCGACCTGAGCACTGAAGAAATTATTGACATATTAAATCTCGCGGATCAGCTTAAGTATGAGCTGAAGCACGGAATTCCCCATACTCACCTTAAGGGTAAGACCCTGGGTATGATTTTCCAGAAGGCTTCTACACGTACAAGAGTTTCTTTCGAAACAGGTATGTATCAGCTCGGCGGATATCCGCTGTTTCTCTCTTCAAATGACCTTCAGATAGGCAGAGGAGAGCCCGTTCAGGATACAGCAAGAGTTCTTTCACGCTATCTTGACGGAATTATGATCCGTACCTTTGAGCAGAAAGAGGTTGAGGATCTGGCAGAGTACGGCTCTATCCCGATCATCAACGGTCTTACAGACTTCTGTCACCCCTGTCAGGTTCTTGCAGACCTTATGACTATACGTGAGTTCAAGGGAACCTTTGAGGGACTGAAGATGTGCTTTATCGGCGACGGAAATAATATGGCGAATTCACTTATCGTAGGCTGTCTTAAGGTCGGAATGGCAGTTTCAATTGCCTGCCCCGACGATTATCAGCCACCTAAGGAGATTCTTGATTTCGCAAATCAGTATGACTGCTTCACAATGACAAATTCTCCGATGGAAGCTTCAAAGGACGCAGATGTGCTTATCACAGACGTGTGGGCTTCTATGGGACAGGAGGGCGAAGCAGAGAAGAGAAAGACTGCTTTTGCCGGATATCAGATCAACGACGAGCTTATGGCTGTTGCCAAGAGTGACGCTATGGTTCTTCACTGTCTGCCCGCACATCGTGAGGAGGAGATTACTGCTAAGGTATTCGAGGCTCACGCAAATGAGATTTTCGAGGAGGCAGAAAACCGTCTCCACGCTCAGAAGGCTGTTATGGTCAAGCTGATGGCGGATTGATGAGTAATAATTGAGAATGACGCCTGCTGTAACGGTGGTATTCTTATAGGAGAATATATGAGTAAATTGAGGGAAACCCTTTTGAAAAAGGGTTATCCCTCAAACTCCTTTCCTAAAACTTTCAAGTTTTAATTTAAGCCCCATAGGGTGCACGCACCAAGTAAAGAAGAAATTTAATTATTTCTCCGTGTGTACCCTATGGGGCTTAAATTAGACTCAAAAGTCTTTGTAGGGGGTGTGGTGGGAAACTTTCTTCAGAAAGTTTCCCCCACTAAATACATATAAACTCCTATTAGAACATCACCGTTATAGCGGGCGTTTTTTCATATATAATAATGTGTAGTGGAGCTTATTGACGAAGTGCACAAAAACGCGAAGAAAAAACGCTGAAAGTTTGAGTTGACAAAGCGAAAAATGAGTGATATAATAATAAAGCTGTCGGTGATCGAGACAAGCAGTCGAAGATTTGGCTTTGGGAAAAGTCTTTAAGAATTTTCGAAAAAGTGCTTGACAAGATTGCGAAACAGTGATATAATATTAAAGTTGCAATTCGTGAGAATTCAACAAGCACAAAAAAACTTTTCAAAAAACTTCTGAAAAGGGGTTGACAAGCAAAAGAGAATGTGCTATAATATTAAAGCTGTCTTGGAAGAGAGGCAGAAAACAGTATCTTGAAAATTGAACAATGCTAAGAAAAGTAACACGACCCTTGAAATTCCTTTGTAAGAAGGAAAATTGAGAAAAGTCAAGCAAAGACTAAAAAATGAAGCGCAGTAATAACGCAAGCGTTATGAACAGGATTGATATCATTCAGGGAGACCTGATTGACATACAACTTTAATAAAGAGTTT
>SVNM01000042.1 GCA_015066875.1 Ruminococcus sp.
CAAAGCTTTTCAGTGAAACAGCTCCTATTTCGGGAATAGTTCTCACAAAGCTTGACGGAACAGCAAAGGGCGGAATAGTAATCTCAATCAAGAATGAGCTTGGAATTCCTGTAAAGCTTATCGGCGTGGGCGAAAAAATCGACGATTTACAGCCCTTTGACAGCAAAACCTTCGTTGAAGCCCTCTTTGATATGACAGAGCACTCTGAACAGGAGTCAGATGAGGAGACTGTTGAAGCTGAGGAAACTGCAGTTGAGGCTGAAGAGACAGTAATTGAAGAGACTGAGGTTGAGATTGAGCCTGTTGCTGAATCTGAAGAAACAGAAGAAGTACAGGAAATTTCCGAAGAGGTGACTGCCGAGGCAGAGGAGTCTGCCGATGAAGCTTCTGAGGAAGTAGAAGAGGATATCTCAGACGAAATCACAGAAGATGATGAAGAAGAATCCGAAGCAGAAGAGAAGATTGAAGAGAAGCCCAAGAAAAAGGGATTCTTCAGCAGACTTTTCGGTGGCAAGGAGGACTAAAATGCAGAAAAAGCTTGTAATGGCTACAAATAATGCAAATAAACTGAGAGAGGCAAGAGAAATTCTTGCTCCACTCGGAATAGAGCTTATCTCTCAGAAAGAGGCGGGAGCTTATATTGAGCCGGAGGAAAACGGCACAACCTTTGCGGAAAATGCTCTTATAAAGGCAAGAGCAGTTTTTGCTGAAACAGGACTTCCTACAATTGCCGATGACAGCGGACTCTGTGTAGACGCTCTTGACGGCAGACCAGGAGTTTATTCCGCGCGCTATGCTCCTAAAGGAGAGGAGTGCGCAAAGCTTCTTGAAGAGATGAAGGATATCCCCGATGAAAAAAGAGGAGCTTCATTTCAGTGTGTAATTGCTTATGTTGACGCAGATACTGTGTTCACCGTAAGCGGAGCTACAATCGGCGGAAAAATCGGATATGAGGAGCGTGGCACAAACGGCTTTGGGTATGATCCCGTTTTTATGTGCGGAGACAGAACTCTTGCTGAAATGTCCGCAGAGGAAAAGAATAAAATCAGTCACAGAGCTGTTGCTCTTAACGGACTTTATGAGAAACTGAAAGAAAAGGTGTGAGTAAATATGACAAGTAAACAGAGAGCAACCCTCAGAGGTATCGCTTCAACATATGAGACAATTTTTCAGATAGGAAAGGGCGGAGTTACTGAGGTTCTTTGCAACGAAATCGGCGAGGCGCTCCGCAAAAGAGAGCTTATCAAGCTGAGAGTCCTTGATAACTCTGGCTATACAGCAAGAGAGGCTGCAGAGGAAATTGCCGAGGCAACAGGCGCAGAGGTAGTTCAGGTAATCGGAACAAAATTTGTGCTTTTCAAAAGAAATCCCAAAGAGCCTGTTATTGATATCAAGCTGTAATGAGAACGGGTATTTTCGGCGGAAGCTTCAACCCTGTGCATAACGGACATATTCACCTTGCCCGCAGTATTATGGAGGAGCTTTCACTTGACAGAATATTTCTTGTGCCTTCAAGGATATCGCCTCATCGCTCTATGGCAGAATATGCTTCGGGCGAGGACCGACTTGAGATGCTCCGACTTGCCTGTCTCGGAGAAAAGGGACTTGAGCCCTGTGACTATGAGCTTGAATCAGAGCGTGTAAGCTACACAATTTATACTGTGGAGCATTTCAGAGAGGAATATCCCAATGACGATCTTTTTCTCCTTGTGGGAAGTGATATGCTGTTAAGCTTTGACAAGTGGTACAGGTTTGAGGATATACTTAAAACAGTGACACTTGCCGTTGCGTCGCGCGAGGACGGAGATACAAAAGAGCTTGAAAAGAAAGCTGAAGAGCTGTCGGCATACGGGAGTATTTTTCTTAGCAAGGCTGATGCTGTTAGTGTATCTTCCACAAATATCCGAAAAAAAATTGTAAAAAATGAGAATTACTCTTGCTATCTTGACAAAAATGTAGTACAATATATAAGATTGAAAGGGTTGTATAAACCATAATTTTTTTCAATGAGATGGTGAGCATAATGTATAATGCAGACGAAAAGAAAAAATATCTTAAAAGCAGATTATCGCAGAAAAGATATCATCACAGTCTGAATGTTGCAGATGAATGCCGTAAGCTTGCCGTGAAATACGGCGAGGATCCCGAAAAAGCTTATTATGCGGGAATGCTTCACGATATATGCAAGGAAATTTCCGATGAAGAGCAGTTTGCTCTTGTGGAAGAAAGCGGATTTTCCGTATGCCGTGAAGAAAAGGAAACTCATTCGCTGTGGCACGCCATAGCAGGCGCTTATTTTTTAAAAAAAGAATTCGGCGTTGAAGATATAGACATAATCAATGCCGTTAGATTTCATACCGTAGGCAGAGCCGGTATGACCAGACTTGAAGAAATAGTTTATCTGGGGGATCTGATTTCTGCTGACCGTGATTACAAAGATGTTGATAAAATGCGTAAGCTTGCCTATGCTGATCTTGATAAGGCAATGCTTGAAGCTTTTGAATTCTCAGTAAAATCTGTTGTAAAGAAAGGCGGACTTCTGCCTGTATGTACAGCAGAGGCTTATAATTTCTATCTGAGAATTTGCAGAGAGAAACACTGATGAAAACAGCTGGTTGCGGAAAGGGCAAAAATGAACAACAACGAAATAAATGATTTCAACGAAACATCAAAGGAAACAAACAACAAAAATGCAAGACCGGTGAAGAAACTGGTCAGAACCGATAAAATAAGAAGCGGAAACGCTTCCGTTGCTCCTCAGCAGGAGTATCACGGAAGATATGAAGCTCAGGAGCCTGTTCAGGAAGAGTATCACGGAAGATACGAAGCTCAGGAGCCTGTTCAGGAAGAGTATCACGGAAGATACGAGGCTCAGGAGCCTTCTCAGCAGGAGTATCACGGAAGATATGAAGCTCAGGGGTCTGTTCAGGAGGAAAATTCTGACGTGGACTATAACTCAGATGGTTATTCTGAGGAGTATGATGAGGATAATGCATATGAAGCAGAAAGCAAGGAGAAAAGCTCATCTGCAAAGGATATCATCGTAAAAATTGCTTCGATAGTACTAAGCTTTGCGCTTATAATCGTGCTTATTCTCAATATGCCGATTATAGCCTACAGCAAAACAGGAAAGCCTATTGAAAATGTATCTATAATTACATTTCTCAAAAGATGGCAACCTCTTGTTCAGAAAGAGGGCGAGCTTGAACAGACTACAATGCCTCTTAATGTGGATTCGGAAATAGTGCACGAGGAGTTTACTGACGGACTTGACCTTCCTCAGAATATTGAGGGACAGTATTCGGTGCTTTTCCTTGGATTTGACGAGGAAGAATCAAATACAGACGTTTGCTGGGTTTTCCAGTTTGATATAGCTGCTGCGAAAATCAACGTTCTCCAGATTCCGAGAGATACCTTTGTGCCGTCTTATACGAGTGCTTATACAGGAAAATTCAACAGCGTTTACGCTTTCGGTGACCAGAGTGTTACTCCTATTCAGCGTGTTGTAAATGCTGTTCAGGATAACTTCGGAATTCCGATTGACGCTTACGTTACAACGGCCTGCTTCGATATCGTGGATATGGTAGACCTTGTAGGCGGAATTCCCGTTAATCTCGAATCTCAGATTACCTACGAGCCCGGTAAGATAATTCCCGCAGGCAAGAGTACTCTTACAGGACAGCAGGCAGAATGGTTTGTAAGATATCGTCACGGTTTTTCTGAGGGTGATATCGGAAGAGTTAAAAATCAGCGTATATTCCTTGCTGCAGCAATGGAAAAGCTTCTGAATATTTACGAGGAAGACGGTAAAATGAAGTTTTACGGCTATCTTAAGGAGATTTACGAGAATGAGTATATCCTTACAGATATGAGCCTTGAAAATATAAGTATGCTTGCTGATTTTGCCTCAACAGTATCAATGGAGAATGTACAGGTAAATATGGTTCCCGGCGAGGGCGCAAACTATTATCCTCCCGGACACACAAAGGCACAGTCGGTATGGTCTGTTCACAAGCAGGCTACTATAGATATGCTCAACCAGTACTATCGTCCCTATCAGCACGATATGATTTTAGAGGAAAGTGCTCTGGCAGAGCTTATAACAGATTATCTTACAACTCATAACGACAATACAAGCAATACACTTGAGGAAATTCAGGGCGGAGAATAACTCTGTAATTACTGAAAGGAAAATATAATAAAAAGGGTGATTAAATGACACAGCAGGAAAAACTTGAGCTTATTATAAAAACTCTCGACACAAAGAGAGGCGAGGATATTCAGGCAATTAAAATCGGCGACCTTACTATTCTTGCAGATTACTTTGTAATTGTAAACGGTAACAGCAATACTCACACAAGAACTCTTGCGGACGAGGTTGAATTCCAGCTTTCACAGAAGGGAATCGAGCCCTCAAGACGTGAGGCTGATACAGGCAACACCTGGATAATTCTTGACTATGCGGATATTATTGTGCACGTTTTCTATAAGGAAGCACGTAATTTCTACCAGCTTGAGCGTCTGTGGGCAGACGGCGAGCAGATCGACATCAGTGATTTAATCGTAAAGGAGTAAACAGTTATGATGAAAACAAATAGTGAAACAGGAAGAAAGCTTACACTGGTTATCGGTGTGTATTTCATCGCTAAGGCAATTCTTAATATGATTTTAGGCGGAGGCTTCGGTGGTATAATCTATGCTCTTATTGAAGCTTTTGCTCTTTACACAGGTCTTATGTATATTAACTACCTCCTTGCAGTAGCTTGTGTGCTCGGATTTGTACTTAACCTCAAGAATAACCTTACAAATCTTGGAAGCAACTGGATTTACCTTGTTGAAGGTGTAATCGACCTTGGCTGTGCATTCCTTCTTGCTACAAACAAGGATATCAAGGAGCACTTTACAAATAAGTGGACCGAAATCGGCGATCTTTTCAAAAAATAAAAAATATTTAAAAGGAATGATATAAATGAGCAGATACGATTTTTCCGCCATAGAAAAGAAATGGCAGAAATACTGGGAAGAAAACGAAACCTTCAAGACAGATGTGTGGGACTTCAGCAAGCCTAAGTTCTATGCCCTTGATATGTTTCCTTATCCGTCCGGAGTAGGCCTTCACGCCGGTCACCCTGAGGGATATACAGCTACCGACATCGTTTCACGTATGAAGCGTATGCAGGGATATAATGTCCTTCACCCTATGGGATATGATTCGTTCGGACTTCCCGCAGAGCAGTATGCTGTTACAACAGGCAACCACCCTAACGGTTTTACTCAGGAGAATATCAAAACCTTTTCAAAACAGCTTAAGGAGCTGGGCTTTGATTATGACTGGTCAAAGATGATCGCAACATCTGATCCCGGATTCTATAAATGGACTCAGTGGATCTTCAAACAGCTTTACGAGGACGGCTATGCAAAATATATTGATATGCCTGTAAACTGGTGCGAAGAGCTTGGAACTGTTCTTTCAAATGACGAGGTTATCGACGGTAAATCAGAAAGAGGCGGATTCCCCGTTGTACGTAAAAATATGAAGCAGTGGGTAATCGATCAGCCTGCATTTGCAGAAAAGCTCCTTGAGGGACTTGAGGAAATAGACTGGCCTGAGTCTACAAAGGCAATCCAGAGAAACTGGATCGGAAAATCAACAGGCGTTGAGGTTGAATTTGATATTGTAGGCGGAGGAAAGTTCTCAATCTTCACTACTTGTATCGAAACAATCTATGGTATAACATTTATGGTTCTTGCTCCCGACGGAGAAATTACCGAGAGCCTTCTTGACAGAGTGGAAAACCTTGATGAAGTAAAGGCTTATATCGAGGAAACCAAGAAGAAGAACGATATGGACCGTACTGAGCTCAACAAGACAAAGTCAGGCTGTGAGCTTAAGGGCGTAACTTGTATAAATCCCATAAACGGAAAAGAAGTAAGAATGTTTATCGGCGATTTCGTTCTTGCAAGCTATGGTACAGGAGCAGTAATGGCTGTACCCAGCCACGATCAGAGAGACTTTGAATATGCAATTGCTCATAATATCGATATGATACAGGTAATTGACGGCGATGACAAGCTTGGTCACGTTGATGTTTCCGAATCAGCTTTCGAGAAGCAGGATTACCTTGGCAAGGGCTATAAGCTTGTGAATTCTGAAGAGTTTACAGGTCTTACAGTAGAAGAGGCTAAGGAAGCTATTACAAAGAAGCTTGAGGAAATGGGCAGAGCAAAGCGTACTGTCAACTATCATTTCCGTGAATGGATATTTGCACGTCAGCGTTACTGGGGCGAGCCTGTACCTGTGGTACACGGCGAGGACGGACAGATTCACTCTCTTGATGACAGCGAGCTTCCTCTTATTCTCCCTGAGCTTGACGACTATAAGGGCAAAAACGGAAAGGCTCCCCTTGAAAATGCAACAGACTGGAAACAGTATGACAGCAACGGTATAAAGGGACTCCGCGAGACTTCAACAATGCCCGGAAGTGCAGGTTCAAGCTGGTATTACTTCAGATATATCGATCCCAATAACGACAAGGAATTTGCTGATCAGGAGCTTCTTAAGCACTGGATGCCTGTTGACCTTTACATAGGCGGTCCGGAGCACGCTGTAGGACACCTTATGTACTCACGTATCTGGAACAGATACCTCTACGATAAGGGCCTTGCACCTACAAAGGAACCCTTCAAGAAGCTTGTTCATCAGGGAATGATCCTTGGCGAAAACGGAATAAAAATGGGTAAGAGATTCCCTGAATTCGTTGTAAATCCTTCAGATATCGTAAGAGATTACGGCGCAGATACTCTCAGACTTTACGAGATGTTTATGGGACCTCTTGAGGTAAGCAAGCCCTGGAGCCAGAATGGTGTAGAAGGCGCAAGAAAGTTCATCAACAGAGTATGGAATTTCTTTACAGAAGCTGAAAATCTCACAGACGACAACGACGGAAGTCTCACAAAGGTTTATCACCAGACAGTAAAGAAGGTTTCTGATGATTATGAGTCGCTTGCGTTCAATACAGCAATCAGCCAGATGATGATTTTTGTAAATGCTGTATATAAGAAGGGAAGCTGTCCTAAGGAGTACGCTGAGGGACTTATCAAGATGCTTTCTTGTATCACACCTCATATTGGTGAGGAAATCTGGAGTATTCTTGGTCATAACGATACAATTGCCTTTGAAAGCTGGCCTGTTTATGATGAGGCAGAGCTTGTAGAAGAGTCTGTTGAAATAGTAGTACAGGTAAACGGCAAGCTTAAGGCAAAGCTTATGATTCCTGTAGACGCCGATAAGGAAGCAGTATTTGCAATGGCATTTGCAGATGAGAAGGTAAAGGAAACAGTTGATGGTAAGAATATCATTAAACAGATATATGTACCAAATAAACTTGTTAATATTGTTGCAAAGTAACAAACTTTGAATCTCGGAAAAAAACTGCTTGACAATGTGAAGAAATTGTGGTAAACTATTATTATATTAATTGTATGATAGTATTTTTATCTGCTGTGTTTTTTGAGGTAGATGCTGACTGACATTCGGTATCCGAATGATTAGTATAGATGTCCGATGTTAAAACGTCGGTAACCTCTGGACAAGGGAGGGAAAGATAAATGGCAGAAGTTCGCGTAGGCAAAAACGAGTCTTTAGATACAGCTCTTAAGAGATTTAAGAGATCATGTGCAAAGGACGGCGTTATCGCTGAGGTTCGTAAGAGAGAACATTACGAGAAGCCTTCGGTAAAGCGTAAGAAGAAGTCTGAGGCAGCTCGTAAGCGCAAGTATTAATCTTGTATGTTTCTTTATGAAACGCTGAAAATGTTGATAAAAGCGGGCTACGGCTCGCTTTTTCATTTATAAAGCAGATTACTGTTTTCGACAAAAAATCCGGCAATGATGCTGTATAATAATTTGGAGGATTTATGCTGTTCAGATCAACTGCTGCATTCAGACATACTACGGATATAACTCCGGAGTTTTTGAAAAAGAATAATATCAGAGGACTTATTCTCGATCTTGATAATACCCTTACAACTCATGATAATCCACAGCCCGGTGAGGGCGTTTTAGAGTGGCTTCAGCTTATGAAGGAAAGCGGAATAAAGATGATGATTGTCTCAAATAATCACGGTCCGCGAGTGAAACCCTTTGCAGATATGCTTGGGCTGGACTTTGTAAGCGAGGGTAAAAAGCCTCTGACAAAGGGATTTACCGAAGCTGTAAAGCTTATGGGACTCTCAAAAAAAGAGGTTGCTTCAGTTGGCGATCAGATTTTCACAGATGTGCTGGGAGCAAATCTGTTTGGCATAAAAATGCTGTATGTTGTTCCTATTGAGCACGAAAAGACCACTTTTTTCAAGGTGAAAAGAAAGCTTGAAAAGCCTTTTCTGCCGAAAAAATACATTGAAAAATAACAGGGAGAATAGCTATGATTAAAAAAATACTTGTAATTCACGGACCAAATCTTAATCTTCTCGGCGAGCGTGAACCAGGAGTGTACGGCAATACAGGCATCGATGTTCTTAACCAGAATATTATCGACAGAGCTAAGGAACAGGGACTTCAGTGCGAGATTTTCCAGTCTAATCACGAGGGAGCTATCATTGATAAGCTTCACAGTGCCCGCCTCAGCTTCGACGGAGTTATCATCAATGCGGGAGCCTATACACATTACAGCTATGCCATCAGAGACGCTATTTCAGCTATAAAAATCCCCTGTATCGAGGTTCATATCAGCAATGTTTTCGCAAGAGACGAGTTCCGTTCAAATTCAGTGATTGCTCCCGTGTGCAAAGGCTCTATCAGCGGATTCGGCTTCGGTAGCTATTACCTTGCTGTACAGGCTCTTGCCGAGCTTTAAGAGGTGAAGAGCTTGAACAGATTTGAAATGCTCTTTGAAGAGCTTCCCGAAGAGGTCGAGTGCGCTCTCATAACATCTGATATAAACAGAAGATACTTCACAGGAATGAAATCTTCTGCGGGAGTGGTAGTCGCTTTTCGTAATAAGGCATATCTCCTTATTGACTTCAGATACATTGAAAAAGCACGCAACACCGTTAAAAATGCAGAGGTTATCGAGCAAAAGAAGCTCTATCAGCAGATAAATCAGCTTCTTAAGGAGCACTCTGTGGCGTCACTTGCTATAGAGGCTCAGACTATGACTGTGAGTACGCTTAACAGTATCAGAAATCACTTTAAAGATGTGGAAATAAACGATACCGATATGCTCAGCAATGCAATAAATTCGCTGAGAGAGGTTAAGGACGAGGACGAAATAAACTGCATCAGAAAGGCTCAGGAGATTGCTGAGAGAGCTTTTGACGATATTCTCGGCTTTATCAGAGTCGGAGTTACTGAGCGTGAAATAGCTCTTGAACTCAACAGACTGATGTTCCTTTACGGCGCAGAGGACCTCTCCTTTGAAACAATAGCTCTTGCGGGAGCAAACACTTCAATGCCTCACGGAGTTCCCTCAGATAAAAAGGTCTGCGAGGGCGAGTTTGTTTTAATGGACTTCGGTGCAGTATATAACGGCTATCACAGCGATATGACAAGAACTGTCTGCGTGGGCGAGCCTTCAGAGGAGATGAAGAAGGTCTACAGCATAGTCCTTGAAGCTCAGCTTGCTTGTCTTGAAAAAGCAAAGGCAGGTATGACAGGAAGCGAGCTTGACTATATAGCACGCAACATAATCGGAGACTCAGGCTATGGCGAATGTTTCGGACATTCACTGGGTCACGGCGTAGGACTTGAAATACACGAAATCCAGAATGCATCACCTTCAAACAAGGAAATGCTTAAGTCAGGTTCGGTAATAACAATCGAGCCGGGCATATATATCGAAGGAAAATTCGGAGTTCGTATAGAAGATTTTGTCATTTTGACCGAAAATGGCAATGTTAATCTGACAAAAAGTGCAAAAAATATAATATCTTTGCAGTAATATCGGTTTAGGTATTGCAAAAAATCGGAAAATGTAGTAAAATAAGATATATACTAATTTGAAAATACACGGAGGTATTTATAATGATTTCAGCAGGCGATTTCAGAAATGGCGTTACTTTTGAAATGGACGGACAGGTTGTTCAGGTAGTGGAGTTCCAGCACGTAAAACCCGGAAAGGGCGCTGCTTTTGTAAGAACTAAGTATAAAAACGTAATTACAGGTTCTGTAGTTGAAACTTCTTTCAACCCTACAGCTAAGTTCCCTACAGCATATGTTGAGAGAAAGGATATGCAGTACAGCTACAACGACGGCGACCTTTACTACTTTATGGATATGGAAACTTATGAACAGCTTCCTATCAGCGCTTCAGTTCTTGGCGACAACTTCAAGTTCGTTAAGGAAGAAATGATCTGTAAGATCCTTTCATACAAGGGTAACGTTTTCGGCGTTGAGCCACCTAACTTTGTAGAGCTTGTTATTACTCAGACAGATCCCGGCTTCAAGGGCGATACAGCTACAAATGCTACAAAGCCCGCTATCGTTGAGACAGGCGCAGAGATCAAGGTTCCGCTCTTTATCGATGAAGGCGAAAAGATCCAGATCGATACAAGAACAGGCGAGTATATGGGAAGAGCTTAATCTTAACCGTCAATAATAACATTTTTATATTTTATGAAAGGGGGAGCTGTTTATGAAGCTTACCGAAAAAATGTCTTATCTTCAGGGACTTATCGAAGGTCTCAGCATTGATGAATCATCAAAAGAAGGCAAGGCACTGCTCCAGATGGCAGATGTAATGAACGAAATGGTGATGTATGTAGAGGATCTCCAGTCACAGGTGGACGAGCTTACAGAGCTCTGTGATATCCTTGATGAGGATCTTGGTATGGTTGAAGAGGATTTATACGATTTCGACGACTGTGATTGCGATTGCGACTGTTGTGATGACGATTGCGACTGCGATTGCTGTGATGACGAAGATGAATTCGACTTTGACGACGATGATGAGCTTTATGAAGTAACCTGCCCCAGCTGTGGCGATACAATACTCCTTGATGAGGGTATGATCGACGAGGGTTCTATCAACTGTCCTAACTGCAATGAACTTCTTGAATTTGATTATGATGATCTTAAAATTGAAGATTTTGAGGACAGTGCAGAGGATTCTGAAGAAGAATAAAAGATTATCGGGATAACCTTAATGGCTATCCCGATTTTTTGTTTTAAAAATTATTTGAAAATTTCTGTAACGAAATCTGACTATCGCAGTCTTATAAGTGTAAGGGGGTGAAGATGTGAATCAGGTTGAAGAGCTCTACAACAATTATTTCCACGATGTTTACCTGTATATAAAGTCACTGTCAAAAAGCGATCAGACCGCAGAAGAGATAACTCAGGAGACTTTCTTTAAAGCTATGAAATCTGTAAACAGCTTCAGAGGGGATTGCGATATAAGGGTGTGGCTCTGCCAGATAGCTAAAAATCTGTATCTGAGCTGGTGCAAGAAGAACAATCGCTTTTCAGATGAAGAGCTGTCTGCGGAAATTCCCGACAGCAGAGTGTCTGTAGAGGATAGCCTTTCCGACGCTCAGCAGACTATGGAGATACATAAAATTCTCCATAAAATGGGCGAGCCTCATAAAGAGGTTTTTACCCTGAGAGTATTCGGCGAGCTTTCATTCAGACAGATAGGCGAGCTTTTCGGGAAAACCGAAAGCTGGGCGAGAGTTACCTTTCACCGTGCAAAGGTGAAAATAATCGATGAATTGGAGGAACAGAAATGAGTAAAAATAATTGTGAGCTTATAAAGGATTTGCTTCCGCTGTATGCCGATGAGGTCTGCAGTGAGGAGAGCAGAAAGGCTGTGGCCGAGCATATTTCCCAGTGCGACAACTGCAGAAAAGAGCTCGAAAAAATGGGACAGAATCTTGCAATAGGTGCCGATAAGGATATAAAGATAATCAAGAGAATAAAACGCAGAGTCTGGATAGAGCGAGCTGTTATAGCAGGTATTGTCGTTCTGACAGCTTTTACAGGACTCTTTGCATTTAAAATGGCAGTTCTTGATTCCATAAGTCCTATGGACTATGAAGAGCATAATCTTGCGGAAAATATCTGGGTAGAGGTTGATGAAAACGGAGATTTATGGCTTCATAAAAAGGGGATAGCATCTCAGTCGGCAAATATTTTTCCTACCCTGAGAGACGCAAACGGAAATTATATGGGATATGATAATCCGGAATTTGATCGTGACGCCGTAGATGGTTACGGACTGACGCTTGACTATCGAAAGGTACTTGATTTTTCTGATATAGAAATAGCCACTCAGGAAGAAAAAACCAAACTTTTCAATATAAACAAAAAGGAAAATATAAACGAAGTTTTCTACTATGACGAGGAAGAAAACAAGGAATATACTTTGTGGGAGAGGGATTAAACTATGAATGACAAGAAATTTGACGCGTTATCAATAATTATTTCGATAATAGCATTTCTGCTTGCGTTTTTCTGTATGAGCTTTGAGTCGGTTATAGCCGGAGCAACAGGACTCGTGCTTGCAATAAAAAGAAGAAAACAATACCGTACAAAAATAGCAATAGCACTATCGATTTTTGCAATTGTGCTTGGGGTAGGCTTCTTTGCACTTTTGTGCTACCACTATTTCAAGTATGGAAGCATGACCGATTACTGGTTCTTTGAGCTGTTATTCGGAAAAATGGCTGAATAAAAAACAGAAAAGTGCTCATAATAAATCTGCGGAGGAAAAATTCATCAGGCCTCTGTCGGTACTTACAGCAAACTGCTTCGGAAACCGCACTTCGGAGGAGCTTTTAAAGTGCCGTTGTGCGGAAGAAAGGTGTATTATTATGAGCAATCAGAATAATAACAACAATCAGAACAAGAACAACCAGAATTCACAGAATAAGAATAATCAGAATTCTTCACAGAACAGAAGCAATCAGAACAGCAGAAACGAAAAGAACGAAAGATCAAGCTACTGATAAAATTACGAGAGCACGGTGTTGCTATCGTATAAACGAAAAAGGTATCGTACCTGTTATGGTGCGATACCTTTTTATTTTTATGAATTATCTGAGTTGTTATTTTCGGTATGAGCTGTATCTGCGGGAGCCTGTGATGTAGCTGTCTGCTGTTGTGGCTGAGTAGAAGCTGTGTTCTGAGGAGCAACTCCCACGCCCTTTGTCATCTTGATCATCTTGTAGACGAAAATTTCGATTGAAACAAGACCGATAATAATTGCGCCTGCGATGAGAGCGATTACACCGAGATTTGAACCGCTTTTTTCCTCGCTCTTCTTCTCGGATTTTTCCTCTGACTTGCTGTCTGAGCTGTCCTTGTCAGATGAATTCTTATCAGCAGTCTCCTTGTTCTCAGAAGCCTTATCCTCATCGTAAGTATCCTTGTCGTTAGACTGACCGTTTCCGCCGTCGTTGTTGATACCTGCTGAGGTACCTGTGCTTCCTACTTCGATTCCGCCGTTTTCTTCTGCAACGAAAGCAGTGATCCAGGCAAGAGAAGCATTCCAGTTGATAGTACACTCATTTACAGACCAGGCTTCAATGTGGTCGAGATAGCACTTCTGAGGAGCAATTTCGCCCTTTTTCCAGCCTGAACCCTGAACCCAGGGGTCCTGCATACCTGAGTTTGGACCGCCTGACATAACACCGCAAGGAGCCTTGGGGAAGAGCTCATCAACCTGATAAGACCAGTATCTGTGGTGAGGATTTTCAATTGAATGAGAGCCGTAACCTGTAACGTAAGAGTAATCCACAGCATTTCTGCCGAGGATATAGTCAATACCTGAGATAGCTCCGTCAAGGTGAGCAGTATCATCGGAAAGGAGATAAGCGTAAGCCATAACGATAGAGTTATCTGTAACGAAGGAGTTGGAACCCCAGATATAGCCTGTATCAGAGTCGTTGTAGCTTATCTGGCTCTGACCGTAAGGAACTCCGTAGCCCTGACTATTTTCAAGATTGATAAAGTATTCTGAAGCCTTGATGATGTTGTTTTCAGCCGTATCAACATCAGAGCTGTCAAAGCAATCGGGATTGAGAACAACGCTCATTGTACCGAGAGCGCCTGTGTGTCCCCAGTCAAAGCTACCCACAGTACCAACGCTTTCACCGCCGTCAAGGCTTGTAGGGAGCGCAAGGAAGAACTCAGAAGCCTTCATATCGTTATAGTAAGCGTCATCGCCTGTAGTGATGAAAAGCTCGGCAGAAGCCCAGTAGAACTCATCAGTAACATCGTCGTCACCATAAGCTCCGCCACCGACAGATTCGTCCATAGGAGCATACATAGCGGGGTGCTTCTTTGCTGCTTCATAGCACTTTTCTGCAGCCTCAAGACACTGCTCAGCGAAAGCGTCGTCAATGCCCTTCCACAGTCTTGCTGCCTGAGCAGCAGAAGCTGCAAGGTTAAGAGTAGCTGCAGTTGACGGAGGCTTTACAATACGCTTCATTTCGTCATCAGCAGGAGCGATACCAAGTGCAGTCCACTTTTCATCGTGAGCCTTATGGTAAACCATACCCTCGTATTCACCGCTGTCAACGATCATCTTGAGCATCCACTCCATCTGCCAGCGAGCCTCGTCAAGAAGGTCGGGATTTCCGTTGGAGTTTTCGGGAATAGCCATAGTACCGTCAGCGTAAACGTCTTCAAAGCCGTATTTCAGAGCAGTTTCATACTGATTCTGCATAAGCCAGAGAGAAAATCCGCCGTTTACAACATACTTTCCGTGATCACCTGCGTCATACCAACCGCCTGTAACGTCTATAGTACCGCTTGAGCCTGTATAACCCCATGTCTGCTCAATTTCAGCCATATCAGTAGGGTGTCCTGCTTCACGTGCAAGAGAATTTGCGTCGCCTGAAGTGATATACTGACTTTCGATAGCAATACCGCTTCTGTTCTGATAGAAGTAGTTGAGCGCGTCATAGAGCATTGAGGAGTAAACCTTTGAGTCTCCCACAGTGAATTCACGGCTTACAGCGCCATTTTCAGCTTCAATGTAGAAGGTTCCGTTTTCATTGAAATCGGAAAAATCGAGAATATGTACAGTATCGTCAGAGTCCTTATCATAGCCGAAGTATTCTGAAGTACCTGAGTAAACAGTCTCGCCTGATGTATCCTTGATTTCAAAGTCCATACCCTTTTCGTCGGTGCAGAGGAATGTAGCCTTTTTAGCTCTGTCAGTGAAATATCCCACCTGATTGGTGAGAATTTCAGCTCTCTGCCAAACTTCGACTTCGGGATAGTCATTTTCATCGCTTGTAAGGTCGGTAAGAGACATATTATCGAAGGTGATTACAGTACCTGCGGGGAAGCAACCACCGGGAGTATACTGTCCGTCACCGCCAAGGTGGAAAGCCCACTCAGCAACGTCAAGTGACTGAGAAGCAGTAAAGGTGAGCTCAACCTTTTTTGTTTCGTTTGCATTAATAGGCATAGGATCCCATGTAGAACCTAAATCGGGACCGCCGTCAGCCATCATATTGTGCCATATCTCCACATCACCGTCAAGGTTGCCTATCTTGGTATAGAACTTACCGCTGTTTGAAGCAGTAATTTCATACGAAACCTTATACTGATGACCTGAAACGATTTTCAGATCTCTGTGACGGAACTGACAATCCCATCTGTCCTCACCGCCTGCAGAGGCACCGCCGGGATTAACAATAGTGATCTGATATTTACCGCCGTCAATAGCAAAGTCCATCTCGCCGGGAGCAGATTCACAAACGTGCCAGGGAAGTCCCACACCCTCATCGAAATTTGTCTGACCCAGCTGTTGACCTGCAAATGCGTTCATATCAGAAGCATTAAAAACAACAGGAGCAGTAATTCCTGAAGCCATTACCAGAGCAGTAACAGCTGATAATAAACGTTTTTTCATAAGAATAAATAAACCTCCTAACTATAAAAACAGCCAAGTATTACTTTAATACAAAATCCAAAAAAAGTAAAGAGTATTACAGAAAGTTTACAATTATTTATTAAGTTGTACAAAGAAAAAAGACTGAAAACTCTTACAAAACGCCTTTAATCCGATTGATTGCGCTTTTTTCGAGCCTTGAAACCTGTGCCTGTGAGATACCGATTTCATTGGCAACCTCTACCTGAGTTCTGCCCTTTAAAAATCTCAGATAGAGGATATTACGCTCACGTTCACCCAGCTTTTTTATTGCGTCACGGACATAAAGCTCGTCAAGAAGACTGTCCACATCATTCTTATCGCCTATCTGATCCATTACATACAGGGTATCGCCCGAATCGGAATAAACAGGCTCATATAGAGAAACGGGATCGCTTATGCTTTCAAGAGCTATAACCACATCAGCGCGTTTTTCACCTATTTCATCTGCAATTTCCTGAATATCAGGCTCCTTCTGATTTTTCAGCATAAGCTGTTCCTTTGCTTTTATAGCCTTATAGGCGAGGTCGCGCAGAGAACGGCTTACCTTTATCTGACTGTAATCACGAAGATGACGTCTCAGCTCGCCCGAAATCATAGGAACGCAGTAGGTAGAGAAGCGTACCTCTTTGGTAAGGTCAAAATTATTGATAGCCTTAATCAGTCCCACAACACCGATCTGAAA
Organism: Ruminococcus sp.; assembly: GCA_015066875.1. Lineage (GTDB taxonomy): Bacteria > Bacillota > Clostridia > Oscillospirales > Ruminococcaceae > Ruminococcus. The sequence continues at coordinate 16,563 of SVNM01000042.1, forward strand.
AAGGTCGTCGATATCCTCGCCTCTGCCCGTGAATTTCTGTATAACGCTTAGCACAAGCCTCAGATTGCCTCGTATTAGCTTGTCACGTGCCTCCTTAGAGCCTGTCTGCTGAATTTCTTTAAGCAGAGCGATCTTCTCTTCCTCTTTAAGAACCTCAAGATCAGATGTATTGATACCGGAAATAACAACCTTATTGTAAGCCATAAGCCTCCAGAGCGCATAGAGCGTGCCGTATTTACGGCAACGGCAACCGAAATCTTCCTGTAATATTATTGCCCTTTGCAGAGAATGTAATCACAGGAAAATAATTCCGTATAAAAATAGTTTAAGTGGCTTCAACGCTTGATTTTGGTGTGATTATATGGTATAATATTATGGTAAAATTATCAGATGGAAAGGATAAAAATATGGATATCAATAAAACACTTGCACAGGAATTCGGACTTCGTCAGGAGCAGATCGACAATACAGTTGCTCTTATAGACGATGATAAAACAATACCGTTCATTGCCCGTTATCGTAAGGAGCTTACAGGCTCTCTTGACGACCAGATTCTTCGTGAGATTTACGACAGACTTATGTATCTTCGTAATCTTGAAAAGCGTAAGGAAGAGGTACGCAACGCTATTACCGAGCAGGAAAAGATGACTGAGGAAATCGAATCGGCAATTGCTAATGCAAAGACTCTCGTTGAGGTTGAGGATATTTACCGTCCCTTCAAGCCCAAGAGACGTACAAGAGCAGGCATTGCACGTGAAAACGGACTTGAGCCTCTTGCGCAGATTATTATGGCTCAGGAAAACGGAACTGATCCCGAAAAGGAAGCAGAGGCTTTTGTGAATGAGGAGAAAAATGTTCCCGATGTAAAGACAGCTATTCAGGGAGCTATGGATATTATCGCAGAGAATTTCTCAGATGACGCCGAGATACGCAAAAAGCTCAGAGCTCTTGCTCAGCGTGAGGGCAAGCTTGTTTCAAAGGCTTCAGATGAAGAGGCTGAGAGCGTTTATACAAACTACTATGATTACTCAGAGCCTATTGATAAAATTGCTCATCACCGTATTCTTGCCCTTGACAGAGGCGAGAAGGAGAATTTCCTTAAGGTTTCTGTAGAGCTTGACGATGTAAGCGCAACAGGACTTATCATAAATAAATACGTAGTTAACGGCTCAGCTTGTGCAGAGCTTGTCCGCGAGTCTGCAACAGACAGCTACAAGCGTCTTATTTTCCCTTCAATCGAGCGTGAGATACGCAACGAGCTTACTGCAAATGCATCAGAACAGGCAATCAAGGTTTTTGCTTCAAATCTGAGACAGCTTCTGCTTCAGGCACCACTCAAAAACAGCACGATCCTCGGACTTGACCCTGGATACAGAACAGGCTGTAAGGTGGCTGTAATTGACTCTACAGGCAAGGTGCTTGATACAAACGTAATTTACTGCACTCCCGGACCCAAAACCAATATGGAGGCTTCAAAGCGTGTGGTAAAGAGCCTTATCCAGAAGCACGGCGTTAACGTTATTTCAATCGGAAACGGTACAGCTTCAAGAGAGACCGAGGCTTTTGTAGCAGAGCTTCTGAAGGAAATTCCCGAAAAGGTAAGCTATATGGTAGTAAGCGAAGCAGGAGCTTCCGTTTACTCAGCTTCAAAGCTTGCGTCAGAAGAATTCCCGGATTATGACGTATCTCTCAGAAGCGCAGTATCTATTGCAAGACGTCTTCAGGACCCCCTTGCTGAGCTTGTAAAAATCGAGCCTAAGGCAATCGGTGTAGGACAGTATCAGCATGATATGCCTCCCGCACGTCTTAACGAGGCGCTTACAGGCGTTGTAGAGGACTGTGTAAACTCAGTCGGAGTTGACCTCAATACAGCTTCACATTCGCTTCTTTCGTATATTTCGGGAATAAATGCAACAGTGGCTAAGAATATCGTAGCATACCGTGAGGAAAACGGAAAGTTTACCGACAGAAAACAGCTTCTTAAGGTTGCAAAGCTTGGTAAAAAAGCGTTTGAGCAGTGCGCAGGCTTCCTGAGAGTGCGTGATGGAAAGAATCCCCTTGACAATACTGCCGTTCACCCTGAAAGCTACGAGGCAGCTTCATCGCTCCTCAGCGAGTGCGGATTTACTCTTGCAGATATCTCAAACGGCGGAGCTTCGGGAATTACAGAAAAATCAGAGAATATAGGTCTTGAAAATATCAGCAAAAACCTCGGTATCGGTGTTCCAACCCTTACAGATATTATCGGAGAGCTCAAAAAGCCCGGACGTGACCTTCGTGACGAGCTTCCTCCTCCGCTCCTGAGAAGCGGTGATGTTATGGAAATAAAGGACCTCAAGCCCGGTATGGAGCTTGTAGGAACAGTCCGCAACATCATTGACTTTGGCTGTTTCGTTGATATCGGAGTTCACGAGGACGGTCTTGTACACATTTCTCAGATATGCAGTCGCTTCATCAAGCATCCTCTTGAGGCTGTAAAGGTGAACGATATTGTAAAGGTAAGAGTTCTTGACGTTGACGTAAAGAAGAAGAGAATTTCTCTTACAATGCGTCTTGATGACGAAGCAGAGAAGAAGGAGCGTGCTCCTAAGCCTGCAAGAAAGCCTGAAAACCGTCGTCCAAAGGGAGCAGACATAACAAAGCTCCGCAACAGCAGTTTCAGAATCAAGCAGAAGTAATGTACTATATCTATATGATAAAATGTGAAAGAGGCGTGCTCTATACGGGCATAGCCTCTGACATTTCACGAAGAATGAAGGAGCATTTTACTTTATCGGAAAAGTGCGCAAAATTCACACGCTCACATAAGGCGCAGTCACTTGAAGCCCTGTGGATCGCAGAAAACCGAAGCGTTGCTTCAAAGCTGGAATATCGCATAAAAAGGCTTACAAGAGCTCAGAAGCTTGAGCTTATAGCTGATCCCGAAAAGGTGACAGAGCTTTTTGATGAGCCTGTGGAGATAAGTCCCGTGAAGGATTTTTCCTTTGAGGAAATGATAAAAGAATAAAAAATAAAAGCGACACTAATGGTGATGTCCTAATAGGAGTTTATGTGTATTTAGTGGGGGAACCTTTCTGAAGAAAGTTTTCCACCACACCCCCTCCAAAGACTTTTGAGTCTAATTTAAGCCCCATAGGGTACACACGGAGAAATAATTAAATTTCTTCTTTACTTGATGTGTGCACCCTAT
>SVNM01000100.1 GCA_015066875.1 Ruminococcus sp.
CTGACTGTCCGCCCAGGTTAGGCAGAAGAGCGTCGGGGCGTTCTTTTTCGATAATCTGGGTTAATCTTGCGAGATTAAGAGGTTCAACATAAGTGATGTCAGCAACATCGGGGTCTGTCATAATAGTAGCAGGATTAGAGTTTACCAGAACGATTTCGTATCCAAGCTGACGGAGCGCCTTGCACGCCTGAGTGCCTGAATAGTCGAACTCACAAGCCTGACCGATAATGATAGGACCTGAACCGATAATCATAATTTTGTTGATATCTTGTTTCTTTGGCATATTAATCTCCCTGACCCGTGCACAGAAAAATGCACGTAAATTTATTTGCCGTTTAAAATACGGCATAATATTCTTCTTATTATCATACCACAAAAATCGATTAAATGCAAGATGTAATTTAAAAAAATCAGAATTTGTCATTCAGAGCTTTTAAAGCATAAATCAGCTGAAATTTTTATGAAAAATAATTATATCCGAGGAAATAATGTAAATTTTTACAATTGGGCAGTTGATTTATTCTGGGAATTGTGGTATAATAAAAATCTGTTTTTCTTATTTGAAAGGATATGATTTTTTTGAATTTGAATTTCCGTAAGGGAATGTTTCACGGTCTGCCCATAGCTCTGGGATATCTTTCCGTTTCCTTCGGCTTTGGAATAATGGCGGTAAAGTCGGGGCTGTCGGTATTTGCTTCGGCGATGATATCGGTAACCAACCTTACTTCTGCAGGACAGGTTGCGGGGGTGGGAATAATAGTTGCGGGCGGAACTTTATTTGAAATGGCGCTGACTCAGCTTATAATCAACCTGAGATACTCGCTTATGTCGCTATCCCTTTCGCAGAAGCTTTCGCCGGAATTCACACTGCGTCACAGACTGATGGTTTCTTACGGAATAACCGACGAAATTTTTGCCGTAGCTTCAGCACAACCCTGCCTGCTGACTCCGTCATATATGTATGGAATGATACTTGTTGCATTTCTCGGCTGGGTTTCGGGAACTGTTCTGGGAGCATCGGCAGGAGAGATTCTTCCTAAAGAAGTAACCGACGCAATGGGAATAGTGCTTTACGGAATGTTTTTAGCGATAATAATACCTCCCTCAAGAAAGCAGAAGAGCGTTCTTTTCACAGTTGTACTTTCTGCACTTATCAGCATACTGTTCAGGTATGTATTCACAGATATTTCAAGCGGATTTGCCATAATCATAAGTGCTCTTGTATCGGCATCTGTAGGTGCGCTTCTGTTTCCTGTAAAGGACGATGAAGAGGAGGTGCAGAAGCAATGAGCATAGCAATTTACATAGCCGTTATGGCAGGGGTAACATATCTTATAAGAATGATACCTCTTACATTTTTCAGAAGAAAGATAAAGTCGCGTTTTTTCAAGAGCCTTCTGTACTATATACCATATGCGGTGCTGAGTGCAATGACAATTCCCGCCATATTCTACAGCACAGGCGATATGGTGACCTCAGTTGTGGGAACAGTTATTGCGGTAATACTTGCCTATTTCAATTTACCGCTTATTGTTGTAGCTCTTGCGGCGGCAGCGACTGCATTTCTCACAGGACTTATTATTTAAAAACAAACGGAGCTGTTACAATAAGTTTCAGCTCCGTTTTATTTATTCTGATTATTCAACAACAGGGATAACTCCCACAGCCTTTACGCCTGCGCTTACGTGACAGCAGATGCTTACGGGAAGCTTGTACATTTCAACAGAGCTGTCGCCGAAGAATTTCTGAACGATTTTAAGCCATTCCTCAGCTGAAGCGTAATCGCCTGAGTAAGCGGTAACAATAGTAACCTTTTTGCCGGCAAATCGCTTTTCAACGTCCTCCTTAGCGGCATTGAGCATAACCTTCTGAGCGTTATCCATACCTCTTGCCTTAGAAAAAGCGTCCAGCTTTTCGCCCTGAATCTGAAGAACGGGCTTCAGTCCGAGGATCGAAGCGATTGCTGCACCCGCAGCAGTAACTCTTCCGCTTTTTTTGAGGAGCTCAAGAGTGTTTACAGCAAGATAGATACTTGCGTCAAGAGCGGTCTCTTCAAGCTTTGCACAAATCTCCTGTGCGGAAAGTCCCTTTTCGATAAGACAGAGAGCGTCAAGCACAGATTGTCTCTGAGTAACTGAAATACGCTTGTTATCAGCAACAAGGACCTTTCCATCGAATTCAGACGCAAGAGCTTTGGCAGTACTGCATGAACCGCTGAGAGCCGATGACATGGGAATGTGTATAATATAATCGTATTCCTTAAGGATATCACTCCAGAGAGAGAGGAGAGAATCAGGTGAAGGCTGAGAAGTAGAAACATCTGCACCCGAAGCAAGCATTTCAAAGAACTGCTCATAAGTACAGTCAACGCCCTCGAAGTACTCCTTGCCGTTTACGATAAAGGGCATAGCAACGAGGAAAACGCCGAGCTTTTCAGCTTCTTCACGGGAAATACCGCTGTTTGTATCAGTAACAATAGCAATTTTATTCATAATAACAAAACTCCTTTATAGTCACAAAAAAATAAGCACAAAGGATAGTATAACTCTAAAAACGGGATATGTCAAGCGAAAAAAGTGGCTAAAAAAGTTAAAATAAAAAAATATATATTTTCTTCGTCTTTTTTTGTTTTCTGTGACACTATTTAATAAAAGCCATTATTACAGGCTTTATAAGGAGGCGTCACTATGAAAAAATTAATGGCATTGATTATGGCAACAGGCTTTCTTCTGGGAGCAGTTTCGTGCAGTGAAGGAAGTCAAAAAGAAAAAGAGGTAGGCAACCTTGTGGCAGAGAAAATGAGCGTGGCATACAAGCGCAGTAAAATCGATAACCCTACCACTCTGCAACAGGTTTACACCTTCAAGACCTACAACGGAGGCGAGAATATTTTTCTGCTGGGATTCGGCAATACTATACCTGAATTCTATACAGCAGACAAAAGCTTCACAGACTTTAAACTGCTTGAAATCCCTGAGTTTGATATCGGAGTCTCATACGACCTTGATGTCACAGAAAACGGAACGATAGTATCTGTTGTAAACAGCGTGGATTACGGAAATCTTCCCGCACCCGATTACAGCTCGCCTGATTATGACGAGGAGCTTTACGACAAGAATGCTCAGTACACTCTCAAGGTAAATACATATTCTATAGAGGGCAAGCTGTTAAGCTCCTGTCCACTTGAGAATTTCCCCGTAACTCCCGATAAGAGCACATCAGCACAGCGAGTTGTCTCTGACGGAGAAAACGTAGTAGTAAATCTCAACGGAGAGTACCACGTTATAAAGACCGACGGCACGTATGTGGGCAAGCTTTCCGACAGCAGAAATACCTTCAAGCTTAGGGAAGTGGGCAAGGACAGGGAAGGCAATCTCGTATGTGCAATGATAGACTTTGACGCAGACAAGCTTGAGCTGTGCGGAATAAATACAGAT
>SVNM01000002.1 GCA_015066875.1 Ruminococcus sp.
AAACTCTTTATTAAAGTTGTATGTCAATCAGGTCTCCCTGAATGATATCAATCCTGTTCATAACGCTTGCGTTATTACTGCGCTTCATTTTTTAGTCTTTGCTTGACTTTTCTCAATTTTCCTTCTTTTAAAAAAAGGAATTTCAAGGGTCGTGTTACTTTCTTAGCATTGTTCAATTTTCAAGATACTGTTTACTATCTCTCAAGACAGCTTTAATATTATAGCACAACCAAATCGCTTTGTCAAGTACTTTTTTTCAAAAACTTTTTTCGATCCAGTCCGCTCGCTTTCGGCTTTATTTCCGACAGCTTTATTATTATATCACCCATTTCTTACTTTGTCAACTCAAAGTTCAGGCGGTTTTTTCGTGAATTTATGTGTATTTTTACCATATCAGAAAGGCATCGTCAGCATAAGGCACAGTTCTTTCTCGTTTTCTGTCACAGAAATGGTCAATTCTCCCTCAACACCCGACGCAAGAATTATCTGAAAAATCTCCTCGCCCTCCACAAAACGCTCTTTAAAGCCCTCGTAAAGCTCCTTATCGGCAAATTTCAGCTCTATCTGAGGATTTCTCGCCTCAATCTCACGGGTGATTATCTCCTCCGCGCACTCATCATTATTTATATATAAGTCATTTTTATTAAAGTAAGTGTTTTCTGTCGCTCTGCACGCAAAAGGAGCAAAATGTTCTGTATCCGCCGTATGAGTCTCTGTAAAGGACTCGTCCTCTACAAGAAAATAAGTGTGACGCAGGTCGTCAACTGTATCGGTATCGTCCCAGGTCACATCGCAGTTATACCATTCTCCGTGAATTTTCACCTGATTCCAGGCGTGATTTTCGCCCTCGTCGGTTACTCCCGTTACAACAATACTTTCAAGTCCGCAAGCTTTGGCAAGAACATCAAACGCCTTGGCATAGCCCTCGCAGTGCGAGCTTCCGTTCATAAGACAACCGTAAGCAGTCGCTCCCAGCCCGTCATCGTAATCTATCTCGTAGGTGCACTTCTCTATTATATAATCGTGTATTTTCAGAGCCTTTTCGTAATCGCCAAGCTGTGAAAGCTCATCTGCAAACTCAGCTACAGCCTTTTCGAGCTCAGCTTCCATCGCCGGAATATCTCCCGGTATTTCACGGTATGCCATTCTGGCTTTTCTGATTTTTTCCGCTGTGTAAAATGTGGAGGACATATAGAAAATATCGCTTTCCTGTTTCTCCAGTATGCAGTATAATTTGGTGTAGGTATCTCCGTCAATTTCGTAAGGGAGAGGTATTTCTGTTTTCTGCTCACGCACTCCGTTGTACAAAGTCGTATACAATGCCTGTTCCTCTTTTGACAACTGCGAATAGACAGGACGCTCTGCCGATTGCTCCTGATCAAGATAAACAGGCTCAGGATAGGGCTCAAAAACTCCCGCCTTATACATATAAGCAGTTCCCGTTATAACAAATATTACCGCAAGCGATGTAAGCATCACCATTATAAATTTCTTTGCCAATATAGTCTACCCCTTACTTTTTAACAAGCATTACCATATTATTTCTTATTTTAAATCCGTGGAGATTTTCTATGAATTTGCTGAATTTCGAGTATCCGTAGCTCTTTACGTTGAAGCCGGGAATTTTCACGCACAGCTGTTTTTTCAGCTCGCCAAGATTATACCCCTTACTGCCGTTTGTTTTCACTATAGAAGCAAGAGTCTCCTCGATCACACCAAGCTCAGTCTTATCGGACTTCTGAGAAACAAGGATACTGCTTCCCACCTGTCGGAAGGAAAGCGACTCGAACTCCTTAAGAAACTGTGAGAACTTTGAATAGCCGTAATTTCTCACGTCAAAATCGGGATAACGGTTCTGAAGTCTGCTTCCCAGCTCGCCCATATTTATCTCTTCCTGAACATTGGCATTCTCGGCTATTATTCTGATTATTGCTTCCTCAAGAGCTCTCAACTCCACATTATTGCTTTCAGAGCTCTCCTGTATCTCCTCATCAGCAAGAATTTCAAGGTACTTGAACGCATTGCAGGCTGTCGCAAAAGGCTTGGGAGTCTTCCGCTCGCCCATACCGATAACGTGCATACCCGATTCTCTGAGGCGTATGGCAAGTCTTGTGAAATCGCTGTCGCTTGATACTATGCAGAATCCATCAACATTATTCGAATAGAGAATGTCCATAGCGTCAATAATCATTGCCGAATCCGTAGCGTTCTTTCCTGTTGTGTAGCTGTACTGCTGTACGGGAGTTATGGCATTATCCAGCGCCATATTCTTCCACGAAGCAAGATTTGCCCTTGTCCAGTCGCCGTAAACTCTCTTATATGTTACTATTCCGTAGTTTGAAACCTCATCAAGAATATTTCTCGTGTATTTTGAAGCCACGTTATCCGCGTCAATCAGCACCGCATAGCGCATTTCCTTTTCCATACTTCACCTCTTACCATTATCTATTATAAATTATTTCCGTATATAAGAAAAAAATCCCGAAACAAACGCTTCGGGATTTATGTAATACCAAGGTTATTACCCCAGTACTATGGAGCGGATTACGAGGCTCGAACTCGCTACCTCCACCTTGGCAAGGTGGCGCTCTACCAGATGAGCTAAATCCGCATTATACAGAACCTTTCGTTCTGTATGGTGCCTCCGGTCGGAATCGAACCAACGACACGGGGATTTTCAGTCCCCTGCTCTACCGACTGAGCTACAGAGGCAAATGGCGACCCGGATGAGGCTCGAACTCACGACCTCTAGCGTGACAGGCTAGCGTTCTAACCAACTGAACTACCGGGCCAAAGTGGTGGGGACTACAGGGCTCGAACCTGTGACCCTCTGCTTGTAAGGCAGATGCTCTCCCAGCTGAGCTAAACCCCCACACTTTAGAAGCCGTCGACTGACGACTTAATTATTCTATCACAACTCGTCCCGTTTGTCAAGCTTTTTTTGAAAAAAATTTCGGATTTTTTTGAAAAAGTCTGAAAACGACGGTATATAGGGGAAAATTTGCAAAAATATTTTTTACTTGTAAGGAAAAATCAAACCTGCGCCATTAAATTTATATTCTATCTCCTCTGCATACGCATAGTCTCCATTGACCCACACAGTACATTCTTCAGATTGTATGCGATTAACCTGAGAGGCACTGACACGAGGAGTTACCAACATTGTATCGTTATATACCACAACCAGTCGGTAGCCATTTGAATATCTTGAGTGATAGTGGTCAGTTAATCCAACAATTCTTCCCGTGACATTCTCTCCCTTTTTTGCAATCAGTTTTGTCTTTATGTCTTTAAAATCCAATATCAGCTCCAATGCCACCACAATCCAAACAAACAAATCATCATAATGAATGATATACCCTTTTAAGACACAAATCACCATTGAAAGAATAGCAAACAACACAATAATAAAAATCAGAAGCAATCTCTTTTCAAAATCGTATTTCAGTTTAAACGTCATATTTTCACCCTATAATCTCCTTGTTATATTCAGATCTCCTGTGGAAATTTCAGTGTATCAAGCTCAATACATCGCTTCGACCTGAAAAGAGTGCAACGAAAATCATCGGCACAAGCCATGCCATTGTAAACATACACTCCGCAATCCGCAGAAACAATCCTCTGTATGCTTTCCTTTCTCATATCACAGGTAACATATCTCTTTCCATCTGCATATTCAATCACTAATTTTGCTTCCCGGCGATACCGCCCCTGGACGTGCTTTCTTACCCTACAGTACTGCGTTCTTCCAACAATTCTGCCTTGATAACATCTGCCTTTGCGCACACAACAGTATAGTTTAATTGCCCGGACAATAGCCCCCAGATATAAAAGGATAAATAACAATATATATGCCAGCGATATGACACTCAGAATATAAAAATAACCTCTGTATTTGTCTATCAAAACACCTAAAACAACGCTGATCAAAGCCATACCTCCACTTACACAGAGCAATTCCTGCAACGGATCTGTCGTCTCATATATTTCTCTTACCCTGAAAATTCTCCTCAACAATCCCATAGCGATCCCCTTTCACCCTATAATCTCCTTATTGAAAAGCCTCATTGTGTCTGTTTTAAGAGCCTTGTGCTCAGGTCTGCTGAGAGTGGGGTCAGCTTCAAGAAGCTCCCTTGCACAGCTCTGCGCCATATTCATAAGCTCGGTATTACAAGCAATATCGGCAATTTTCAGTGGCGGAAGTCCATGCTGGGCACTTCCGAAGAAGTCTCCGGGGCCACGCATTTTAAGGTCCTCTTCTGAAATTTTAAAGCCGTCGTTGGTGGAGGACATTATCTTCATTCGCCTTACACATTCCTCGCCCGTATTGTCGGTAATAAGGATACAGGTGCTTTCCCACTGACCTCTTCCCACTCGGCCTCTCAGCTGGTGGAGCTGTGAAAGACCGAAACGCTCGGCATTTTCGATAACCATTACCACCGCATTGGGAACATCTACCCCCACCTCAACAACAGTGGTACAGATAAGCACCTGTATCTCACCGTCACGAAAGCGTTTCATCACCTTTTCCTTTTCGGCTGACTTCATTTTTCCGTGAAGCAGAGCTATTGTATACCCCTTCAGATCCTCCTGCTCAGCTTTTTCCGCATAGGATTTCACCGCAAGAAGATCGCTTTCGCTGTCCTCGATCATGGGACACACCACATAAGCCTGACGCCCCTCGTCAAGACGCTCTCTCACAAAACCAAAGGCACGGTGGCGGAGCTTTCCTGTTACCGCATAGGTATTTATAGGCTTTCTGCCCTTGGGAAGCTGATTTATAACCGAAATATCAAGGTCTCCGTAAATAATCAGCGCTAAAGTTCTCGGTATGGGAGTGGCTGACATTACAAGCTTATGGGGAGTACCGCCCTTTTCCGCAAGCTTAGCTCTCTGAGCAACTCCGAAGCGGTGCTGTTCATCGGTAATGACAAGTCCGAGGGATTTATATTCAACGTCCTTCTGGATTATTGCGTGAGTTCCCACAACAACGTCAAATTCACCTGTGGCAATCTGCTCCTTGAGAGCAGTTTTTTTCTTTGCCGTAAGCGAGCCTGTAAGAAGACAGACCTTCACTCCGAAAGGCTCAAGGAACTCCGTAAGAGTCTTATAGTGTTGCATAGCAAGTATTTCGGTAGGAGCCATAAGTGCTGACTGAACTCCGTTTTTTGCGCAGAAATAACACACTGCCGACGCAACGGCAGTTTTACCGCTTCCCACATCGCCCTGCAAAAGCCTGTTCATAGGCACATCTCTGCAAAGGTCGGAAATTATCTCGTCAATCGCCTTATTCTGCGCTTCGGTAAGCTCAAAGGGCAGTTTCTTTCTGAAACTCTCCACTGACACAGAGCCGTCCATTCTGTAAGCTGTGCTTTTACGGCTTCTGCTTTTCATCATAGACATTCCCAGCTGAAGCTTCAAAAGTTCGTCAAAGGCAAGTCGCTGTCTTGAAATTTCCGCCGACTCCTCACTTGCGGGAAAATGTATATTCTCCAGCGCATACATCAGCGGACAAAGATTGTATCGTCTCAGAAGCTCCTCAGGCAGAGTCTCAAAGGGCTCAGATTTCATAATCTGAACCGCCTGTTTCATATTTGTACGCACCATATTCACGGAAAGTCCCTGTGTAAGCGGATAAACAGGCTGTATAAGAACGCTCTCATCGGCTCTTATATACACAGGCGAGGTTATCTCCTTGCGAAGAAAATTTCCCGTAACCTTGCCGTACATATAGTAGGTTTCGCCCTCCTTAAGAGCGTTGAAGCCGTACACGTTATTGTACACGACCACAAGAATATCATCAATTCCGTCGGTTGCCACAGCCTTGCAGATAATCAGTCCGCCTCTTACTCTCTGCGGAGACATCTTGCGAAAAATCGTCAGCTTCAGAACATTGTACTCATTCAGCACGCTCTGCTGTACGGGGACATAGCACCGATAGTCAAGATACGCTCTGGGAATATGATACACAAGCTCATATGGAGTTGTTATTCCAAGCTTACGGTATTTTTCTCCGCGAGCGGTTCCCACGCCCTTCAAATATTCAATTTCGCAAAAAAGCTTTGACGGCATACCGTTTACTCCTTTTATCAATTAATACCCCATAATCCCTTCAAGAGACTCGTCATTTTCTATCCATTCATTTACATCGATTGTACGGTAATCCTCGGCACTGTCGCGGATAATCACAGTTTCTATCCCCGAATTTATCACCATTCTCTTGCACATAGAACAGCTGTTGCTGTTTGGCACATACTCTCCCGTAGAGACCTCCACGCCCACAAGATATAAAGTTGCTCCTATCATATCTCTCCGTGATGCGCTTATTATAGCATTTGCCTCTGCGTGAACGCTTCTGCAAAGCTCGTATCTTTCGCCTCTGGGAATATTCAGCTTTTCCCTTACGCACACTCCTGTATCAGAGCAGTTTTTTCTCCCTCTGGGAGCTCCCACATAGCCCGTAGAAATAACCTCGTCATTCTTTACAATAACAGCTCCGTAGTGTCTTCTGAGACAGGTACATCTCTGAGCCACCACCTCAGCCAGATCGAGGTAGTAATTATCCTTGCTTTTACGCTCCATAACCAATACTCCTTATAAAATAAGGGCGAACAAAAGCGTTCGCCCCAAGTTATCAAAACTTCTGTGATTGCTGTTTCTTATCTCTGCTCGCAGATGAGCTTGATAGCGGTTCTTTCCTCGCCGTCAATCACAATATTTGCAAATGCAGGTACGCAGATAAGATCAATACCGATAGGTGCAAGATAGCCTCTGGCAATAGCAATAGCCTTGATTGCCTGATTTGCAGCGCCTGCGCCCACAGCCTGTACTTCCACAGCCTTCTGCTCTCTGATTACACCGGCAATAGCTCCGGCAACAGAATTAGGTTTTGAATTAGATGATACTTTTAAGATTTCCATAAAAAAACCTCCTGATAAAATATTTTGTAAGATTTAGTGCCTGAAATGCCAATGGTACTATTGCAAGCTTATTATACATCATTTTTCACAAAAAATCAAGGGCTTTCAATAACTTTGTAGATTATCTTATAATTATCCGCTCAATTTTGTGCGATTTACCCGTTTTTTCATCAAACTCTACCACAACTCCGCACATCATACAGGGTCCCTCTGCTTCTCTGAAGCGCACGGGCATACGAAAACGCAGTCTGTCAACGGCTGGCTGTATCTCTACTCCCAGAACTGAATTTTCAGGACCTGTCATTCCTGCGTCGGTGATATATGCCGTATGACCGCTGAGAATACACTCGTCCGCTGTCTGAACGTGGGTATGCGTTCCGAAAACTCCCGTAACCTTTCCGGCAAGGTGATATCCCATTGCCTTTTTCTCAGAAGTCGCCTCGGCGTGAAAGTCAACAAATATGTTGGGAGTTTCAAGCTCTTCAAGAATTTCATCTGTTTTCGTAAAGGGATTGTCAAGGGGATCAAGGTAAACTGTTCCCGACATATTTATAACCGCTACGGAATACGCTCCCATATCAAGCACATAGACTCCGCTTCCGGGACAGCCCTCTTCGGGGTAATTTGCGGGACGTATAATGCACCCGCCGTTGTAAATCTCCAGCGACTCGTGACGCTTGAATGCGTGATTTCCCGTTGTGATAACGTCTGCGCCCGCATTGAGGACCATATCCGCCGAATATTTTGTTACACCGTTGCCCTGTGCTGAGTTCTCAGCATTTACAACTGTTATATCAATATTATACTGCTTTTTAACGAGTCTGAGTTTTTCCGCAAGAAAATCACAGCCCGCTTTTCCCACAACGTCCCCTATAAACAATAAATTCTTCAAAAATCCGCCTCCGTTTTATTTATTTATTTGTAATAAGTGCAAGAAGCTCGTCAACCGATATTTCATCGGGACTTCTGCGCACGGGAATATCCGCAAAGCTTGCTTCGGCTGAGGCTCTGTATGAGAGCTCGGCTTCGTTGTTATTATCATCTTTTTCATCATTTCCAAGCTCGTATCTTCCCACATAGCCGTTATCCTCATCGTCGTCATCAGCTTCTATTTCCTCATATGTCTGCTCCTGTTCAGAATACTCTGATTCATCTGCAGTAACAGCACGCTTTTTAATGCCGAAAAGCGACTTTACCATTCCAAAGGGCATAATAAGTATTGCGGAAACAAGATAGGAAACTCCCACCGCTGTTATAACAAAGGGGATAAAATATTTCATAAGCTCCAGGTCGGTAAGCTCTTTTTCCCCGATGAATATTCTTATAAGATTATCCTCAAGGATATGACAGATAAGTATGATAGGAAGTGCAAAGCCCGCCAACGCCTTTGATGTCTTTCTTACAGCACGGCTTTTTGTCCTCAGTCCGCAAAGAGCCATAAATATTGCGCCCGCAGTAGCTACAACGTTTATAGAGCTGTACTGGTTTAGTCTTTTGCTGTCGAAATTCAGAAGCTCGGAATTAAGACTGTCGGCATAGGAAAGTATCGCCTGTGAAAAGCACAGACAGATCGTGAAAACTGCTCCGCCGAGAAAATCAAATTTTCTTCTGTTTTCCCAGATAAACGCTCCGAGAAAATAAAGGGTAACGGGCCACAGCTGTGTAAGCTCTACAGGAAGAATATAATTCCCGCCGAATATAAGAATATTCGGCATTGAGGATAAAAATGCAAATGAGCCTACAAGAAACGCCTTTGCCCTGTTATTCGGAAGTGCCTGATATGTGCAGTTGAGAAACGGCGACAACAGCAGAAGCACGCTGTACATCAATGCAAAATCTATGCCGTCATAATAGTAAAACGGCTTTACCGAGCTTGTGGGGAAGCTGTCGGGGTGTCCGCCTGTGTAGATCCACATAACCGCAAAGCATACCGCTGTACAGTATATCAGCTTGAAAAAGCCCTTGTACTGAGAAAATGAAAAGGTATCACGGCTGAACGATGCTCCGTTCACAAGAATTATCAACGGTACACCCGCCATACAAAGCCATCTCAGAGCAAGTGGCAGTACAGAAATTACTCCTGTAAGAGCAGTCTGTTCAAATCCGCTTTTTCTGAAAAAATCAAGGCCTATCATCAATATTACTCCGAGGATACAGCAGAAATCTACCGCATAATATCTTTTTTTCTCCTGAAGATTATTCATTTTAATGCACTCCCTTCCTGAAAAGAACCTTTCTCTGACTTAAATAATAGCACATTTATTACAAATAATCAATAATTTTTCCTCATTTTCTCATTATAAAGGAGATTTAAATGCAATTTTGATTTTTTGCTTGTAAATTTCATCTGCTTGTGGTATAATAAATCTGAATAATGGCTTTTTGTGCCACTTTAAAAAGGAGTGATTATAATGGTCAGCATTGAAAATCATATCGGTAAAATTACTGTTTCCGAAAATTATCTCACCGAGCTTGTTAAGCATACGGTTTCAGGTTGCTTCGGCGTCGCAGGTGTCTGCAGTGTGAATACTGCTTTAAGCACTGTTTCTGCTCTTACAGGCGGAAAATTCCTCGAAAAAAATAAGGGCGTTCATATTTACACCGATAAGGATAACGGACTTATTATTGACCTCCATATCAAGGTTACTTACGGTACCAACATCTCTGCCGCTGTAAACAGCATTACTCACGCTGTTACCTTCTCCGTGGAAGAGGCTGCAGGTACTGCTGTTAAAAAGGTCAATGTTTTCGTTGACGAAATGATTTATTAATTTTGTATTGGAGGATTATTTGTGATAACCGGTTCTTTATTAAGAGATGCTTTTATTTCGGCTGGAATTACAATTGCTAATAAAAAACGTCAGGTAGATGAACTTAACGTTTATCCCGTTCCCGACGGCGATACAGGTACAAATATGTCTATGACTATCGGTAACGCTGTTGGCGAGCTCAAAAGAATGAACGACTCAGTTACCGTAGCAGAGGTTTCTTCTTCTGCCGCTTCCGCTCTTCTCAGAGGCGCAAGAGGTAACTCAGGCGTTATCCTTTCTCTGCTTTTCCGTGGCTTCGCAAAGGGACTTGCAGGCCTTACAAGCGCAGGTTGCTCAGACTTTGCAAACGCTCTTGAGTATGGCGTCGATGCCGCTTACAAGGCTGTTATGAAGCCTGTTGAGGGCACTATCCTCACTGTTGCAAAGGCTGCTTCTGTCAAGGCTCAGGAGATCGCGCTTTCTACCAATGATGATGTTGTTTTCTGGAAGGAAATCTGCGATGAGGCTGAAAGAGTGCTCAACCAGACTCCCGAAATGCTCCCTGTTCTCAAAAAGGCAGGCGTTGTTGACGCAGGCGGTATGGGATTCCTCGTTATTATCAAGGCTATGACTGAGGTTTTCGACGGAAAGCCCGTTGCTTCCCCCGCTGAGACAGTTACTCCCGAGGATACAAGCTATGAGTCCTTCAAAACTGCTGTAAGCGAGTTTGATGAGGAAATCAACTTCACATACTGTACTGAATTTATTATTGAGAAAAATCCCGATTGTCCCGATCCCCTTAAGCTCAGAGCTTACCTTGAAACTATCGGCGACTGCGTTGTTGTTGTTGACGATGAGAAAATTATCAAGGTTCACGTTCATACCGATTCTCCCGGTCTTGCTCTTCAGAAGGCTCTTGAATTCGGATACTTTATCAATGATCCCAAGCCTAAGGTTGAGAATATGAGAATTCAGCACGAAAATAAGGTCAAGGAGGCTCAGACTGCTGAGGAGGCAGGCTTTGTTCCCGCTGAACCCGAAAAGGAATTCGGATTTGTGGCTGTTGCCGCAGGTCACGGTCTTGAGGCTATGTTCACTGACCTCGGTGTTGACGTTGTGGTTAAGGGCGGTCAGACTATGAATCCCGCTACTGAGGATATTCTCCGTGCTATTCACGCTACACCCGCAAGAACTGTTTTCGTTCTTCCCAATAATAAGAACATTATTATGGCGGCTGAACAGGCTGTGAAGCTTACAGACCGCAATGTGTGCGTTCTCCAGACACGTACTATCCCACAGGGTATTTCCGCTATGCTCGCTTTCGACGAAACTGCAAGCCTTTCAGATAACAGAATCGCTATGACAAAGGCTTTTGAAAAGGTTTCTACAGGCCTTATCACCTTTGCTGCAAGAGATTCTGAATATGAGGGCCACTCTATCAAGGAAGGCGAGATCCTTGCTCTTGATAACGGCAAGCTCTCATTCACAGAAAAGGATATCAACAAGGCTACCTACAAGCTGGTCAAGAAGCTCGCTAAGGGCGATACAAGCTATGTTACTCTTATTCACGGTGCCGATGTTACCGAGGAAAATGCCGAAAGTATGCAACAGCTCTTAAGCGCTAAGCTCAGCGATAAGATCGAGGTTATGCTTGTTAACGGCGGTCAGCCTGTTTACTACTACATTATCTCTGTTGAATAATAACAATGCTCCCGATTAACGGTGGTATTCTTATAGGAGAATTTATACGCATTATTGAGGAAAACCCTTTTGAAAAAGGGTTATTCCTCAAACTCCTTTCCTAAAACTTTCAAGTTTTAATTTAAGCCCCATAGGGTGCACACATCAAATAAAGAAGAAATTTAATTATTTCTCCGTGTGCACCCTATGGGGCTTAAATTAGACTCAAAAGTCTTTGTAGGGGGTGTGGGGGTAAACTTTCTTCAGAAAGGTTCCCCCACTAAATACATATAAGCACCTATTAGAACATCACTGTTAATATCGGGAGCTTTTTTCTTCATACATAACAAAAGGGACAGTCTGTGCTGTCCCTTTTTCGTTATTTTAGTTTTTCAGAGCCTTTTCAAGCCATACTCTTGCTACATCAAGAGCCTCGTAAAGCCCGCCTTCACGCTCGGTATTCTTTACGCATGCCTTCAGAGGATCAAGTGTGGGATCTGTTGACATCTGGATTACTCTTACCTTATCGGCAACCTCTTCATCGCCGATTTTCTTTGTTGTCATTATCTGCATCATTATTACATAAGGATCTGACATATAACCGTAGTAAATCATATTATCGTTTCTTACAAGAGGATAACCTCTATACATATAAAATTTTTCGTTCATTCAATAATCCTCCTTATTATATTATTTCCAGGTTGTGATATAATCCTCCCCTGATTCAATTCTCTTTATGTTTTCAAGTACTGTTTCTGCATATGACTTACTGCAGAAGAATCTTGCCTCGCCGTTTACCACAACAAGGCTCTTAAGAGCTGAATACTCATAGAATTCTATCTTGTTTGTCTGCTGTGTGTAGTAGTCGTTATGCTCAATAACAGCGATAGGCTCGCTTGCGGGAATTTCCTCGCCCATTGCAAAGTCTTCAGCAGGTGCACTTACAAGGAACTGATAGAACTGTCTGTAACGCTCGGTATCAAAGGTCTCGCCGTTTCTTGTTGTGTCAAAGTGTGCTGAGTTGTTTGCTTCCTCGGCGTCTGCCTTGTGAGTTATTACAAACTCTGATGTTTCAGCGTCCTTGCCTGAAGCGGTAAGCTCTGTTATATTCCATACATAAGTACCGAACATAATCTTTGAAGCTATATCAACAGGCATTACTGTTCCCCATTTAGCGTTCTCTGCGGAAACAATATAGATCATATTGCTGTTTTCGAACATTCCGTAATGTGATGTTACGCCGTTTTCATCAGAGAAAGGCTCACTCATAAGGAAAACATAGTCGTTTCCGTCATCACAGCTCATAGTAACAGTACAGAAGGGATCGTTAAGACCTGCCTCTGCGATATCTGCCTCATCAGCGTGGATACTGAATATTCCATCAGAGGAAAGTCCGAAAAGACCGTTTGTGATAGGTGCAGACTGGTCTACGTTGAGATATGAGAATATAGGCTCGATAAGGATATGAGTTGCTGATGTACCGCTTGTATAGTCATCGTCCTCGCTCTTTTTATCGTATTCGATGTAGATATCATAGTCGATATCGTCACGCTGAATTCTCAGGCTGTTTACGATGGGATAATCCTCCTCGGCGGGCTCTTCAAGGATTGTTGAGGAGATAAAGCCCTCAAGCTCCATTGAATAATTTGCCACCTTTGAGGTTGCCACTGTATAAACGTCGTCCTCGCCCTTTACCTTAACGTATGTTTCGCTTGCCACAGGTGCTGTATCGCCTATTTCAAGAACAGCTGTTTCTCCTGATTCGTATGTGAGCTCTACTGTTATAACAGGCTTTTCAAGGCCGTACTTTGCAAGCTCGGTGCAGTTTTCCGCAACAAGCTGAGAGGACTGAAGTCCCTTTGCGTTGTTTACTAAAGTGCCCACGACTGAAGTTACAAGGGGGATATCCTCATAGCCTTCAAGAGTATATGTTGTAGCTGATTCCTCTGTTTTGGCTGTAAGCTGAACAACCTTGAGAGTATCTTCGGCTCTTGTTACTGAAGCCTTTGATACCTCTTCGTCTTTTATAAGGACAATTCCTGCGCCCTCAACCGCTTCGGTTGAAACAGAGCTTTCTTCTTTTTCCTCAGGCTCGGTAAGCTTCAGGACTGCAAGTCCTCCGCCTAAAACGGCGAGGACAGCACACAGTCCGATTATTCCCTTTACTGATTTTTTCATCGGTTCTTTCTCCTTATGAATACAATTACTCCGGCTACAACCACAAGAAGAGGTATAATGTAGATTACAACTGTTCTTACGATCTTAACCTGGCTTGCTGTAAGAGCAAGTGTCTCCTGCTGGAGATTCTTCTGAGGAATAACAAAACTGCTTTCCTTGCCTGTCATTGTATTCACTGTATTCAGAATAAAGTTTGCATTGTTGTATGCACTTGTGTTGAGTATTACTGAAGGGTCTGAGATATATGCGCTTGAAATTGCAAGGAAGTTGCTTGTGTATACGTTAAAGCCTTCTGCTCTTTCTCTCTTTGAAAGAACTGCTACAGTTCTTGAACCCTTATCGCCTACGGGCTCGCCTTTTTCAACGTCCTTAAGATATGATGTTGCTGAGGACTGAAGCACTGCTGATGATACGATATCGCTGTTCTTTGAAAGTATTGTAAGCTCTCTTGCAAGGGGAGCAATGATGGGGAGGCTTTCATTGGGAAGCTCGCCTACTGCTTCTGTATCTGCAATTGTAACGATAGGAGCAGCTGCTGTTCCGCCAAGTGAGCTGATTGTTGCGTTCATCATATTCACATCGTCCATTACAGCTGTATCCTCAACCTGAATATTCCACTTTGCAAGGAATTCTTCAATGTTGGGAAGCTGGATTGATGAAAGTGCTGAAATATAGATGAGGTTCTTGCCATAGTTTGCGTCGTTGTAGAGATAGTTGTCAAGCTTTTCGATGATATCCTCGCTGAAGTCTACTGTAGGTGCGGGAATTACGATAAGGTCGTAATCCTCGGGGTTGAGCTCATCTGTCATAAGGTCGATGTCGCCTGTTTCGCTGAACTCATATCCGTTTGCTGCAAGGAGGCTCTTGAACTGCTCTGTTGAGTAGTAAAGGCTTGAATCCTGTCCGTAAACATAAGCTCCGTTAACAAGTGAAGCAAAAGCTGCCTTAATGGGATTTGCGTCTGTTACAGACATAATTGCTGATGTGATTGTGCTCTCGCCGATAAAGCTGATTGAAGCATCTGTTGCATAGTATGACTGAGAGCTCTGTGTGAACATTGCTGTAAGGGGAAGTACCTTTACCTTTTCGTTGCAGTATACTACAACACTTCCTTCTGAAATTGTGCCGTTATAGTACTTGCTGTACTTTGAAACGACCTCAGGATTCTTTGTGATATCAGCATATTCAACTGTTACGCTTCCCTTGCCTGCCTCTGAATAAACAGAGTATTTATCAAGGATTTCGGGAATCATATTGTAATAGTTGAGCTGAATGAGTGTCTCCTTGGGAAGAGTTACTGTAATTTCAACATCGTCCTCCATATCCTTGAGAACACCGATGGACTCTTCGCAAAGCTCGTATCTCTTATCTGCTGTAAGGTCGAGCTTAAGCGGAAAACGCTTCATAAGAAGTCCTGAGATTATATTTATTACCACAACAATGGCTATTACAAGTACAATAACAACCACCGACATTGAGCCGTATTTGAATTTCTTGAAATTCTTTGGCTTTTTTTCTGTATTCTTCATTAGTAAGATCTCCTTTCCTCAGATTAACCCCAGCGTCTTTTCTCTAAAACTCTTACTGTGAAGAAGTTGAAGATGAATGCTGCACTGAGATAGAAAACTACGCTTGAAAGGTTGAAGATACCCATTGTAAATTCAACGTATCTTGTGTAGAATGAAAGCGAGACAAAAAGCTTCTGAATAAACTCAACGGGAATACCGTTGCCGATTGAGTCTATCATATAAAGAAGCATCAGAGCAAGAAAGCTTGCTACGGCTGAAGCCATCTGATTTTCTGTAAGCGATGAAATGAATACGCCTACTGCAATGAAGGCTGCGCCTAAAAGAAGCATTGCAAAATAGTTTGCAAGAAGTGTTGACCACACTACTGTTCCGAAATAGCTGAGGATAAGCGCATATACGAATACGATGCTCTCTGCGATTACGAAAAGTGTAAGTGCTGCAAAGTACTTGCCAAGAACGATGGACCATAAGCCGATAGGTGCTGTGAGAAGTCCCTGGTCTGTCTTCTGCTTCTTTTCCTCACTGAGAAGTCTCATTGTGAGAATGGGAATGAGGAAAAGCACTATAAGGAAGAGTGCATTGAACATAGGTGATGTATCTGTTGTTGCCTGTGAAAGTGTGCCCTGATAGAAGAAATATCCTGAAAACAGGAAATATACCGAAAGGAATACATATGCAAGGCCTGATGTAAAGAATGCGTTTATTTCGCGTCTGTAAATAGCTCCCATTACTTCTGACCTCCGTTCTCATTGTTTTCCTGAGCAGTTTCCTGCTTTGCGTTATCGTCATCGTCGTCATTGTCAGACTGTCCGTCATCAAGCTTAAGGTTTATTCTTACCTTTTCCTTTTTCTTGGGTGAAGCGGTATCCTCGCCGTTTCCCACGATCATACCCTCGCCCATTGTGATCTTGAGGAAGATATCCTCTAAGGTGAGGTCTGAAAGCTGAAGCATAAGGATATTCCAGCCGTTTTCAACACAAAGCTTGTTGATCTCACGGCGAACGTCAACGTTATCCTCAGACTCTACATCATAGTCGTAAATGCCCTTTTCACGCTCCATATCGGCACGAACGTACTTTACACCCTTGATGCTCTTGAGAGCCTTTGAAATCTGCTCCTTATCAGAAGCAGTACCTGTACTGCCCTCAATACGTACTGTCATCTTATGCTCGTCTGTGATATTCTTTGCGATCTCATCAGCTGTACCGTCTGCTGCAACAACACCCTTGTTGATGATGATGATCTTATCGCATACAGCCTGAATTTCGGGAAGAATATGTGATGAAAGAATTACTGTGTGGCTCTTTCCAAGCTTTTTGATAAGTGTTCTTATCTCTAAGATCTGCTTAGGGTCAAGACCTACTGTAGGCTCGTCGAGAATAAGCACGGGGGGATTTCCGATAAGCGCCTGAGCAAGTCCCACACGCTGACGGTAACCCTTTGAAAGATTCTTGATGATACGTCCCTTAACATCTGAAATCTTGCAGAGGTCGCAGATTTCCTTAAGGTGAGCCTTTCTGGGAAGCTTGCACTTCTTAAGGTCATACATAAAGTCAAGATAGCCCTCTACTGTCATATCGATGTAAAGAGGCGGGATTTCGGGAAGATAGCCGATATTTGACTTAGCCTTCTTGGGATCCTCAAGAATATCAGCGCCGTTGATAAGAATCTGTCCCGAAGTTGATGAAATATAGCCTGTAAGCATATTCATTGTGGTTGACTTTCCCGCACCGTTGGGTCCGAGAAATCCGAGGATCTCGCCTTTTTCCACAGAAAAGCTTATATTGTTCACGGCAGTTTTGTCGCCGTATTTCTTTGTAAGGTTTTTAACCTCAATCATTTGTGTTCCTCCTTGT
Source organism: Ruminococcus sp. (assembly GCA_015066875.1). Lineage (GTDB taxonomy): Bacteria > Bacillota > Clostridia > Oscillospirales > Ruminococcaceae > Ruminococcus. The sequence goes on from SVNM01000002.1 coordinate 16,914, forward strand.
GAGGCAGTCCTTTCAGACTGTCATACTTAGATTAATCCATATTAAGACTTATTAATTCTATTCCTGCATTGTGATAGTGCAGTGAAAATACAGCGAATATTTAAGAGAGCTTTTCAATTCCCTTTCTGATTCGTGCAAGTGTCTCCTCTTTACCGAGAATCACGCAGAGCTCTACGCCACCGCCTGCTGTTACCTGCTTGCCGGAAACTGCTGTTCTTACAGGCCAGAGAAGCCAGCCGTTCTTTACCTCAAGCTTTGCGATAAGCCCGAACAGAGCCTCGTGGACGCCCTCAACGGTCCAGTTATCAAGCTCCTCAAGAACGGGAAGAACTGCTCTGAGAGCCTCGATAGAAGTCTCTTCGTTTGTTTTCATCTTCTTATGGCAGTAAAGAGCGTTGTCGTACTCAGGAAGAGCGTCGATAAAGTCTACCTGAGCCTCAACATCGGTAAACAGCTCTGTTCTGGGCTGAAGAACTGACGCAAGAACTCTGAAGTCTATATCATCACGCTTTACATACTGTCTGATATAGGGAGTAATGTACTCGCAGAACTGCTCAGGAGTCATTCTTCTGATATACTCTGCATTGATAGCCTTAAGCTTTACGGGGTCGAAAATTGCAGGAGATTTGCTGATTCCGCTGATGTCGAATTCCTGTGCAAGCTCTTCAAGAGTAAATATCTCCTGCTCGCCCTTGGGAGCCCAGCCCAGAAGTGCAATATAGTTGATAACTGCTTCTGTAAGATATCCCTTTGCGATAAGGTCCTCAAAGGAAGCGTCGCCGTTTCTCTTTGAAAGCTTGTTTGACTGGTCCTTCATTACAGGTGAGCAGTGAATGTATGTAGGAACCTCCCAGCCGAATGCCTCATAAAGAAGATTGTACTTGGGAGCAGATGAAAGATACTCATTTCCTCTTACAACGTGGGTAATTCCCATAGTGTGATCGTCCACAACGTTGGCGAAGTTATATGTGGGCATACCGTCTGTCTTGATGAGAATCTGGTCGTCAAGCTCGCTGTTTTCAACGGTAATGTCTCCGTAAACCTCGTCGTGGAAGGTTGTTGTGCCCTCAAGAGGCATCTTCTGACGGATTACATAAGGAACCCCTGCATCAAGCTTTGCCTGTACCTCTTCCTTTGAAAGATTACGGCAGTGTCTGTCGTACATTGCAATAGCTGTTGAGCCGTCCTCGTTTTTCTTAAGGCTGTCAAGACGCTCCTTATCGCAGAAGCAGTAATATGCGTGACCGCTCTCAACAAGCTTCACAGCGTATTCCTTGAACATTCCCATTCTCTCAGACTGAACATAAGGTCCTGCGGGACCGCCTATATCGGGACCCTCATCCCAGTTGAGTCCTGTCATTTTAAGTGTTTTATAGATAACGTCAACTGCGCCCTCAACGTAACGCTCCTGATCGGTATCTTCAATACGGAGAATGAAATCTCCGCCGTTTTTTCTTGCGATAAGGTAAGTATAAAGCGCTGTTCTCAGGTTGCCGATGTGCATATAGCCTGTAGGACTGGGCGCAAATCTTGTTCTTACTCTTTTTGTTTCAGACATTCCCTTCATTCCTTTCATAGAATTCCGCCTTCAGACGCAGTTCTTACTGCTTCCGTATCGGCAGATATCTGATTTTTAAGCTCCTCTACGGAAGCAAATTTCTTCTCGCCTCTTATATATCCGCAGAACTCTACCTTAATGTTTTTGCCGTAGAGGTCTTCCGAAAAATCAAGAATATGAGTTTCCGCAAGAGGCTGTATATTCTTTTCAACAGTGGGTTTTACTCCCACATTGGTTACTGATGTATATTTTCTGCCGTCAATTTCGGTAAGAGTATGGTAAACTCCCCTTTTCGGCACAAGCTGATTTTCTGCAAAGCACTGGTTTATTGTTGGAAAATCAATGGTTCTTCCTATGCGGTTTCCGTGAACTACCTCGCCTGTTATATTGTAACGTGCTCCGAGAAGGCTGTTTGCGTGGCAGATTTCACCCTCTGCAAGAAGCGTGCGTATTTTTCCCGAAGAGATTTTCTCGCCGTCATGCATTATATCAGGACCGATAACCACTCCGAAGCCGTGTTTCTGTCCGTAACCGATAAGTTCTTCAATTCCACATTCGGCATTGCGTCCGAATCTGAAATCGTGTCCACAGACAACGTGATATGCATTGAGCTTCTTTATCAGTATTTCACGCATAAATTCTTCACCCGAAAGATTTTTCAGCGAAGAAAAATCAGCACTGAAGCAGTACTTTATACCAAGCTTTTCAAGAACAGCGTTCTTCTGACAGTCTGTATAGATGTACTCCTGTTTTCTGCCCTGTTTTTCGGTAACAGTAGCGTTTTTGAATGTAAATACCGCCGGAACAAATCCGCTTTTTTCAAACCGCTTTGCAAATTCTATGATTTTTCTGTGTCCAAGGTGCACTCCGTCGAAAAGTCCGAGAGCAACGGCAGTTTTTTCGGTTATACATTCATTTTCCGCAATTGCCTTCATCGCCTTCGCACCTTTCTTATGTCAGATTTTTTGCTACCTTCAAAACATTGTTTTCTCTGTCGGCATAAGCCGTACCTATAAATGCTCCGTCATTGCCGTACACAGCGTAGGTATCCTCGCCTTCCCTGATATTGTAGACTCTTGCAAGGTCAAGCTTTACGCCGTTGCGGTACATTCTTGTCTGAGCCTCGCCCAGTTTCAGCTTGGGTAATTTCTCAAAGACACGCTCTACAGGAAGAATAAGCTCCTCAAGCCTGTCCTCGTCCCTTGCCTTCTGGATTTCCTCAAAGGTATAGCAATCGGCAAGAGTAAAGCCTGATGAAGAGGTCCTCACCAGCGAGGTCATAATTCCTCCGCAACCGATTTTCTCGCCAATATCACTGATAATTGTACGTATATAAGTGCCCTTTGAGCAGTAAATGCTCAGCACTCCCTCACGTGTTTCGGGATCGTACTCTTCAAGGCTGAGCCCGTCTACCTGTATTTCACGTGGAGTACGCTCTACCTCAATGCCCTGTCTTGCAAGGTCGTAAAGTCTCTTTCCGTTCACCTGTACAGCCGAATACATAGGAGGAATCTGCATAATCTTTCCTGTAAACAGAGGTAATGTATCAAGCAGAAGCTCCTTTGAAACGCTCATATCCGACTCAGCGAGAATTTTACCCGTGATATCCTGTGTATCCGTAGACTGTCCAAGTCTGAATCCTGCACGATAGCTTTTCGTATTATCGGGCATTATATCGCAGGCTTTTGTGGAAGTTCCCACAAACACAGGCAGTACTCCCGTAGCCATAGGGTCAAGAGTTCCGCCGTGACCAAGCCTTTTGATTTTCAGAATACCCCTCAGCTTTGCCACTACATCAAAGGAGGTAAAGTCCTGAGGCTTATTTACGCAAAGTATGCCGTTCATTCACCCAGCACCTTTCCTACTGTCTCAATGAGACGCTCTTTTACATCTTCTATTGTACCCTCTAAAAGACAGCCCGCAGCCTTTGCGTGACCGCCCCCGCCGAGAGTCCGGCATATTTCCGATACATTCACATCGTTTGCCGAACGCATGGAAATCTTAAAAACATCAGGCTCACGCTCCTTGAGCATTATGCCTACCTCGACGCCCTCAACCTGCAGAGGAAGCGAAGCACAGCCCTCAAGCTCGTTGCTGTCTACGCCCATTCGCTCCATTATGTCCTTTGTCACGCAGATTATGGTAAGCTTTCCGCCGAAGTGATACTCCATAAGCTCTACAACAGCGCTTTCCATTTTCATTCTGCCCTTTGACTTTACATCGAACATATTTCTGTTGATAAGCGCATAATTAAGCTTGTGCTTTTTCATAAGCTCTGCTGTGATTTCGTGTGCGCGCACCGTTGTGCAGTCGTACTTGAAACAGCCTGTATCTGTTGCAATTCCCGTATAGATACAGCAGGCACAATGGTCTGAAATATTCACGCCAAGCAGACAGGCAAGGTCGTAGATTATCTCACAGGTAGCCGAAGCCTCGGCTCTGAGCATAGTCTTTTCCGCATAGCCCGTATTTGAAACGTGGTGGTCTATGCAGAGCTGTACTCTGTTTCCGTACACAGGCTCAAGAGCTCCCATAAGCTGAGTATCGGCAATATCCACCGCAATGATCGTATCAGGCTCGAAGTCATCGCCTGCGCCTGTGCTTGTCAAAAAGTCATAGCGTGGCGGAAACTCATCACTGCAAACGACTCTGCTTTTCTTTCCAAGCTCTGAAAGGATATCCTTAAGAGCAAAGCCTGCGCCGATACAGTCGCCGTCGGGGCTCTGATGAGTAATTATTATTGCATTATCGCAGTTTTTCAGAAACTCTGCTGTTTCTTCTAAATTTATAAACATCCGGCACCTCTTACAGCTCGCTGAGCTTTCTGTTGATTTCCGCACTGTGTTCAATGGAATTATCCGCAATGAATCTCAGTTCGGGTGACTTTCTCATTTTAAGTCTGCGGAAAAGCTCACGTCTGATAAAACCGCCTGCGTTTGTAAGTCCCTTGACCGATTCTCTGGCTCTTTCAAAGCTTTCAAAGCTTGAAACATACACTTTACAGCTTGACATATCTCCCGAAAGCTCGGTTCTGACGATTGTAAGCATAGGATCGATTCTGGGATCCTTGAGTTCTCTGAGGATAGCTGTCATTTCTCTTTTGATATCCTCGTTCATTCTGCCGTTTTTAAAATTTGCCATAAAATCCTTTCCGCCTTACAGTGATTATACGTTTACGGTATAGCCTTCGCTGTTTTCTGTATCTGCTGTTGCGTCAGCGTTTCCGGCTGTTTCCTCAGGAGCATTGAAAAATCCTTCTGTAAAGATTTTTTCTGTGAATGCAGTTTCCTCATCGGTTACTGCCTCATCTTCTTCCTGCTGAACCTCCTCGCCGTCGTAATAATCATCGGCATATTTATCGTAATCGGGTGCAAGCTCGTCGTCTGTTACAGGACGCTCGATACCCATAAGGTCGTCAATTACATCATCGGGCTCTTCAATGGGACTGCACTGTCCGAGAAGTATTCTCTTTACCGATTCAAAAAAGAAAATATCAACAGGACCGAATTCTTCCCATGCAAGAGCCTCATCGCAGTACTGGATCATATCTGCGTTGCTCATTCTGCTGTTATCCATAGTATAAACCTCCCAATTCAATATTATTAATCAGTATATCTGCGGGAGAGCGGTTGATCGAATCACTCTCCCGTCAGAATCAATCTTCCCTGTATTCCTCAACGATGTAGGCTTCGAAAACGTCGCCTTCCTTGACATCGCTGAACTTTTCAAGGCTGATACCGCACTCATAACCGTCGGCAACTTCCTTGACATCGTCCTTGAATCTCTTAAGGCCAGAAATCTTGTCGTCTGCGATGATGATACCGTCACGAACGACTCTGATCTGACAGCCTCTTGTGATCTTACCGCTGAGAACGTAGCTTCCTGCTACCATACCAACGTTGGAGATCTTGAATACGTTTCTAACCTCTGCACGTCCCAGATCAACGTCTCTGTACTTAGGAGCAAGCATACCCTTCATAGCAGTTGTGATTTCCTCGATTGCGTCGTAGATGATTCTGTAGAGTCTGATATCAACGCCGTCTCTTGTAGCGGATTCTGAAGCTACGGGGTCGGGACGAACGTTAAAGCCTACGATAATTGCATTTGAAGCGTTGGCAAGCATTACGTCGCTTTCCTTTACAGCACCTACTGCTCCGTGGATAACTCTTACTCTTACCTCATTATTTGAAAGCTTTTCAAGTGACTGCTTTACGGCTTCTACCGAGCCCTGAACGTCTGCCTTTACGATAATGGGAAGCTCCTTGATCTCGCCCTCGGCAATCTGGCTGAACAGGTTATCGAGAGTAACCTTCTTATAAGCGTTGAACTGTTCTTCCTTGGCTTCGTGCTTTCTCTGGTCAACAAGCTCTCTTGCAAGACGCTCGTCCTCAACAGCGTTGAAGATATCGCCTGCGCTGGGAACCTCTGCAAGACCTGTGATCTCTACAGGAACTGAAGGACCGGCTGTCTTAACAGTTCTGCCCTTGTCGTTTGTCATTACACGTACTCTTCCCACAGCTGTACCGGCAATGATTACATCACCCTGGTGGAGTGTACCGTTCTGTACGAGAAGTGTTGCGATAGGACCTCTGCCCTTATCGAGACGAGCCTCGATAACAGTACCCTTTGCAAGTCTGTCGGGATTAGCCTTAAGCTCCTTGACCTCTGCAACGAGAAGTACGTTTTCGAGAAGGTCATCAAAGCCCATACCTGTCTTGGCTGAAACGGGAACACAGATAACGTCTCCGCCCCAGTCCTCGCAAACCAGGTCGTACTTTGTAAGCTCTTCCTTGATTCTGTCGGGATTTGCGCCCTCTTTATCCATCTTGTTGATTGCTACGATAATTGAAACACCTGCAGCCTTTGCGTGGTTGATCGACTCAACTGTCTGAGGCATAATACCGTCGTCTGCAGCAACTACGAGGATCGCGATATCTGTTGTATTCGCACCTCTTGCACGCATTGAAGTAAAGGCTTCGTGTCCGGGAGTATCAAGGAATGTGATATCCTGTCCGTTGACATTAACCTGATAAGCACCGATGTGCTGTGTAATACCGCCTGCTTCTCCTGCAGCAACGTGAGCTCCTCTGATACGGTCAAGGATAGAAGTCTTACCGTGGTCAACGTGTCCCATAACGCAAACAACGGGACAACGGGGTGAAAGGTTTGTATCATCGTCATCGCTGTCGTCGATAAGACGCTCCTCAATAGTGATGATAACCTCCTTTTCAACCTTTGCGCCCAGCTCCTCAGCAACGAGTGAAGCTGTATCAAAGTCGATTTCCTGGTTGATTGTAGCCATTACGCCAAGTCCCATAAGCTTCTTGATAACGTCTGTAGCTGTTACCTTGAGACGTGTAGCAAGCTCGCCTACAGTAATGCTGTCGGGGATAAGAACCTTGAGCTGTTGCTTTCTTGCACGTTCAAGCTCAAGACGGCGGAGCTTCTCTGCTTCACTTTCCTTCTTGGAGAACTGCTGACGGTTTCTCTGGGCTGATTTCTGATTTATCTTCTGCTTCTTTGAAGAGTAGTTATCGTTCTTATGCTTATTTGATGTAGCCATCTGGTCATAGCGCTCGTTGTACTTATCAAGGTCAACATAGCTTCCTCTTGTATCAACTGTACGGCGCTGTGTAGCTGTTGAAGCTGTTTCAGAGCTGAATGACGCATTGAACTTTGTCTTTTCTCCTCTGTCCTGAGCCTTTGCAGCAGGCTTCTTGTCATTCTTCTTGTTCTTCTGAGACTTGTTCTGCTCTGCAGCCTTGGGAGCTTCCTTAACAGGCTCTGGCTTCTTCTCCTCAGCCTTTGGAGCTTCCTTAACGGGCTCTGCCTTCTTCTCCTCAGCCTTGGGAGCCTCCTTAACAGGCTCTGGCTTCTTCTCCTCAGCCTTGGGAGCTTCCTTAACGGGCTCTGGCTTCTTCTCCTCAGCCTTGGGAGCCTCCTTAACAGGCTCAGCCTTCTTTTCCTCAGTCTTGGAAGCCTTTTTCTCTGCCTTTACAGGCTTCTTTTCAGCCTTGGGCTTTTCAGTTTTTTCTGTCTTTTCAGTTTTCTTTTCTGTCTTCTTTTCAGCTACAGGCTTGGGGTCCTTCGCTGATGCAAAATACTCGTCAAAGGATTTTACAGAGTGAAGCTTTGAATAATGCTCAAGAAGGATATTCATCTCATCCTGAGTAATGCTTGTAGAAGCCTTTTTCTTTGTATCTCCTCTTTCAGCGAAAAACTCGATAAGCTCCTGTGAAGAAACGTTAAGGTCCTTCGCTGCGTCGCTAAGCTTTAATTTTTTTGTCATAGGCCAAAAACCTCCTATTATTCGTATTATCTATGTGGTATGTCAACTGTTCTGTATATTTCAACGCAATAAGCAGTTAAATATTGTTAATTGCCGTTTTCTTCGGCAAGCTGTGCAAACTTTCCGGCAAAACCGCTGTCGCAGACGCCTATAACCGCTGTCTGTTTTCCGCATAATCTGCCGATTTCCTCTTTTGTAACGGGGATATTCACAAGCCTTATACTGTATTTATCACACATAAAGGCTGTTTCCTTCAGCGTTTTTGCTGAGGTATCGCTTGCTGTAAGCACACAGACGATTTTATTCTCCTTCATTGCCGTACATACGCTGTCAAAGCCCTTTACTGTTTTTCCCGCCTTGATGCATATGGTAAGGAGATTACTTATTTTCCGGATCTGCTCTGAGCTCATCAGCCATCACCTCATACACGCTTTCATCAATTTTGCACGAGAATGATTTTTCAAGCTTTCTGCCCTTGCGAGCCTTTTCAAAGCACTCAATGCTTCTGCATATATATGCTCCTCTGCCTGCTTTTTTGCCTGTGAAGTCAAGGCTTATTTCGCCTTCCGGAGATTTCACCGCACGGATAAGCTCCTTTTTCGGCTTCATTTCTCCGCACCCAAGGCACATTCTCATAGGTATTTTTTTCTGCTTCATATATTATTCCTCAACAGAAGCAACTGTCTCCTCAACAGCAGTCTCCTCTGCAACAACAGCCTCTTCTGTTACAACCTCTTCCTCAGTGGGAGCTGTCTTTTCGGGGAGCTTGAAATCGGGGCTGATTTCAGGAGCCTCTTCACCTGTTACTGTATCGAACTGGGGCTTGATATCGATCTTGAAGCCTGTAAGCTTTGCTGCAAGCTTTGCATTCTGTCCCTTATTTCCGATTGCAAGTGAAAGCTGGTTGTTGGGAACGATTACTGTACAGGTCTTTTCCTCTTCGGAAGTGATTACTGTCTTGAGAACCTCTGCGGGAGCAAGTGCTCTTGCGATGAACTCTTCAGGAACTTCGCTGTAGGGAATGATGTCGATTTTTTCGCCTGAAAGCTCATTTACAACAGCTGAAATTCTTGAACGTCTTGCACCGATGCAGGCACCTACTGCGTCAACGTTGGGATCCTTTGACCATACTGCGATCTTTGTTCTTGAGCCTGCTTCTCTTGAGATTGACTTAACTTCAACAGTTCCGTCGTAGATTTCGGGAACCTCGATTTCAAAGAGTCTCTTTACAAGGTCCTTATGAGTACGTGAGATTTTTACAACAGGCTTCTTGTTCTTGTTTGCAATTCCTGTAATGTAAACCTTTACCGACTTGCCTTCTTCAAGGTTTTCGCCGGGAATCTGCTCGTTTCTGAAGAGGTAGAGCTCTGTTCCCTCATAAACAACGGTAACAGTACCTCTGCCGGGCTCGATCTGTGAGATCTTAGCTGTGATGCACTCGTGCTCCTTAGACTCAAAGCGTGAAAGCATCTGTTCACGGTTGATCTCTCTCAGGTCGCCCTTGATTGACTGCTTTGCTGAAAGTGCAGCCATTCTGCCGAGCTTTGCGATATCTATTTCCTTAAGCATTGTTGCGCCTACGTAGATATCGGGATCAATTGTTCTTGCCTCGTCGATATTGATTTCATTCTCGTCGATAGGCTCGTCATCGATAACCTCCTGCACAATGAACATCTTGAATGTTTTTGTTGCGGGATCGATTTCCACTCTGATGTTATCCTCGCTGTGGGGATAAGCCTTTCTTGCAGCCTTAAGCATTGCGGATTTTATCTTTTCGATAAGAATCTCTGTTTCAACGCTGTTTTCCTCACCCAAAAGCGCAAGTGCGTCGAAAAACTGTCCGAACTCACTTCCTGCCTTCTTTTCTGTCTTTTTCTTTGCCATTTCGTTAATTCCTCCGATTCTGTATTTTACTTGTTGGTATTGATTTATTCAAACTCCATATAAAGCTTTACATACGAAATATCCGCAAGGGAATAGGTTTTTGCTTCTCCTTCGGTTTCGATTGTAACGCCCTCCTTATCGGCTGATACAAGATTGCCGATCACTTCCTTCAGATCGTCTACGCTTCTGATAAAGTGAATTCTCACCTCATCACCGACGCATACCTCAAAGTGCTCTTCCTTTACAAGCTCTCTTTCAAGACCTGCCGAGCCTACCTCAAGCATATAGCTCTGTGATATGGGATCTTCCTTATCGAGAATGTCGTTGATAGGACGTGTTGCACGCTCGCAGTCGTCAATGGTAATACCCTCGTCCTGATCGATGAAAACTCTCAGATACCACAACGCGCCTTCTTTTTCATAGCATACGTCCCACAGAAAGTAACCAAGCTCATCGGTAATGGGTCTGATGAGGTCATAAACACGCTGTTCTGTGCTTCCGAACCTTTTGAATTTCATACGCCTTTTCCTCCCGGATATAAGCGGGAGTCTCCTTTCCTTAAAAGATGAATAGTCTTAATCAAAACGAAAGACCGGAAGGTTCCGGTCTTTAGCTTAACTATCATTACACATATTATACCACTTATATATATAAAAATCAAGTGTTTTTTTATTTTTTGAAAATTTTTGATTTTTCTCTCTGAAAAGTAAAAATATTTCACACTATCTTAGTGATATTGCCGAAATTAACAGGGCAATTTTCGTCTAAATACTGATTTTCAGAGCAATATTCTTTTATTGCTTGACAGGGTTTTCAATTGAATGTATAATAGCATTAATAAGTGTACGCACTTTTATTACGAAAGGAGTTTTTTATTAATGAACAATCTGAAAAGATTTCTTGCCGGAATCCTCTCAATTACGGCAATCATGACTGCTACTGTTTCCTGCAGTAAGGAGGAAGCAAGCTCTGAAAACAATGAGCATTATAAGTCTCAGGACGATATCGCTGTTGAGGCGGGCGACGATATCAAGGGAGAAAATGATGCCGATATCACAGGTCAGACTATCTACTGGCTTGCTGATTACGACCTTAACCCTACAAACAATAACGACCGTTCCGTTGCTCTTTCACTTTTTGAGGACGTTTACGGCGGTAAAATAGAATGGATCCAGACAGATTCTGAAAACAAGTTCTCTACACTCGCTCAGAGACTTCTTGCAGGCGATCCTGTTGATATGTTCCCCTATGAGTGGGACGCTGTTCCTAACGGTGTTACAAAAAATCAGTATCAGCCCCTCGATCCCTACTACGATATCCTCGAAATGGATACAGAGCTCTGGGACGATATGACTGATGTTATCGATATGTTTGAGTATAACGACTCTCACTATGTTATCCCTTACGCTGTTTCCGATCCTCTGCTTATTACCTACAGCAGAAAGCTTATGGAAGCTGAAGGTCTTGATGATCCCCGTGAGCTTTACGAGGACGGCGAGTGGGATTGGGACGCTATGATGGAAATGATGAACTCATTTGTTTCAAACGCTCCCGAGGGTGTTACAAGATACGGTATCAACGGCTGGTTCGGTCAGGCTGTTATGCAGTCTACAGGTGAAACTGTTGTCAAGTACGACGGCGAAAAGTTCATCAACAACATCAATAGCCCCGAAATCGAGAAGGCTCAGCTTCTCCTTCAGGAAATGGCTACAAATAACCTCTATCAGCCCGGCTGGATAGGCTACTTCCCCGACGATCATAACACACTCTTCTTCGCTATGGCTAACTGGGCTCTTGGTGGTTCAAATGCCAAGAATCAGGACGCTGACCTTATGGTTGTTCCTTTCCCCAAGTCTCCCGATGCTGATGATTACTACCTCTGCGCTAACTTCGCTGCTAAGATGCTGGTTGACGGCTCTGACAAGGGCGAGGCTGTTGCTACATACATCAAGTGCGAAAGACTTGCAGCTACTAATGAGGAATATATGGAAGTTGCTAAGCAGAAGGCTCTTATCGTTGAGCAGACTGCTTCAGGTATCACAAAGTCATATATTACCGAAGAGCAGTATGACGCTATTCAGGAATACCTTGATACAGACAACACAACTCCTGTCTTCGACTTCGGCTACGGTATGGGCGACAGAATGTACGGCGACGGCGAGTATACTTACGAGACAAGAGGCGTTATGAACAACCTCGAATCTACTCTCCTTGAGGGTAACGAAACTGTTGACTCATGGGCTACACTCCGTGACGCTTGGACAGGTGTTATCGACGAGGAAATCGCTAAGTTCAACTAATTACTGAAAAATAAAGCTGTGGGCGTTAACGCTCACAGCTTTTTTATGCACAAAAAAGGGAGCCGAAAGCTCCCTTTTGAATTATATTGCTTATTCCTTCACTATAGGAAGTGAGTTACCCTCTTCATCGTAGAAAACAATATTGTCGATGTAAAGATTCGACTCATTCTGAATTCCCCAGCGCATGATAAGGAAGTTTGCGTCTTCCATTTCATTCGACCACTTGTGTCCGCCTGCAGCAAGAAGGAACTTGAACTTTACATGTACAGCACCTGACATATCAAAGTTGTACTCACCGCCCGAATACTCGCTGAAATCGTACCATGTCTCGCCGTCAGCAATGATAGTTCCGCCACCGCCGCCGATCCAGCCGGGAGCCTTTACATTCTCGCCGAGCTCGTTTACAAGCTTATCTGCTGTTGCGTCGCCGTAAACGTCAAACTCAATGTAATTAACCTTATCCAGATTTTCTGCACCGATAAGCTGATTTGCGTGAATTTTAATCTTCTGAACCTTGCCATCAAGAGCAATTTCGCCTGAATCTGTGAATTTAAGCATTTTATTGCCCTGAACCTCTACAACAGAAAGCTCGCCTGTTGCGGCATAATCGTCATCAGTAACAACCTCGGCAAATGAGAAATCATCATCATCAAAGGTTATTGCGTTGTCGTCTGTTGCCTCTGAAGGTACAGGAGGCACAAGCTCCTCTGTTGCAGCTTCTGTAGTTTCCTCCTCTGCAGCTGTATCTTCAGCAACTGTTGTATCTGCAATTGTTGTTTCGTTTACGCTTTCAGCCTCAGAGCTGCTTTCCTTTTCTCCACAGCCCGCTGAAGCCGCAAGCACTGAAAACACCATTGCGCTTGCGATAAGCTTTTTGTAATCCATCTTTAGCCCTCCCTTTAATGTGTACACCTATAATCAATGCCCCCTGAAAACAGAGGGCATTATTATTTTCAAGATTTGTAAAGTGACTTTAAATTAGTCCTTCTTTCTTGCTACGAATGCAGCCACGCCTGCGAGTGCGAGTGCTGAAGCAGCTACGCCTACGCCTGCAACGCCTGTGTTTGTAGAAGTCTCTGTCTTACCGCCGTTAGCAGCCTTAGTTGTTGTAGCGCCAGCCTTTGTAGTTGTTGTAGCGCCTGTTGTAGTTGTACCAGCAGCAGCTGTTGTTGTTGCAGCAGTTGTTGTGGGAGCTTCTGTAGGAGCCTCTGTAGGATCCTCAACACCTGTCTTGATTGAGTTAACAACGATATCTACACCTGAACCAGCAACACCTGAGAAGTCACCGTAGTTGTAGCAGTTGATATCTGTCTGGAGAATGAGGCACTCAATGCTCTCAGAACCTTCAGCAAGGTTCCATGTTACTGAATAATTGCCATTACCGTTGAGCTGAACTGCATCGTCGCCAGCATCAGCAAGTGTCCAAACCTGTGCATTTGAACCTACGCTACCAGCAATCCAAGCGTTGAATGAATCACCATCGTTAAGACCGCTGATTGTGAAATCAATTGTGATGTTATCCTCAACAGCTGAGTTAGTATCGATATCTGTTACATTGGGCTGTGTCCAGATGTTGTAGATATTTCTACGCATTGACTTACCATCGTTATCTGTTGAAAGTGAACCCTCTGACTGTGTGTAAGCAATCTCGCTTACAGCAGCGTTTGCGTTTGTAAGTGTCATAGCAGCGAATGCAGAAGCAGAAACTGCTGTTGCAGCCATAGCTGCAAAAATCTTCTTCATATTCATGGTAAAAAACTCCTTACTCATATACGACACATATAAAAACCTAAAAATGCCGTATGATATATTTTCATATTTTCATTATAACATCAAATTGCACACATATCAAGTAGCAATTTACACAAAATTCACAAACCTCAGCTATACATAATTAACACTTTATCCATTATTTTTAGCCCTGTCGATTATGTCAACCACGTCCTTCATCATATCAAAGGGCTTGATTTTAGGGCTTATCTTCACCGATACATAGCTTTTTCCAGAGCCATTGAAGGTGATTTTACCCTTATAAGCAGACGAAAGTGCTGCAATCTGCTCCATTGCAAGATACTCGGTATAGAAGTACATTGCTGTGTTTTTCTGCGATATTTCGGTAATTCCAAGGTGTGCTGCCTTGTTTCTCAGCAGAGAGACCTCGATAAGTCCCACAACGGATTTCGGCGGATCTCCGTAACGGTCGATAAGCTCGTCAATAAGGTCGGTTTTGTCCTCGTTGGTGTTCACAAGCATTATCTTTCGGTACATATCGATTCGCTGATTAAGGCTTTCGATGTATTTTTCGGGAATATGCGCGTCAATCTGTATATCCACAAGGCACTCCGGGATTTTCTCAGGCTGTTTGCCCTTCTCCTCGGCAATGGCTTCAGATAAAAGTCTCAGATACATATCGTATCCCACGGCTTCCATATGACCGTGCTGTCTGCCACCGAGAATACTTCCCGCGCCACGTATTTCAAGGTCTCGCAGAGCTATTCTGAATCCGCTTCCGAACTGGGTGAACTCTCTCATTGCGTCAAGTCTCTTGGAAGCTATTTCCGTCAGAACCTTATCCTTTTTGAAGGTGAAATACGCATAGCCTCGTCTGTTGGAGCGTCCCACACGTCCTCTCAGCTGATAGAGCTGTGAAAGTCCGAAGCGGTCTGCGTCCTCAATTATAAGGGTGTTTACGTTGGGAACATCTACTCCCGTTTCAATAATTGTGGTGCACACGAGAATATCTATTTCGTGCTCTACAAGCTGTTCCCAGATATCAGACATCTCGTCCTCAGACATCTGACCGTGGGCGTAGGCTACTCTTGCATCGGGAAGAAGCTCCTTAAGACGTGAAGCGCACGCCTGAATTGTCTCCACACGATTGTGAATATAGTAGACCTGACCGCCTCTGCGAAGCTCACGCACAATAGCCTGAACAAGCGTGCCTATATTGTACTCGATTACATAGGTCTGAACAGGGTAGCGGTCCTGGGGTGGCTCCTCGATAACCGACATATCACGTATACCGCTCATGGCCATATTAAGGGTTCTCGGTATGGGAGTCGCCGAAAGAGTAAGCACATCGACCCCGGAAAAGGTTTCCTTGAATTTTTCCTTGTGAGCTACTCCGAAGCGCTGTTCCTCATCGATTATAGCAAGGCCTAAATCCTTGAAAACAACGTTTTTCTGTATGATTTTATGTGTACCTATAAGAAGGTCTATTCTTCCCGATTTAAGCTTTTTCAGTATCTCGGTCTGCTGTTTCGGAGTGCGGTATCTCGACAGAAGCTCGATATTCACGGGGAAGCCTTCAAATCTTCTGAGTGCTGTCTGATAGTGTTGCCACGCAAGGACTGTTGTGGGAACAAGTATTGCGCACTGCTTTCCAGCAAGCACGCACTTCATTGACGCTCTGAGAGCTACCTCGGTCTTTCCGAAACCAACATCTCCGCAGAGAAGACGCTCCATAGGACGTGGACGCTCCATATCCGCCTTGATTTCGGCTATGGACTGAAGCTGGTCATCGGTTTCCACGTAAGGAAAACGCTCCTCAAAATCGTGCTGTATCTCATCATCGGGATAAAAGGCAAAGCCCTTGCTCTGTTCACGCTTTGCATAAAGGGCAATAAGCTCGTGAGCCATATCCTTTACCGCACGCTTTACATTGCCTCTTGTCCTCTGCCACTCGCCTGAGCTAAGCTTGTTGAGCTTTACTCCGCTGTCGTCACGGGGACCTATATACTTTGATACAAGATCAAGCTGTGTTACGGGAATATAAAGCTTATCGGTGCCCGCATACTGAATAGTGATGTAATCCTTTGTAACTCCGTCGAATTCAAGCTTTCGTATGCCGATAAAACGACCTATACCGTGTCCCGAATGAACAACAAGGTCGCCTTCCTGAATATCGGCAAGACTGCGGATCTCCTCGCTTTTATTCTTTTTCTTCTTTCTCTTTTTCACCCCGGAGTTCATAGCTCTGCCCTGAGTGATCATTACAGTCTTTGTTTCGGGATACTCAAAGCCTCCGCTGAAGCTTCCTGACATAAGGCAGACTCTGCCGTGCTCTGCCTCAGTCTGCTCCGTAACTATGGAACAGGGAAAACCCATTTTCTCGATGTCCTGCTTTACTATGGGAAGAGTCTTTTCGCTTCCCGCAACAAGTATAACGCTGTAATTCCTGTTTATATAATCAGATAGATCCTCGGCAAGCTGTTTCATTTCTCCGCCCCAGGGAGCTGTCTGCATAGCTTCAAAGCTCACAAGACGGCGGAAGTCTATACGCTCGCCACCCTGCATAAAGGAGCTGAGATACAGACAGTTTTTCTTCGAGCAGATGTGCTGTATCTCGGAAAGCTCGGTGTAGTAGCCCTCAAGTCCCTTGCAGAGCTGTCCGTCCTCAATAAGAATTTTAACGTCCTCGTTGTGACGTGCGGTAACTCCCGTTGCGTTTTCCATAACGTCGGAATAGTCGCTGAAAACCACAGGACCGTCAATGTAGTCAAAAACAGTCGCTCTGTCGCTGTACACAAGAGGATAATACTTATGGCTGTGCACAAGGATTTCTCCGCTTCTCAGCCTGTTCACATCGGCGCCAAGATTTTTCCTTACCGCTTCGGCACGCTTGCCTCTTGCCTTTTTACAGAGCTCCTCTATCTTTACAGCAAGCTCTTCGTTATCGTAAAGAACCTCGTTTGCGGGAGAAATATCCACGCTTTCAAGAGGCTCTGTTCTTCTCTGTGTATCAGTTTCAAACAGGGATATGGTATCAACCTCGTCTCCCCAGAACTCTATTCTTACGGGAGCAGATGACTGAACGGGGAAAATATCAAGAATTGCTCCTCTTACTGAAAACTGCGAGGGGCCCTCAACCTTTTCGCATCGCTGATAGCCGTTTTCCGAAAGCTTTCTGCAAAGTCCGCCGAGGTCTGTTTCGCTTCCCTGTTCAATTCTTATTCCGGAAGTAATAAGTCTCTCTGCGGGAATTACAGGTTGCATTACAGCCTCAATACTCGCACAGAGAACTCCGCATTTTCCTGTCAGAGCTCTTGTAAGAGCCGATATACGCATATATTCATACTCTCTGTTTATGCCCTCTACAGGAGTGAAAACAAGCTCCTTGGAAGGAAAAAGCACCGCAGTTTCCTCGCCTGACATCATATTTATGTCGTCGCAGAGCTTCTTTGCTTCAGCTTCCGTGCCCGTCACCGCAAGTACAGTTTTCTTCCCCGTCAGAGCATATATCAGCTGAGCCCTGTGTATATGGGAAATGCCCGTTACTGAGACGGGCGTGATGTTTTTTTCAATTGCCTGAGCTATGCTTTTATATCCCGCAAGCCCTGTAAAGGTCTGCCTGAAAATATTCATTCTGTTCTCCCTGTTTACCGCTATGAATTATGCTTGTTCATAGCCTCGTCTGTTTTTCCCTGAACCATAAGCTTTATGCACTCACAGGCATTTTCTGCTGACTGAGTCATCTTCTCAAGGTCCTCCTTGGAAAATTTGCCAAGCACCCAGTCCGCAAGATTATAATCAGGGTGAGGCTTCTTGCCTACGCCCATTTTTACTCTTGGGAAATCGTCTCTGCCTGTAAGCTCGATAATGCTTCTTATGCCGTTGTGACCGCCGTGACTGCCCTTTCTGCGTATTCTCAGCTTTCCGGGCTCAAGAGAAATATCATCGTATATCACTATGAGCTTTTCTGTGGGGATTTTGTAGAACTCCAGCGCCTGTACAACAGATTCTCCGCTGAGATTCATAAATGTGTTGGGCTTTAAAAGCAGACATCTTTTGCCTCCGATAGTTGCCTCAGTAGTAAGAGCCTTGAATTTCATACGGTTTATCTGCACATTCTCCTGTTTTGCAAGAGCATCAAGCACGATAAAGCCCGCATTGTGTCTTGTATTCTCATACTGCATTCCCGGATTGCCCAGTCCCGCGATTACATACTCTATTTTACCTCCGCCTGTCTGCGAATTTGAGGAAATCCTGTCGAATATATCAAAAATGCTCATATTAACTCTCCTTTACGTTATTCCAACTTATAATTATATCACAACTGCTGTAAAAAAGCAATATCGGGAAGGGCTAAAAGTTAAAAAATAAAAATATGTAAAGCCCCCTTGACAAGAAATGTAAAGCGTGCTATACTCAAAATGTAAAGTGCACTAAACATTTTCAAGGAGGCGATAAGTTGCAGAATAAAATCAATGAGCTCCGTAAAGAAAGAAAAATCACTCAGCAGGAGCTTGCCGACGCTCTGAGCGTTACAAGACAGACAATTATATCACTCGAAAACGGAAAATATAATGCGTCCCTGATACTCGCACATAAAATTGCTCAATTTTTCGGGACGTCTATTGAGGAGATATTTATTTTTGAACAGGAGGAAGAAAATATATGAAGGAATTTAAGGAAAAAATCCAACACAAAATAAAGCTTTATTCATTGTTTATGGTTTGTATGGTGCTTATCTTTATATCGGGAATTACAATGTTTCAGACAGAATTCGACTTTGCTAAGGGTATGATGACAGGCTTTTTTATCAGCATTATGGTGGGACTGATGTATTATATATCCCGTCTGAATGATGCTTTGAAAAACGAGGAAAAGTTGAAAGAAATGTACATTGCCGAAACCGATGAGCGCAACCTCGCCATTGCTAAAGAAACCTCAAGCACAGCTACTCCGATTATAATGATGGGACTGGCTCTTTCAGCGCTTGTTGCAGGGTTTATAAACACAATTATCTGCATTACTCTTGTGGGAGCTCTTGCATTCTGCTCTGTTGTAATCGTTCTTTCAACAGCCTACTACAAAAGCAGAATGTAATCAGAGCTTCTCGCAGACCGATACAACAAACGCTCCGCCACTGAGGATATACTGCTTGAATGAATAACCTTCGATATTGGTGACTATCTCATCGCCTTCAAAGGAAAACTCAACAGTATTCATAGGGTATGAAACTCCTATGCCTATGGCTTTTACGTAGGACTCCTTAAGAGTCCACAGGCGGAAAAACAGCAAATCACGCTCCTCTTCGGGAGCAGTTTCTATCAGAGTCTTTTCCCCTTCGGAAAAGGCTCTTTTTATTACGTTGGGACGGTATGCACGCACTCTTTCAGCGTCAACTCCGCACTCTTTTTTGCCCGATACCGCCACTGCTATACCCTCTGCGTGACTTACATTATAATGTATATCGTGACGCTCCTTCAGCGAGGGCTTGCCAAGCTCGCCGTACTCCACAGGAGTCTTTTCTGTATAATCAATTCCGTATGGCTTCAGGCACTCACGCAGAAGTCTGTGAGCATAGCCGTGCTGAGCCTCTTTCGGAAGCTTTTTCAATGATATAATAAGCATATTTCCACCTCGGTTTTATTATACATTATGTTATAAGTCTTTGTCAATTCTCTTGATTTTTCCGCTGAGCAGTGTTATAATATTTTCAGACTATTCTAAGGAGCGTTTCAGATGCTTGCAAATTACCACACACATACACAGCGCTGTCATCACGCTAAGGGCGAGGACAGAGAATATATCGAACAGGCTATAAAAGGCGGTATGAAAATTCTCGGCTTTTCCGACCATTGCCCCTGGATTTTCGATGACGGTCATGTTTCGGGTACGAGAATGACTCCCGCTGAGCTTGACGACTACTTTACATCGCTTACTGATTTAAAAAAGGAGTACTCTTCCGATATAAAAATTTTCATAGGCTTTGAGTCAGAGTATATCCCTGAGCTTATGGAGGCTCAGAATAAGCTTCTTGCAGATTATCCTGTGGATTATATGATCCTCGGCGAGCACTTTCTGAAAAGAGAGCCCTATGGTCCATATACAGGCTTTGAATTTCCAGAGGAAGCTATGCTGAAAAAATACGTTGACCTTTGTATCGAGGGTATGGAAACAGGCAAATATCTCTATCTTGCTCACCCCGATCTGCTTAATTTTACTGGTCCGCAGGAGATTTATATAAAGCATTACACAAGACTCTGCAACTATTTAAAGGAACACAATATCCCCGTTGAGATAAATCAGCTGGGCGTTCAGCAGGGCAGACACTATCCCTCAGAGCTGTTCCTTTCCATTGCAAAAAAAGTGGGAAATACGGCAATTATCGGCTGTGACGCTCATACTCCACAGGCTCTTTCAGACAAAAACGCTCACGATACCTGTAAAAAGCTTGCGGAAAAATACGGCCTTGAGCTTGTAAAGTCGCTTCCCTTGCCTTACTGATCAACGCTGATTAGCCATATATAACAGCAGAACAGTATGCTCCCTCTTGACATTGACGGGATTATACGTTATAATATATTAAATTATTCCCGGAGGTGAAATCCTGATGGACGGTGCCGTCGACGGCAGTTATCCCGATAATTACAGATTCAATATCGCTTTATATATGAAGTTCAGGCACGGTCTGCACCATTGTTTGTGTTAGGCTGTGTCTTTTTGTGCATATATGAAATTTTATTTATTATCGGAGGTTTTTTATTATGTTAGGGCAGATTATTCTGCAAATCGTACTTATCGCTCTTAACGCTGTTTTCGCCTGTGCGGAAATTGCCGTTATATCAATTAATGACGCTCGTCTCGATAAGCTTTCCGCAAGCGGTGACAAGCGTGCTGCAAGACTCAAGAAATTAACCGACCAGCCCGCACGCTTCCTTGCTACAATTCAGGTTGCCATTACTCTTTCAGGCTTTATCGGATCGGCTTTTGCTGCAGATAACTTCTCGGTTTATCTTGTTAAGGCGCTTGTAAAAACAGGTATTCCCGTTTCCGAAAAGGTGCTTGACTCTGTTTCGGTTGTGCTTATTACCCTTATCCTTTCATATTTTACTCTCGTTTTCGGTGAGCTCGTTCCCAAAAGAGTAGCTATGAAAAATCCTGAAAAGCTCGGTCTTGCTATGTCAGGACTTATTTCTTTCATCTCAAAGCTTTTTGCGCCCCTTGTGGCTCTGCTTAATTTCTCAACAAACCTTGTGCTGAAGATTATGGGCATCGACCCCGACAGCGAGGAGGATACCGTTACCGAAGAGGAAATCATTATGATGTCTGACGCGGGCGCGGAAAAAGGTACTATCGATGAGGTTGAAAACAGAATCATCAAGAACGTTTTTGCTTTCGATGACCTTACTGCTGAGCAGATATGCACTCACAGAACTGACGTCTCGGTGCTGTGGGCTGAGGACTCAAGCGACGTATGGGAGGAAACTATCCACCGTACACGTCACTCGGTTTTCCCTGTATGCGGTGAAAGCGTTGATAATGTGATCGGTGTTCTCAATGCCAAGGATTACTTCCGCCTTGAGGATAAATCAAAGGAAAATATTATGAATTCTATCGTGCGTGAGCCTTATTTCGTTCACGAAAATATGAAGGCCGACCGCCTTTTTGACCAGATGAAGCGCAACGACGCCGACCACTTTGCCGTTGTTGTCGATGAGTACGGCGGTATGAGCGGTATCATCACCGTTACTGACCTTGTTGAACAGCTTGTGGGCGAGTTTACAGACGATGAACAGGGCGAAGAGCCTAAGCTTGAACAGATTAACGACCAGATGTGGAATATCTACGGTATCGTGCCCTTAAACGAAGTTGCCGAGGCTCTTGAGATAAATCTCCCCGCCGATAAATACGATACCTTAGGCGGATATATTATTGCCAAGCTGGGAGAAATCCCCAAGGACGGCACTCAGGTAAAGCTTGATACGGATAAGCTTCATATCGAGGTTCTTGAAATACTCCACCACCGTATTGAAAAATGCCGTGTGACTAAAATCACACCTTCCGAAGATACGGAAGAGGACAACGAATAATCCACACAAACGACTCCGGAAAGGGAGCTTTTATGACACAACTTCTTGTAAAACATTTTGTAAAGGACAGCGAAAATACCACCGATATACAGGTTCGTGAACGCTACGGCACCCTCAGCAGTATTGTGGGGATTTTCTGCAATATCCTGTTGTTTCTTCTGAAATACATAATGGGAACGCTTTCAAACTCAATTGCTATTGTTTCCGACGCTTTCAATAACCTTTCAGACAGCGCAAGCTGTATCGTTACCCTTATGGGCTATAAAATCTCCGCAAAGCCCGCCGATAAGGATCACCCCTTCGGTCACGGACGCATGGAGTATCTTACTTCCCTTATTATTGCTACTGTTATCATTGTTATGGGCGTTGAGCTTATGAAAAGCTCGGTTTCAAAGATAATCAGTCCCGAAGAGGTTGAATTCCGTGCAGTTGTCCTTATATCGCTGATTTTGTCTGTTGCGGTAAAGCTGTGGCTATCTCGTTTCAACACTGTGCTGGGAAAGAAAATTAACTCTACGGTTATGCTTGCAACTGCCAAGGACAGCAAAAACGATGTTGTGGCTACGGCAATTACAATCGTTTCCCTTATCTGCTCGTTGTTTACCGACCTGCCTGTTGACGGAGTTATCGGTATTATAGTCTCACTTTTCGTTCTTAAAGCAGGTATCGAAATCATAAGAGATACCGTTGATGAGCTTCTCGGCAAGCCTGCTGACGCCGAAATCACCCGTCAGATCTGCAATATAGTCTGCCGTGACAGCCGTATAATCGGTATCCACGACCTTATTATCCATAACTACGGGCCGGGAAATATGTTCGGAAGCTGTCACGCCGAGATACGAAGCGATGAGGACTTTATCTCCGCTCACGACCTTATCGACCGCATTGAGCACGAAATCCACAATAAGCTGAAAATTTCAATGTCTATCCATATGGACCCCATTGAGACCGACAACGCTCAGATAAATCACTGCAAAACCGTTGTTTCGGGTATTCTCAGAAAAATCAGTCCTCGGCTCAGCTTCCACGATTTCCGTGCCGTTACAGGCGATACGCATACAAATCTCATCTTTGACGTTGTTATCCCCTTTGATATGGAGCTGAGCAACAGCGAAATCAAAAATCAAATCGACAACGCTCTGGCAGATGAGCCTGTAAAATACTACACAGTTATCACTTTCGACAGAGAATATACCTGACAGGACGCTTGAGGGTATTGCTCATATGGAAACTTTATACGTATTTATCGGGGGAACCTTTCTGAAGAAAGTTTCCCCCCGAACCCCCTACAAAGACTTTTTAGTCTAATTTCAGCCCCATAGGGTGCACACAACAACCAAAACAGAAATCCAAGTATTTCTCCGTGTGTACCCTATGGGGCTGAAATTAAAACTTGAAAGTTTTAGGAAAGGAGTTTGAGGATGACTCCCCGCAGTGCGGGGAGATGTCCGAAGGACAGAGGGGACAGGCTCCCGTTGGGAGACCCTTTTTCAAAAGGGTTTTCCTCAATATTACATATGAATTTCTGTACGAACAATAACTTTAATGCGTCCTGTTTTTTTACTATTTTAAGGAAATGTACAAAAAACTCTTGCAACATCGGATAATTAATGGTATAATTGAAATAGCTTTATGCTCGATTAAAGTAAAAGGAGAATTTTTAATGAAATACGGATTTTTCGACCTTGCCAACAAGGAGTATGTTATCACTAATCCTGATACTCCCGCTCCCTGGGCAAACTATTTAGGTGACCCCGAATACGGCGCTATGATTTCAAACAACGCTGCAGGCTACAGCTTTGTAAAATCCGGTGCCAACGGACGTATCTCACGTTTCCGTTTCAATTCCGATATGGCTCTTCCCGGAAGATACATCTACATCAGAGATAATGACGTAAGCGATTACTGGTCAGCTTCATGGCAACCTGTGGGCAAGCCCCTCGATCAGTACAAGAGCGAGTGCCGTCACGGTACTGCTTACACTGTTATCTCAGCTGAGTATTCCGACATCAAGTCTGAGACAACTTACTACGTTCCCTATGGAAAAACTTATGAAGTATGGCGTGCTAAGGTTACAAACAACAGTGACAAGGACAGAAACCTCTCCCTCTACGGTTTCGTTGAATTCACTAACGAAAACAACTATGAACAGGATCAGGTAAACCTTCAGTACACTCTCTTTATCACACGTACAAGCTTTGAGGAAAACAAGATCCTTCAGCATATCAACGAAAACAGCGGTAAGGACGAGACAGGCTCTAACCACCGCGAGCGTTTCTTCGGTATGGTAGGTGCTCCCGTTTCAGCTTACAACGGAAGCCTCTCAAGCTTTATCGGTCCTTACAGAACTTACTCAAATCCTATCGCTGTTGAGCGTGGCAAGTGCGACAACGTTATGAATTTCAACTCAAACGCTTGCGGAGCTCTTCAGAGCGATCTTACTCTCAAGCCCGGCGAGACTGCTGAGCTTATCTATATCCTCGGTCAGCGTGACAACGCTCAGGCTACTGCTATTCTCAACGAATACAAGGAAGCAGGCAAGGTTGACGCTGAAATCAAACAGCTTAAGGATTACTGGCACGGCCAGCTCTCAAACTTCCAGGTTGAGACTCCTTCAGAAGAATTCAACAATATGATCAACGTCTGGAACGCTTACCAGTGCTTCATCACTTTCATCTGGTCAAGAGCTGCTTCATTCGTTTACTGCGGTCTCAGAAACGGCTATGGCTACCGCGATACAGTTCAGGATATTCAGGGTATTATCCACCTTGATCCCGAAATGGCTGCTGATAAGATCCGCTTTATGCTCTCTGCTCAGGTAAGCAACGGTGGCGGACTTCCCCTTGTTAAGTTCAGCCATAATGCAGGCCACGAGACTTGTCCCGATGAACAGGACGAGAACAGCGTTTACGCAAAGGAAACAGGTCACCCCTCTTACCGTGCTGACGACGCTCTCTGGCTCTTCCCTACTATCGTTAAGTACATCGGCGAAAGCGGAAACACTGCTTTCCTCGACGAGGTTATCACTTACGCTGAAGAAGGCGGTGGCGAGGCTACTGTTTATGAGCACCTCAAGAACGCTATCCGTTTCTCTATGGAGCGTCTCGGCGATCACGATATGCCTGCAGGCCTCCACGCTGACTGGAATGACTGTCTCCGTCTGGGCGCTAAGGGCGAGTCTACTTTCGTAGCATTCCAGCTTTACTACGCTATGTCTACAATCAGAGAAATGGCTGTTTCAAAGAATGATACAGACTATGTCGCTTACATCGATGAGGTTCAGGCTAAGCTTGCTTCTACTCTCGAAAAGTGCTGGGACGAGGACCGCTTTATCCGTGGTATCCGTGAGGACGGCGTTATCGTAGGAGCTAAGAAGGATCCTGAGGCTAATATGTGGCTCAACCCCCAGAGCTGGAGCGTTATCTCTAAGTTTGCTTCTGCTGAACAAGCTGAAAAGGCTATGAACAGCGTTCACGATATCCTTAATACTCCTTACGGAGCTAAGCTTCTTGAGCCTCCTTACAAGGAGCATTACTTCAACGGAGCTCTTATGCACATCTTCAATGCCGATACAAAGGAAAACGGCGGTATCTTCTCACAGTCACAGGGCTGGCTTATCCTTGCAGAGTCACTTCTCGGTCACGGTAACCGTGCTTTTGAGTACTTTATGGAAAGCTCTCCCGCTTCAATGAACGATAAGGCTGAGATACGTGTTCTTGAGCCGTACGTTCACGGTCAGTTCACTGAGTCAAAGGCTTCACCCTATGAGGGACGTTCACACGTACACTGGCTCACAGGTACAGCTTCAACTGTTATGGTTGGCTGTGTTGAGGGTATCTGCGGTATGAGAACAAATCTTGAGGGACTTTGCATTGATCCTTCCATCCCTTCAGAGTGGGAAGGCTTCAAGATCATCAAGAACTTCCGTGGTAAGAAGCTCAACATTACAATTGACAACTCTGCTCACGTTGAAAGCGGTGTCAAGGAGGTTATCCTCAACGGACAGAAGCTTGACAGCAACTTTATTTCAGCTGATAAGCTCAACGATACAAACGAGATCACTGTTGTTCTTGGTTAATTCTCAATATAACAAAATAAGACGCTTCCGAATGGAAGCGTCTTTGTGTTTGATTGCGGATATCATTCATCACTGATTACTGCACCTGAAAGGTCAACGTTTACGTTACCACCAAGCTGTGAAAAAATCTTGTTAAGAGTTTTCTGTGAAATAACTGAGCCCGAAAGATCGATGTTCACATCGCTAAAACGGTTGTTTTCATCACAATTATCCGTGCACTGATTCAATTCATTACGAAACTGCTCATAGGAATAATCCTCAAGTTCAGCGTATTTGTCGAGCTCAAGCGCAGGCATAACTCTTGCAACGGCGTGCATAGCTATGAAAGAAAATGCAAAGTTCTCAAAATCGCCTGTATTAAAGGTGATTTCGTAAACTCTCAGCATATCGCCGTCCTTGCTCTTCTTGCTGAGAAGTGGCTTATACGAACTCTTAGCGAGCTGATAAGTATGACGTTCCTCCCATATATTTTCGGGAGCAATTACAAATTGCAGAGTTTCGTCACAGGTGTTGCAAACTCCTCCACCAACAGCAAATCTGAATACATAATCTGTGTTCTTTTCAAGCTTTTTTTCACACAAAATCTGAGTCCAGCTCCATTGCCAATCGCCGATTTCAAAACCTTCCGTATTATTACCGAAATCATCGGTGATGAACATACGCGAGCCTACGTTGCCGTCGCATCTCTGGTCGAATTTAAACTCTCTTGCGTTGAAATTTATTATATTCATATTAATATCCTCCGAATTTTCAATTTCGGTCGAACAACGGTCAGTCAGGCGAATTTCACAGTCGCCGACAAGCTCTGCCCGACCGTTTTTCACCAGTCCCTTTACTCTTTTGGGATAAGTGTAGCCAATAATATTACCGTTTTCGTCAGTAACCTTAATGTTTTTTGTCATGGGTATCCTCCCCCTGCTACAAACGATTATATAGTGCTGTTTTTTGTTATGGGTGCCTTCCCCGATTTCATTATAACGCAGACAGCTAAAAAAGTCAACAAAAAAAACAGCCTTAACCGACACCCTCTCAAAAAGTCGGTTAAGACTGTATTTCGCGGTAATCCGAGCACCCTCTATACTCTTCTCACCATTCACGACAATGGCACTTCCGATGTGCTTTATATCCTTCAGCCGTACTTGATAGTTTTCTGCGATAATTTAAGCTACTGAAGCTGATTTAGGCGAATTAAACATATTATAGGCATTAATGTTTAACAACAGCTTTCTGCACGGTTTCTTGGTGTGACGTTTTGTACCGGTGGTACCGACGGAGTTTAAATCGGTACAGGGCTGACACGGGATATAATCTGTCGTATAATTTGCAGGACACATAAAATATGTATCAATGTAATTATGTTGCCGATTGTGAAATTTACCGTTTTCTCAATCAACAATTGTATTATATAGTAAATTTAGCACATATTCAATTGACTATATTGCCTATATTTCTCACTTTATTGCGAAAGAAAATTATAATTTTTATATTATTATTCTATGAATTATATTTTTGTTTTATTTCGTTCATTTTGAATTAATTTAATTTTAGATTAACACCATATGTATAAATTATATATTATATATAATAGTTTTTCGCCTGTATTACGTTGTTTCAGCAATTGCACTCATTTCACGGATTTTAAATTTCAAAATCAAGCGCTAATTCGCACAGACCTCTCGCACTCCTCAAAAAGAATTGATTTACTTTTTTACTTAACAGTTTTGCGTAATTTAAGCAAAAAAATTTTTGAGATTTTTCTTCTTTACCCCCTTGACGCCCGGTTTTTGCACAAAAAATAACTCGGAATCACTATGACTCCGAGTTTTTGTTTATATAATTCCTTCAGATGCACTCTGAATAAGATTTTCGTAATATTCCTTGCTCCAGTCAAACTCAAAATGATCAAAAAGCTTAAGACAACTCTTTGCATTCTCAACCGCAGCGGCAACTCCGTCCTCATCACCTGCGCAGGCATATATATACACAGCTGTAACAAGGATCTGAAGAAGCTTTACATCGTTTCTGCCCTTTGGCTTGTATCCGAAGTTGAGAAGCTTGAATGCCTCAGCATACTTCTTCGCAGCACAATCCACCAGTGCAAGCACTATATACATATCCGCCTGCTCCTGAGTAGTCTTTTTCTTCTGAGCGTGAGTCTGAATAAAGTTGATATTCTCTGTTCTGAAATCCTCTGCGTCACGCCAGTTCTTCTGCTTGCTGAGTATAGCCAGCTTTTCCAGACAATAACTGTATCTGTCATCACTGCCCATTTTCTTTTCCTCAAGCATATCGAGATAAAACTCTGTATTATTATAATCAAAAATCTTGCTGTAAAGCGATGCCGCAAGAATAACGTCCTCTGTTGCAGGCTTTTTACAGTCGTCAACAAAAACCGTAGCAAACTCGTCGCACAGCCCCTTTGTATATCCGAACTGGCAATACTGCTGATAAAGCTCATCGTATTTCTTCAGGTCCGAACTGAACGACGGAAGAAGAGCTTTGGTAAATTTTAGTTTTTTTCTTTCTGAAGTTGATAGCATAAATTGCCCTCCCCTAAAGCCTTAGTACATCAATTCTAACATAAATTTTATTCACAGTCAATATTACTTTGGCACTTATCGCCAAAATTGTTGATATGCACAAAAATCAAGCCTGATTTTCTCTTTATTAATAAATTTAACCGTTCGCAGATTTAAGTTTATTTCAATGTTTTGTGCTATAATATAGGTATACTCGGAAATTGTCCCTTGAAGGAGGATTGCTACGTGAAAATTCTTGTTGTTGAAGATGAGGCTCAGCTGGCTGACGCTCTGACCGAAATCCTCAAACGTAATAAATACATTGTTGATACCGCCTATAATGGCATCGACGGCTGTGACAGCGCTCTTACAGGCGTTTACGACTGCATCGTTCTTGACGTTATGCTTCCCGGTATGAATGGTCTTGAAATACTCAGAAATATCCGCGCAGAAAAGCTTTCCACGCCTGTTCTGCTACTCACTGCAAGAAGCGAGGTCGAGGATAAAATCAACGGTCTTGACTGCGGTGCAGACGATTACCTCACCAAGCCCTTTGTCACAGGCGAGCTTCTTGCAAGAATACGTGCTCTTACAAGAAGAAAAGGCGAGATTTTCGACGAAAGTAAGCTCACCTTCAATGGTCTTGAGCTTAACAAGAACTCCAACTCTGTTATTTACAACGGCAACGATGTAAAGCTCAGCCTTAAGGAATATCAGATTATGGAGCTTTTAATGGCAAATCCAAGACAAATTCTGCCGAAAGAACGAATTATCGAGAAAATCTGGGGCTTTGAAAGCGATGTCGAGTACAACAACATCGAGGTTTACATATCCTTTCTCAGAAAAAAGCTCAGCTCTATCGGCACCGATACCCAGATCAGAACCGCACGTGGCATAGGCTATTCTCTGGAATAACCGCAAACAAAGAAAGGTGAATTTATGTTTAAAAAGGTTCAGCTGAAGCTTTTTGCAATTATTACAAGCATACTTCTTGCTGTCTTTATCGCTCTGCTTGCTTCTATAAATCTTATTATGGAAGCCGTTATGCAAAGACAGTCTATCGTTGTGCTCAGACAGATCGCTTCAAGCATAGAATACGACGAGAAGACCTCTTCGTTTACTTATTTTCCTGAACACAATGAGCCTCCCAAACCCGATGATAGAATTCCCGTTCAGGAGACTACAGATAATACTACTCAGCAGAATACTCAGGGCAATACAGGAAGCAGTACTGCTCCCTCGGAAAATCCCACTACAGGCACACAGCCCGGTACAAGCAACACTGCTCCCACCGAGCCTTCAACTCAGCAGACCACTTCTGCTACAGAACAGACTACAGAGCCAACACAGGATACAACAGTTGCTCCCGAAGAGCCCGCTACTCCGCCGTTTGAACAAGACGAGCCGTTTCCACCGCCTATGCGTCCCGAATGGCCGGAACAGTTGCCTACCGACGAAAATCAGCAGAGACCCGAATTTCCCTGGGAGGACGACGACAAAAACAATAACAACAATAATAATAACAACCACTGGAATGAGCACGATTACGACGAAAATTACGACAAGTACTGGCGTGATGACGGCTATTATTACTACCCTATGCCCGATCAGAGCATTAACTCAGATGAGGCCTGCAACGACATTTACTGTCCCTACTGCAGTGAAGGACTTTACAAGGATTGTCCCGAATATGAGTATAACACAACTCCTACAGGCGCTGTTTTCGATGAGGATAACATCTCACAGCAGTCAGCTGTAGGCAGTCCTTCCGTGCTTAACGGCTTTACCGTAAGCAAGGGCAATAACACCGTATCAGTTCCCGTACAGAGCACTCCCCACAAAATCGTCTATATGGCAGATTCCGTTGATATGAGAAATCCCGCTCCTGTGCCGAAATCTCTCGGCTCTATCGACTTCTTTGTTATTATGGCCGATCAGAACGGAAATTTCCTTGCCTCGCTCAACAACGATACTCTCAGCAGTGACACCGCCCAATCCTACATAAGCGCTATTATGGGGGAAAAGGCTTCAAGCGGTATGCTCAATTCATATCAGTTCTGCAGTCTCGAAAAGGACAACGGCACAATTATGGTTTTCACCGATAAAACTGCCGAAATGGATATGCTCAAACAGCTCACCCGAACTACTATCCTTATCGGAGCAGTAAGCTTTGTGCTCCTTTCGCTGATCGCTTTCTTCCTTTCAAAGAAGAGTATTCAGCCTATCAAGGAAGCTTTTGAGAAGCAGAAGCAGTTTGTATCCGACGCAAGCCACGAGCTGAAAACTCCTCTTACTATCATTTCCGCAAACGCAGACGTTCTTTCAGACGAAATCGGAAGCAACAAGTGGCTTACCTATATCAAGGCTCAGACAGAGCGTATGAATATCCTTGTTAACGACCTGCTTAATCTTACACGTCTTGAAAACAATACCGCAGACTTTATCTGTAGCGACTTTGATTTAAGCAAGGCTGTGGAGAATACCGCACTCCCCTTTGAGTGTCAGGCTTTCGAAACAGGCAAGAAGTTCGTTATCGACGTTCAGGAAGGACTCAGCCTTAACGGAAGCGAGCGTCACGTAAAACAGATGGTTGCCATTTTCATCGATAACGCTCTGAAATATTCCGACGAAAACGGAACAGTAAGCGTTACTCTTACCTCAAGCGGAGATAAAAAGCTACTCTCTGTATTCAATACGGGACAGGGACTCAGATCAGGCGAAGAGGATAAAATCTTCGAGCGTTTCTACCGAAGCGACGACTCACGTGCACGTGCTACAGGCGGTTACGGTCTCGGTCTTGCCATAGCAAAATCAATCATCGACAAGCACAGGTTCAAGGTTAATATCGAAAACCACGAGGGTGAAAGCATCTGCTTTAACATTCTTATGTAAGACGATTCCCCTGAGTTTTTTCAGGGGAATTGCTCTTTCTGAAGGAGGATTTATGGATACAAAAACTATTATAGCTCTATTCTGCTCGGTTATAGCCACGATTATTGCATATTTCGTTCTCGATACGGCTTTTCCGCGTGCATCTCTGCCCGTATCAATCGTTTTCGGACTTTTTTTCTATGTTATACTCTACCCTGTTCTGTGGATTTCAGAGAAAAAACGTGCGCAGAAGGTCGCTCAGGCAGAAGCTCATCTTCCCGATGACGTGATCTGCATAACAGATGGCAACGTAATCTACGACCATTGCGTGAAAAACTGCCGTCTTTACCTCTACAGCAACGAGCTTCTCTTCCTTTGTCTTGATGACAATCCCGTTTCTCTCAACAGGATTTCCGTCTGCAATATCGCTTTCTGCTCAGGCGAGGGCAACTCTCTCAATATACATATGAAAAACAGCGAGGTTATCTGTGTAAGCTCTGCCGAAGCTCAGAAGCTTCACAGCGCTCTGGAATTGCTGTTATAAAATAAGGACTGCTGTTAAGGGTACTGTCTATACGGAAGTATTATGCGTATTTAGTGGGGGAACCTTTCTGAAGAAAGTTTGTGCCTGACAGGCACCCGTCCCCTCTGTCAGCTTCGCTGACATCTCCCCACACTGTGGGGAGTCACCCACACCCCCTACAAAGACTTTTGAGTCTAATTTAAGCCCCATAGGGTACACACGGAGAAATAATTAAATTTCTTCTTTACTTGGTGTGTGTACCCTATGGGGCTTAAATTAAAACTTGAAAGTTTTAGGAAAGGAGTTTGAGGGATAACCCTTTTTCAAAAGGGTTTCCCTCAATAATTCACGTAAATACTTCTATATGGACAGCCCCCTTAGCGGTCCTTTTTTCTTTTATTGAAGCACGTGAGTTGCCCAGTAAATCATTCCGTAAATTACTGACGCAGAGCAACCGTAGAGTATCACAGGTCCTGCAATGGTGAAGATTTTAGCACCCACGCCGGTAATCAGTCCCTCAGACTGAGCTTCTATAGCTGATGAGCTTATGGCATTGGAAAAGCCTGTTATAGGCACCAATGTTCCTGCTCCCGCGTGTTTGGCAAGCTTTTCGTAGAGTCCCAGCCCCGTGAAAAGCGAGCTTAATCCCACAAGAATAATCGACGTCCACGCAGAAGCCGAATTCTGTTCAGCTCCCAGCTTTTCAAAGAAAATCATAAGAAGCTGTCCCAGTGTGCATATTGCTCCGCCCACAAGAAAAGCCACAGGAATATTCACCTTTGAATTTGATTTAGGCGAAGCCTTTTTTGTCATTTCGCTGTACATTTCAGGTGTTACATTCATTTTACCGCCTCCGCAGTTATTTTCTGCCACGCAAGCGGATTTATTCAAAAAAATAGCAGAGCCGTAAGCTCTGCTTTTCCAGAAAAATAAAACAAAATAAATATGTGTAGAACAAAAGAAAGGAGACAACAAAACGAGTGTTTAATACATAAAGAGTATTTAACACTACAGTTATTATACATAATTTCGCGATTCAAGTCAAGCCAAATCAACAAAATTTTACCGCTTTTCATAAATTTCTGTCGTTTTGTACAATTATTCCCAAGGCTTTTTTCCTATTATATACAATTAATTGCATCGTTTTTGCTTTTTCGCATAGCTTTAATTAATGTGCTTAATTATTGCAAAACACCCTATATCTTCCTTTTCTCTGTAAGTACTTACTAATAAACAAATTTATGTACCGCCTGACGGGGAATATACGTGATTTTTTACAAAAAAGGTATTTACAAAACATTTGATTTGTGTTATTATAATAGGTGAAGTTATGTGCGTCCTGTTATGCCGTTTATCCGCTCTTTATGAACGTCTGTGGCACAAGGACTCTATATAACCCCTAATCAAATTTTTTAGGAGGATTTTTCCAATGGCAATCAAAAGAAAAATGAAAACCATGGATGGTAACAACGCAGCTGCTTGGGCTTCATATCCCTTTACTGACCTTGCTGCTATTTACCCCATCACACCTTCTTCAGTTATGGCTGAAGTTACTGACCAGTGGTCTGCTAAGAACAAGAAGAACCTGTTCGGCGATCCCGTTACTGTTGTAGAGATGCAGTCTGAGGCCGGTGCTGCAGGTACTGTTCACGGCTCTATCTCAGCAGGTGCTCTTACTACTACTTACACTGCTTCACAGGGACTTCTCCTTATGATCCCTAATATGTACAAGATCGCAGGCGAGCTCGTTCCTAACGTAATTCACGTTTCTGCAAGATGCGTTTCTTCACACGCTCTTAACATCTTCGGCGATCACTCTGATATCTACGCTTGCCGTCAGACAGGTTACGCTATGCTCTGTTCTTCTAACCCCCAGGAGGTTATGGATCTCGGTGCTGTTGCTCACCTTTCTACTATCAAGGGTAGGGTTCCTTTCCTTCACTTCTTCGACGGTTTCCGTACATCACACGAAATCCAGAAGATCGAAACATGGGCTGATGAGGATCTTAAGTCACTCATCGATATGGACGCTGTAAAGGCTTTCAGAGACAACGCTCTTAATCCTGAGCACCCTGTTCTCCGTGGTACAGCTCAGAACCCCGACATCTTCTTCCAGGCTCGTGAGGCTTGCAATAAGTACTATGATGCTCTTCCTGCTGTTGTTGAAGACTATATGAACAAGGTTAACGACCTTATCGGTACTGACTACAAGCTCTTCAACTACTACGGTGCTACTGATGCAGAGCACGTTATCATCGCTATGGGTTCTGTTAACGATACTATCGAAGAGACTATCGATTACCTCAACGCTAACGGCGGTAAGTACGGTCTCGTTAAGGTTCGTCTCTACAGACCTTTCGTTGCTGATAAGCTCGTTGAAGCTATCCCCGACAGCGTAAAGAGAATTTCTGTTCTCGACAGAACAAAGGAGCCCGGCTCACTCGGCGAGCCTCTCTACCTCGACGTTGTTGCTGCTCTTAAGGATACTAAGTTCAATAATACTCCTGTATTCTCAGGCAGATACGGTCTCGGTTCTAAGGACACTGTTCCCGCTCAGATCGTTGCTGTATTCAAGAACGAGACAAAGAAGAGATTTACTATCGGTATCAAGGACGATGTTACTAACCTTTCACTCGACCTTGGCGAAAACCCCGATACTGCTCCTGCAGGCACTACTGCTTGTAAGTTCTGGGGTCTCGGTTCAGACGGTACTGTTGGTGCTAACAAGAACTCTATCAAGATCATCGGCGACCACACAGACCTCTACGCTCAGGCTTACTTTGCATATGACTCAAAGAAGTCAGGCGGTGTAACAATCTCACACCTCCGTTTCGGTAAGACACCTATCAAGTCAACTTACCTTATCAACAAGGCTGACTTCGTTGCTTGTCACAACCAGAGCTATATCGACAAGTACGATATGGTTTCAGATATCAAGCCCGGCGGTACTTTCCTCCTCAATACAATCTGGGATATGGAAGGTCTTGAGGCTAATCTCCCCGGCCAGGTTAAGAGATATCTCGCTAAGAATAATATCAATTTCTATACTATCGATGGCGTTAAGCTCGGTAAGGAAACAGGTATGGGCACAAGAATCAACACAATTCTCCAGTCTGCTTTCTTCAAGCTCGCTAACATCATTCCCTTTGAGGACGCTCTCAAGTACATGAAGGACGCTGCTGAGGCTTCTTACAGCAAGAAGGGTCAGGATATCGTTGAAAAGAACTGGAATGCTATCGACGCCGGTCACCAGAACATCGTTAAGATCGATATCCCCGCTTCATGGGCTGACGCTGAGGATACTCAGATGGGTATGGCTGCTGTTACTAACGATAACAAGACTCTTCAGGATTACGTTAATAACATTCAGATCCCCTGCAACGCTCAGAAGGGTGATACTCTCCCCGTTTCTACTTTCGTAGATATGGCTGACGGTACATTCCCCCAGGGCTCTGCTGCTTTCGAAAAGAGAGGTATCGCTGTTGACGTTCCTGAGTGGATTCCTGCAAATTGTATCCAGTGTAACCAGTGTGCTTACGTTTGTCCTCACGCTGTAATCAGACCTGTTGCTCTTACAGAAGAAGAGGCTGCTAATGCTCCTGCTGACGCTAAGATCGTTGACTTCAAGCCCGCTATGAACGGCCTTAAGTATATGATGACTGTTTCTACTCTCGATTGTACAGGCTGTGGCGTTTGTGCTAACGTTTGTCCCGCTAAGGAGAAGGCTCTCGTTATGAAGCCTATCGCTTCTCAGATGGATCAGCAGAAGGTATTTGCTTACGGTACTACTATCGACGAAAAGGCTGAGGTTGCTGCTAAGTTCAAGGCTGATACAGTTAAGGGCTCACAGTTCAGACAGCCCCTCCTCGAATTCTCAGGCGCTTGTGCAGGTTGTGGTGAAACACCTTACGCTAAGCTCGTTACTCAGCTCTTCGGTGAGAGAATGTACATCGCTAACGCTACAGGTTGTTCTTCAATCTGGGGTGGATCTGCTCCTTCAACTCCTTATACATTCAATAAGAGAGGTCAGGGTCCTGCTTGGTCTAACTCACTCTTCGAGGATAACGCTGAGTTCGGTTACGGTATGTACCTCGCTACTCAGACTCTCAGAACAAGAGTTGCTGAAAAGGTTAAGGCTCTCGGTGAAAAGGCTGAAAATGCAGACGTAAAGGCTGCTATCGCTGAGTATTTCGATACTTACAACAACGGCTCACTCAACGGTGCTGCTACTGATAAGCTTGTTGCTGCTCTCGAAGCTTGCGGATGCGACGATGCTAAGGCTATCCTCGCTGACAAGGACTTCCTCAGCAAGAAGTCACAGTGGATCTTCGGTGGTGACGGCTGGGCTTACGATATCGGCTTCGGCGGTCTCGACCACGTTCTCGCTTCAGGTAAGAATGTAAACGTTCTCGTATTCGATACTGAGGTTTACTCAAATACAGGTGGACAGGCTTCTAAGTCAACTCCTACAGGTGCTATCGCTCAGTTCGCTGCTGCTGGTAAGGCTGTTAAGAAGAAGGATCTCGCCGGCATCGCTATGAGCTATGGCTATGTTTACGTTGCTCACGTTGCTATGGGTGCTAATATGAACCAGTGTATCAAGGCATTTGCAGAGGCTGAGGCTTATGATGGTCCTTCAATCATCATCGCTTACGCTCCTTGTATCAACCACGGTATCAAGACCGGTATGGCTACTGCTCAGGCAGAAGAGAAGAAGGCTGTTGAGGCCGGATACTGGCACCTCTACAGATACAATCCTGCTCTTAAGGAAGAGGGTAAGAATCCTTTCACACTCGATTCCAAGGCTCCTAATACTGACGAGTATAAGAACTTCCTTATGGGTGAAGTTCGTTACAATGCTCTTGCAAGACAGAATCCTGAAAGAGCTGAGGCTCTCTTCAACGACGCTGTTGAGAATGCTAAGGACAGATACGATTACCTTACAAGACTCGTTACACTTTACGGTCAGGACTAATTTCTCCTGATACTCAATAAAAAGTCGTTCTGCAAGGAAGGCGCAAATCCTGCAGATATGATAAGTCCCCGTCTCGTACAGAGGCGGGGATACTTTTTTATATAAAAATAAGCGGTTCAAGGAGGAACTTCCCTGAACCGCACTTTTTTCTGCTTATGAATTATTCTCTTGTAAGCTCTACAACGTCGCCTGTTTCATCAGCCATTGTAAGTGTGTCGCCTGAAATTACGTAACCGCATACTGCAGAATCTTCGTCCATATCAGAGAACAGAGGTGAATCACCTGCAAAAATCTCAATATTCTTTCCGTCTGCTGCATATTCGCACATATCATACTCGATAATGAATGCTGTGCCGTCAAGAACGATTGTTGTTTCTGCACCTGCCATACCGTCTGAGAACATTGCTGAAAGCTCGTCATAAAGCATTCCGCCTGTAAGAACGTACTCGCCGTCAAGTGTTGACTCGTCAGCATCGCCTGTTCTTTCCATTTCCATTACGAACATTGACTCTTCTGCAGTTGCTCCCTCAACATTTACTGAAACAACCTCGCCGTCATACTCAACAGGAATTTCAACGCCTGACATTACAAGATTCATACCCTCAAAATACATAATTGATGAGTAATCCATTGAAACGCCCATAATGCCGTCATCGTCGAAGGTGAAGCTGAAGCCCATTTCATCGCTGTACCAGTTTCCTACGAGAGCATCATCAATTGTTCCTGCTTCAACATTTGTAATGTCGTCAGGATCGATTTCAACATCAGCGGGCTCATCGGAATCTGTATCCTCTTCTGTAGGCTCTTCTTCCTCATCTTCAGTAGTTTCTTCTTCCTCTTCTTCCTCAGTTGTCTCTTCTTCGTCCTCTTCAGTCGTTTCCTCTTCATCGTCTTCCTTTTCAGAAACACTGCTTGACTTTGTATCCTCCTTATCAGACTCCTTCTTATCGCCACAGCCTGTAGCACAGACAGTCATAAGTGAAAGTGAAAGTATAAGTGCAAGTAATTTTTTCATATATGTAACCCTCCATAATTATTTTTACTCCGTCATTATAGCACGATTAGTTATATTTTTCAAGCATAATTTTTCTGTGATATTTATTCATTATGCAAAACAGAGCCTTTATTGTTGATTTTTGACATTAATCACACTGCTTTTTAGTTGCTTTTCACTAAAATTTCTTTTTTACAGGTCACATAATTCTACAGCAGGCTTTCAGCGGAATTATTGACTTTACACTGTTTTAATGCTAAAATATAGGTAATAAAGGGGAGTAGCTTTACTGCGGATTTTCTGCAGAGTGTCCGTTTCGTCAATACACGCAGTCATCGGAGACTGTCGGGCGGACAGAGGTTTTTGCCTTAAGCAAGACTTTTATTGCACTTTTTTGTGCAATAAAGGTCTTTTTTTGTTGCTCTTTTTGCTACTGTCCCGGCTCATTACGGCTGGCGTTGCCGGAAAACGCAGTTCTCTTTCCGTGAGAACAGAAACGGAGTGCTCTTATGAATTATTTTAATCAGGACGAAAAAACTGTTCTTGAAGCACTGGGAACCTCTCGTGAAAACGGTCTCAGTGACGCTCAGGTAACAGAAAGCCGTGAAAAACACGGCGCAAATGTAATTGCCGAAGAAAAGCCCAAAAGCATTTTCAAGGTTTTTCTTGAACAGTTTGCAGACCTTCTCGTAATTATCCTTATCATCGCGTCAATTATCTCTATGCTTACCGATAACGCCGAAAGTGCCATTGTTATCCTTGTGGTTATCACTATGAACGCTATCCTCGGTACTGTACAGCACGTTAAGGCTCAGAAGTCTCTGGCAAGCCTTAAAGCTATGAGCTCGCCCAATGCAAGAGTAATCAGAAACGGTCAGCAGGTTGAAATCCCCGCTTCTGAGGTCGTTGTAGGCGATATTCTTCTCATCGAAGCCGGAAACGTTGCCTCTGCTGACGGACGTATCCTTGAGTCTGCTTCTCTTCAGGTAAACGAAAGTGCTCTTACAGGTGAGTCACTTAACATTCTCAAATCCACAGAAAAAATCGACAAAGAAGAGTTACCTCTCGGTGACAGAGTGAATATGATTTACTCAGGCTCTAATATCTCCAACGGACGAGGCGTTGTTGCTGTTACAGGCGTTGGTATGGATACCGAGATTGGTAAAATTGCCTCACTTATGCAGAATGCCAAGAAAAAGACCACTCCGCTTCAGGCAAGCCTCAATCAGTTCAGCAAAATTCTTTCCTTCGTTATTATAGGAATTTGTATCGTTGTTTTTCTGCTTACAAAATTTATCAACGGACAGGCTTTGGACGATGCTCTTATGTTTGCTATCGCTCTTGCTGTTGCAGCTATTCCAGAAGCTCTCAGCTCTATTATTACTATATCCCTTGCTATCGGTACACAGAAAATGTCCAGGCAGAAGGCTATTATCAAGGACCTTAAGGCTGTTGAGGGACTGGGCTGTGTTTCAATTATCTGCTCAGACAAGACAGGTACTCTCACACAGAATAAAATGACTGTACGTGATACAACAGCTCCCACCTTCAAGGCTACTCAGGAGCTTAAGCTGGCTATGGCACTCTGTAACGATGCCGCTATGTCTGAAAACGGCTGGCTGGGAGATCCTACAGAAACTGCTCTTTCAGCTTACCTTACCGAAGCTGAATATAATAAAATCCGTACAGAAAATCCTCGTATCGACGAAATTCCCTTCGACAGCGACAGAAAGCTTATGACTACCGTGCATATGTTCGGTTCTGAGCGTACCGCTTACACCAAGGGCGCTATGGACGTGCTTCTGCCCAGACTCAGATATGTCGTTGAGGATGAGGATATCCGTCCTATCAATCCTGAGGATCTTGAAGAAATCAGAAAGGCAAACCTTGAATATTCCGAAAACGGTATGCGTGTTCTGGCTTTTGCAAAGAAAATCCTTAATAGACTCTGCTATAACTCTTGAGGACGAGTGCGATTACGCTTATGTAGGTCTTGTCGCTATGACCGATCCTCCCCGTGAGGAAAGCAAGACTGCCGTTGCAGACTGTATCTCCGCAGGCATCAAGCCTATTATGATCACAGGCGACCACAAGCTTACCGCTATGGCTATCGCTAAGGAAATCGGTATCTTCAAGGAAGGCGACAAGTGCCTTGACGGTACCGAGCTCGACGCTATTTCAGATGAAGAGCTTTCTGCTCAGCTTGAACAGATCTCTGTTTACGCAAGAGTTTCTCCTGTTCATAAAATCAGAATTGTTGACCTGTGGCAACAGAAAAACAAGGTAGTTGCTATGACAGGTGACGGTGTAAACGACGCTCCCGCACTTAAAAAGGCTGATATCGGTGTTGCTATGGGTATCACAGGTACCGAGGTTTCAAAGGACGCTGCTTCTATGATACTTGCCGACGACAACTTTGCTACCATTGTTAAGGCTGTTGCTAACGGACGCTGTATCTACGGTAATATCAAAAACGCTATAAAGTTCCTGCTCGCAGGAAATACTGCTGCAATTATCGTGGTTCTTATTACTACTTTCTTCAATCTGCCACTGCCCTTTACTCCTGTACATCTTCTCTTCATCAACCTTCTTACCGACTCGCTTCCCGCTCTTGCCCTTTGTATGGAGCCTATGCAACCCGGTGTTATGAATGAAAAGCCACGTTCATCAAACGAATCTATCCTCAATAAGGAAACAGGCGTTTATATCCTCTTCCACAGTATCGTTATCGCTGTCTGTGTAATGATCGCATTTATGATAGGCAATCAGGTTTCCGGAACTCTTGCAAGTACTATGGCTTTTGCTGTTCTTTGTCTTGCACGTCTCTTTGAGGGATTTGACAGCAGAGGTAAGTATTCTCTTGCTAAGCTTGGCTTTACAACCAATATGTTCTCTGTCGGAGCTTTCCTCGCAGGTGCAGGCTTCCTTGCCTGTGCGCTGTTTATTACTCCCCTTCACGGCTTTATGAACATCGACAGTGCTTTCACAATGACAAATGCTCTTCAGGTTCTCG
This sequence comes from Ruminococcus sp., assembly GCA_015066875.1. Taxonomy (GTDB): domain Bacteria; phylum Bacillota; class Clostridia; order Oscillospirales; family Ruminococcaceae; genus Ruminococcus. Next base: position 57,736 of record SVNM01000002.1, read on the forward strand.
GTCTTGCATTTGTTCCCTTTGCAGTTACCCAGATAGCAAGAATGATCAGAGAGGCTGTTACAAAGAAATAATCACACCTTGACGGACGATGCATAATCGTCTGCCTTTTTTATGCCGTCAGCTCCAGGCTTGGCAATGTCACCAAAAAATATACTGATAATATGTTACATATGCAAAAAAATTAAAAAATACGTGACTTTTATGCGGTAATGTGTTATAATTATTCTGTAGGAGAGTTTTCTCCCGAATACCAAATAAAAAGAGAGGAATTCAGAATGGACAGCAATTATTACAACCGCAGACCAAGAAAAAGAGTCACCAGAAAAATGGCTCGCAGACGACAGCTTACAGCTCTTGCCGTAATACTTATCCTATTAATTGTAGGTATAGCTCTTATCTGTAATGCCTGCTCGAAAAATGACGATGACAAGGGCGATACAAAGCCTTCGGTTACTACAACTACCACAACCACAATTACTACCACAACCACAACTACAACTACTGTTCCCGTAGTTACCGCAGATCCCAACGACCCCAATACTATTACAGGTCTTACCCTCGATAAGTACTCTGTTGAAGTTCAGGTGGGTGAAAAGGATATGCCCTGGGTTACAATGACTCCCGCTTCTTCTACAGAAAAGGGCGAGATCTGGGTAAGCTCTGATCCCACTATCGCTACTGTAGACCATATAGGAAACATTACAGGCGTTTCTCCCGGAAGCTGTTTTGTTACCGTTACATCAGAAAATAATCCCGCAATCTATGCTGAGGTCAAGGTTACTGTTTACGGCGAAACAGGTGGAATTGCCCAGACTTCTGAGACTCCCACCAACGCTGACACTACCGAGGCTCCTTCAGCTTCATCTGCTGAGCTTACCTATATAAACGGAATTTTAATCGCCAACAAGACATATGCTCTTCCGGCTGATTATGCTCCCGGACTTGACAAAACAACTGAATCACAATTCAACGCCCTTTCTGCTGCTGCCGCAGCAGAGGGGCTCAATATTTGGCTGGCGTCGGGATATCGTGACTACGATTATCAGAAACGTATCTACAATAACTATTCCAGCATCTACGGAAGTGATACTGCTGATACCTTTTCGGCTCGTCCGGGACATTCCGAACATCAGACAGGTCTTGCCATTGATGTAAACTCTATCGACGACTCCTTTGCAGGAACTCCCGAAGCTGAATGGCTTGCAGTGCACGCTCACGAATATGGCTTTATTATCCGCTATCCCAAGGGCAAGGAGCATATCACAGGCTATAAGTACGAGCCCTGGCATATCCGCTATCTCGGTGTGGATACCGCAACTAAGGTTTACAACAGCGGTCTTACTCTTGAAGAATATCTTGGAATTACCTCTTCATATCAATAATAAAAGTGTTTAAGCTCCCTTATGGGAGTTTATTTTTTGCTGTTTATAACAAAGACTTCACATTGTTTTTGTGCAACTATACAAATCTGAAATTTATTTTTTTCTTATTCAACCGCTTTCGGTTGAACGACGCCTCTTTTTTGAGCTCTTGTGAACGGTAGTTATCCGCTAAGAACCAAAAGGAGGTCTTTTTTATGTCAGATAACACTCTCCAGCAGAAAAGAAAAGCCTTCTGCTGTAATTACGTTCTTCTTGGAAATGTTGCCGAGGCTTCTGTAAGGGCAGGCTTTGACAAGTCTACAGCTCTGCTCGACGGTATCGACTGCCTTCGCTCTGCTTCCTGCCAAAGACTGATTTCACGGCTGAGAGGTGCTCTTTCAGACGGCGGAAATGTCACTGCGGGGCTCAAGCGACTGGCTTTCGGCAACTGCTGTGACGCTGTTTACCTTGTTTTTGCAGACGAGCTTCCTCCCGCTGACGTAATTGCCGGGCTTGACCTGTTCAACGTTTCGGAAATCAAACGTGTCAAGGGCGGAGGCGTCGAGGTAAAATTCTTCGACAGACAGAAGGCTCTGGAAAAGCTCTTTGAGCTGGAAAACTCTTACTCAGATCGTGACAGTGCAGTTTCTCTCATTGAGGCTCTTACCGACAATCCCGCAAGGGAGGCTGATTTCTTTGAAGATTAAAAGGCTTTCGGATAAGCAGAAGCTCACTATGAACTGGTGGTCTAAGCCCGAATATCAGGGCTATGACGCTATAATCTGCGACGGAGCCGTAAGAAGCGGTAAAACTCTTTCAATGTCGCTGGGATTTGTCTTCTGGGCTTCGGTATCCTTCAACGGCAGTACCTTCGCTATGTGCGGAAAAACCGTAACCTCGCTGAGAAGAAACGTTGTTACTCCCCTTATGAGTATGCTTTCAGAGCTGGGGTTTACCTGCTGTGAAAAGGTTAGCCGAAGCTATATCGACATTACTCTGCTGGGAAGGACCAACCGCTTTTATCTGTTCGGTGGCAAGGACGAGGGCTCGGCTTCGCTTATTCAGGGCATTACTCTTTCGGGAGTTTTCCTTGACGAAGTTGCTCTTATGCCACGCTCCTTCGTAGAACAGGCTCTGGCAAGATGCTCGGTAAACGGTTCAAAGCTGTGGTTCAACTGCAATCCCGATAATCCCGCACACTGGTTCTACACAGAGTGGATCAGAAAGGCTGAGCAAAAGCGTGCCCTTTACCTCCACTTTACTATGGAGGACAACCCTTCGCTGTCGCAAAAGCTGAAAAACCGATACAAGAGACTCTATTCAGGAGCCTTCTACGAAAGGTTTGTGCTGGGCAGATGGACTGCGTCAGAAGGTATCGTCTACCCAATGTTCAATCGTGAAAGCCACGTTTTTTCGGGAGATATCAGCTGTGAAAGGTATGTCATTTCCTGTGATTACGGTACGGTAAATCCCTCTTCCTTCGGCTTATGGGGCTATAGCAACGGAAAATGGCACCGCATACGTGAATACTACTATTCCTCAAGACGTGAAGGTATTTCACGCACTGATGAGGAGCATTATTCGGCTCTGAAAAAGCTTGCAGACGGTCTTTCAATCGAAAAAGTCATTGTAGACCCTTCCGCCTCAAGCTTTATCGAGTGTATCCGCAGACACGGGAAATTCAGAGTCGTTAAGGCAGATAACGATGTTGTTACGGGTATCAGACGTGTGTGTGCCGTTTTAAAGCAGAATCAGCTTATGATTTCAGATTCCTGCACCGATATTTTAAGAGAGTTTTCACTGTACCGCTGGAATGAAAAATCAGCAGGCGACTTTCCCGTTAAGGAAAACGATCACGCTATGGACGATATGCGGTATTTCGTTTCGGAAATGCTTTCAGACAAATCCGATGACGGATTTTTTGCACTTTCAGTTTCAAGATAACCACTATAAGATAACTACTGTTCAATTCTCTTATTAAGGAGGAAAAATGAAGCTTTTCAGAAAAAAAGAAAAAAACGGCTCTGTTGCAAAAAAGTCTCAGACAATTTATGCGCCTGAGCTTTACGGAGCTCAACGCTCATGCAGTGATGAATTCTCTCTTCCTGCCTCTGCCGAGTCTTTTGAAATGGAGCTCTACGACAGGCTGAGGTACTCTGTGCCCATTATCGACGCTTCTCTTATGAAAATCGTCCGCCTTACAGGAGGCTTCCGTGTAATCTGCTCTGACGAAAAATATCAGAGCCAGCTGGATACGTTCCTTTCCGAAGTTCCTGTTGGCAATACAGGCAAGTCTATAAACGCTTTTGCAGATTGCTTTCTTGATAATCTTCTTACCTACGGAAGCGCTGTTGCTGAGCTTGTACCCGATATTCAGGGCAGATGCATCGCCGGAATTTACACTGGAAATCCCACCAACGTTAAGATTGTCACAGGGAAAAATCCCTTTGTCCGCCGTTACTGTGTAAAGCAGAGCGACGGCTCATACTCGGAAATCAGACACCCTGAGAGAATTCTCTATTCTTCCCTTACAGGCGGACATTCAGTGCTTCGCGGACTTCCCGCACTCAGCGGTATTCTTATGAAGATTTACCGCTGTATCGGTCAGAATTTTGACCGTGCAGGCAATGTGCGCTATGCCGTAACCTACCGCCCCTCAGGTGATGTGGGTGATGTTACTGCCTCTAAGGAGCGTGCTCTGCAGATTGCCCGTGAGTGGTCTGACGGTATGAACTGTGCCAAGTACGGACAGGTTAAGGACTTTATTGCTGTGGGAGATATCGACATCAAGGTTATCGGTGCCGAAAACCAGATGTTTGATACAAATATTCCCGTTCGTCAGCTTCTTGAACAGCTTATTGCCAAGCTTTCGATACCACCTTTTCTGCTTGGTCTCAGCTGGAGCTCTACCGAAAGAATGTCCTCACAGCAGGCGGATATTCTCACCACAGAGCTTGAATACTACAGACGAATTCTCACACCCGTTATCCGTGATATAGGCAACGCCTACCTCTGCTCAAGAGGCTACAACGCTGTTTGCCGTGTTGAGTGGGATAACATCAATCTTCAGGACGAACAGGCTCTTGCAGATGCTCGTCTTAAAAACGCTCAGGCAAGGGAAATCGAAATGCGTCTTGCGGGCGTTTCAGAAGAAAACAACGATTAATTTTTTATGGAGGATATTTTTATGTATAACGAAATCAGACTTGAAAAAGGACTTTATAATCTCAGCGGTAAAAGCTTTACTTCAGCTCTTGAAGAGCTTGACCCCTCTTCTGCTTACTGCGGAACACCTCTTGAAAAGCTTGATGCCTATGAGCGTCAGCTTAAGCGCTTCAACATCAGAATTTCAGGCCCTGAGTGTGACCGCGTTGAAAAATTCTTCTCTTCAACAGAATCTGCCGTACTCTTCCCCGAATTCATCGCCCGCAATATCAGAAAGGGCTTTGATGAGACAGTTATGTCTTCTGTATGCGCAGTAAAGACCGTCTGTGGCTGTGGACAGTATCTTGGCTGTACTCTTGATGACAGCGCAGAGTATATTACTTCTCAGGAAGGCTCAGTTCTGCCCTCTGCTTCAGTAAGAGAAAGCGATACCGCTACTGTGCTTGCCAAGTACGGCAGACTTATCAGCGCTTCATACGAAGCTGTACGTCAGCAGAGACTTGACGTTTTCGGAGTTATGCTCAGAAGCATCGGCGTAAAACTTGCCTCTTCAGTAACTAAAAAGGCTGTTGAAATCCTTGCAGGCGATACAGCTTCAATCACAACAGCTTCTCTTACCTACGCTGACCTTGCAAAGCTTTACGGCGAGTTCAACTGCTTTGATATGAACACAATTATCGTATCTCCCGCAGTTGCTTCAAATATTATTGCTATGGAACAGCTTTCGGATACTACTGCCGATAAGGACGGCAAGCTTATGCTTCCCTTCGGCTGTGAGCTTGTAAAGACCTCTTCTGCCGATGACAACAAGATTATCGGTATCGACAGAAACTTTGCCCTTGAGTTCATCACAAGCTCTGACCTTGTTATGGAGACTGATAAGCTCATCGACCGCCAGCTTGACCAGATCACTGTTTCTATCACCTGCGGTTTCAGAAAGCTTACTCCTGACGCTGTCAAGGTGCTTGAAATCACTGCCTGATATTATTCTTGATTACGGCGAAGGAGCTTCAATGCTCCTTCTGCCATTTTTTAGGAGGTTTTTATGATCAACAATCAGCTTGAAAAAATCAACAGGTTAACACGCCGTCCCCTTACTGCCGATGAGGTCTATATTTTCAGCGTTGTGCTCTGCGATAACGAAACAGACCGCGACTGTGAATGTTTCTCAGATGAAGCCTTAAGCCAGCTTCAGAAGCTTTTTATCGGCAAAACAGGCATTTCAGACCACGATCCCAGGGCTTCTAACCAGAATGCAAGAATTTTCGATACTGAGCTTGTTACAGATGACTCACGCACAACTAAAAACGGCAAGCCCTACAAGTATCTCAAGGCTTCTGTCTATATGGTGAGAACTGATGAAAACCGCTCGCTTATTGCTGAAATCGACGGCGGAATTAAGAAAGAGGTAAGCATTTCCTGTTCAGCTTCAAGAAAAATCTGCTCAGTCTGTGGCTGTGACAAGACAAAAACAGGCTGTGCTCACGTTAAAGGCAAGACCTATAACGGAAAGCTTTGCCACACCATTCTCGATAACATCACCGACGCTTATGAGTGGAGCTTTGTTGCTGTGCCCGCTCAGATTTCTGCCGGAGTTACAAAGAAGCTCAGCTTTGACGAGAATGTTCAGTCTGCTTCGCCCTCCTCTGACGCTGTTGCCGATATCAAGGCGTGCAATGATGAGCTCAGACGCGATATCTGCCGTCTTGCTTTTTTTGCCGGAGGAAAAACTGCCTCTGATACAGCCGTGATATCCGCAGAAAATCTCACAACAAAACAGCTTATAGCAATGAAAAAGTCCTTTGAGGAAAAGCTTAACGGCGTTTCCTGTGAGATACAGCTCTATTCGGGAGTAAACAGCTCTGACAACGGCTCACAGGACGCTTTTTCAATGAAATAGGAGGTGCTTTCTATATGAATTTTGAAGCTGTAAAGGCTCTTTTTGCTCTTTTTACAGGCCTTGAGGATACGGAAAAGTATCTGCCCATTCTGAACTTCGCCGTAAGGGAGACAACTGATATGCTTGCTTCGCCCAAGTACGCTTCAGACAGCCGTATCGAGTTTCTCTGCGCTTCTGTGGCAAATTACCGATTTGCTCAGATTGAATCTGCACGAGGCTACACTCAGTCCACCTATGCAGGAAATATCTCTGCTGTGAAAAAAGACAGCGGAGCTCTTAAATATGCCTGTGACCTTGTGAAAGACTATATGACAGTTTGCAGAAGTCTTCTGAAAACCTCGGATTTTGTGTTTATCAGCTCTGACACGCAAGCGTATGACGCAGAGGAGGTTTAAGTTTATGATTAAGGATATACTCAATCAGATAAGTTCATCTCTTTCATCTTTCGGAGTTAACAGCGTTTACACTGCCTTTGACAATATTCCCATAAGCAAGAAGGAATCACGCTATATCGTGGTTTCCGTTGACAGCTTTGAAACTGCTTCGCCTATTTTTTCAGACCTTAGCATTTTCCTTCCCTATAAGGCTGTAGCAGAGCTTTCTGTGATTGCTCCCTGTACGTCTTCTCTTGCAGAGCTTTACGATTATTTCGATTCAAAGCTTCTTCCTCTTATGGACAAGCTTGGCTCGCTTACAAGTGCTCTCAGGGGAGTTTCAATGAAGTATGACTCCAACATAAACCGCCTTGTTATGAAAATTCAGCTTTCCGTTTCAGGCATTTCACGTATCGAAAGGAGCGATGTGTAATATGACCGCCCAGAATTACGACTCGGTAACTCTCAGAAAGGCATATCCCGTGCGTGTGGGAGATTTCGTTATGTACTGCGAAAGCTTCAGGGCTGAGGGCACAGCTGATTTCTCTCAGCAGTCTACGGTAAACGGTGATACGGTTATCTCGTCATCTGCAAGAAGAGCTCTTAAAATCACTGTAAAGGGCAGAATTATCGACGTTTATCAGCCACTTAGAATTATCCTCAAAACCGACAGCTTTCAGTCTGCGGGAGGTAAATGCAATGTAGAGTACCGTGGACTCGTCTTTAATCAGTGCAGTGTGGAAAACTTCATTGCCGAGGATAAGGGTGACGATTACATCTATGCTACAATAACTCTGCTTACTTCCGATACTGCCCACGAAAAAGAGGTGAGCTGATATGAACGTCAGGCTTGTTCTTATTAAAACCGACGGCTCTCAGATAACCGAAAACAATATCCTTTCCTTTACCTTCAGGAAAGAGATGTACCTTGCCTATACTTTGCTCAATGCACGTTTTATGGCTGAAAACGCGGACCTTTCCGATATCGCTCAGGTGCTTTTTTATGCCGGTGAAAAGCTTATTCATCACGGTCTGCTTGACTCTGCAAGACTCTCACGCAATGAGGCGGGAAGCTTCGTTTCCCTTTCTTCAAGAGGCTTTACCTCTCAGCTTTGCCAGAATCAGATTGAGCCCGGTCTTGTGGATAATATCTCCGTCAACACTCTTATGGACGGCTACTATGCCCTTCCCTTTGTGACTCACGAGGATAATTCCGACACAAGCAGTTATATCTACATCAGGAATAACTCAACTATGTGGGACGGAATTGTAAACCTTTCCTGTAAGCTTACAGGGATTTATCCCTACATAAGAGGTACAAACTGCGTGAGAATTACCGATGAGCAGTCGCCCGCAAGCTTCACCTACACTGATGACAATATCATTGAATCGGGCGTTGATGAAGAGTACAAAGCGCTTCTCAGCCATTTTCATATGTCTGATATCAACGGGGATTTCGGTGTATATTACCTTGAAAATCAGTCAGCTCTTGCCCATAACATAGTCCGCCACAAATTTTTCGAGCTCGATATGCAGTTTCTTTACAATCCCTCTCAGGCTCTTGATTACAGAAGCAAGTATTCCTCAAGAGCAAGCAAGTGCTGTTATGTAAAGTACTCAGGCTACAACGGCGAGGACCTTTCTGATGTTATGTCCTTCGGTGAGCTTGAAAACGTGCGTATCTGCAGAATTATCATACACGGCGACAGCAATGGCATTACCACCGAAACAGGCACCTTCTTTGACGGCTTCCGCCAGCAGTAACATAAGCTCTGCCGTTTTCATATAATATGGTATCAGATATTTTTTCTACGGAGCTATTATATGAAAGATTTATGTTCCCTCAGTTCGCTTACAGAGGGCGGAAAATGCATTGTCCGCAGACTTTCCGACGATGTGAAAATGAGAAATCGTCTTTCTTCCCTCGGTCTTATCGAAGGCACCTGTGTTACCTGTATGATGAAAAGCTTTTCCGGCGACCTTTCCGCCTTTCTTATCCGCGGAGCTGTTATCGCCCTTCGCAATAAAGACTCTGAAAAAATTATGGCAGAGCCTATATAATAATTAAAAGCCGTATTCTCACTGTTATGTGGAGAATACGGCTTTTTCTGCTTATTAATGTATCCGTTATGCGATTATGCAAGCTTGTTGCTGATTGCATACTGTGCTGAGTAGCTTCTGTACTTATCAAAGTATTCTGTGCTGTCGTTACGGATATCACGAAGTCCCTCGTGAAGATTGATATCGTTGTGTGCTGATTCGATTACACAGCCCGCAATATTTGAACAGTGGTCGGAAATACGCTCAAGATTGTGGAGAAGGTCTGACCATACAAAGCCCGCTTCAATAGAGCAGTTACCCTGCTGAAGTCTTACAATATGGTTTGTTCTGAGACGCTCCTTGATATCGTCGATAACCTGCTCAAGAGGCTCTACGCAGTATGCGGATTCAAAGTCGTTTTCGGCAAATGCCTTCTGTGTAAGGTCGATTATCTCCTTGACAGCCTTTACCATTACGTCAAATTCCTTCTGAGCTTCTGCTGTAAAGACAATATCCTTCATTCTCAGCTCTTCGGCAGACTCGATAATGTTTACGCTGTGGTCTGAAATTCTTTCAAAATCGCCTATCATCTTGAACAGCTTTGTTGATTCAAGAGCGTCGCTTTCTGTAGCACGGTATCTGCCGAGCTTTACAAGGAAGGAACCTATGATATCCTCGTAATGATCGGTTTTATTCTCGATTTCTCTGATTTCAGATGCCTTTTCGTCATCGTAGTTATCAAGCATTTCAAGGCTTGTTTTAAGTCCGTCTATAGCTAAAGTTCCCATTTCGTTTACTATCTCGTTGCAACGTCCGAGAGCGATGGGAGGCGTTGCAAGAAGTCTTTCGTCGAGCACAACAGCTTTTTCAGCTGAATCTGTTTCAGGAATAAGCTTGTATGCAATTTTCTCAAGAAGTCCTGACATAGGAAGGAGAAGCGCTGTACAAAGCACATTGAATATTGAATGACATACAGCTATTCCGAAAAGCGTTGCAGATTCACCGAGAAGTGCAGGATTAATTACTGCCTTTACAATGCTGAATACTATAAGCCATACTACTGTTCCCACAACGTTGAATGAAAGATGTACTAAAGCTGCACGTCTTGCGTTTTTGTTTGCTCCTACAGATGAAAGAAGGGCAGTAACACAAGTTCCGATATTCTGTCCCATAATAATCGGGATAGTTGCACCGTAGGTTACACAGCCTGTAACTGCAAGCGCCTGAAGAATACCTACTGAAGCCGAGCTTGACTGGATAATTGCTGTGAGTACTGCACCTGCAAGCACGCCGAGGACAGGGTTTGTGAACATTACAAAGAGATTTGTGAATTCAGGAACATCGCGAAGTCCCGCTACAGCACCTGACATAGCGTCCATACCGAACATAAGTGTTGCGAAACCGAGAAGGATTGTTCCGATATCGTTTTTCTTGCTGTCCTTGCAGAACATATAGAAAATAATACCGATAAGTGCAAGTACAGGGGTAAACGATGTGGGCTTCAAAAGCTGTACAACGGGATTGTCGCTGTCAATTCCGCCAAGACTTAAAATCCACGCTGTTACTGTTGTACCAACGTTTGCTCCCATAATTACGTTAATTGCCTGTTTTAAAGTCATAATTCCAGAGTTTACAAAGCCTACTACCATTACTGTTGTAGCAGATGAGCTCTGGATTACGGCTGTTACGCCAAGACCTGTAAGAAATCCTGTTGCTTTGTTTTTGGTAAGCTTGCCGAGAATATCTCTCAGTTTTCCGCCTGCGCTTCTTTCAAGCGCCTGGCCCATAACGTTCATTCCGAACAAAAAGAGACATAAGCCTCCCACAAGACTTAAGGCATCGAATATTGTCATAACTTTCTTCCTTTCAAAATTTACATTGTTTTTTCAAACCTTTAACATTATAGCACAAAGCGGGTAAAGATGCGGTAAAGAAAAAGCGTCCGTGCTGTTTTTCACGGACGCTCATAATATTAATCATTTGTCTGAAAAATTCATCTTATATCCCACGCCAAGCTCGTTTGCTATGTAATTGCTTCCGCCCGGCACCGAGCCTATCTTTTTGCGGATATTCGCCATATTCACCTGAAGCTTCTTTACGCTTCCCATATCGTTATAGCCCCATATTGCCGATACTATTGCGGTATATGTCATTACCTTTCCGCAGTGCTGAGAAAGCAGGGCGATTATATTGTACTCTGTCTGGGTGAGCTTTATTTCCTTTCCGTCTATGGTTACGGTTCTTGCGTCGTAATCTATTGTAAGTCCGCCTGTGGTAAAGGTACTGTTCTGTACGGATCTGCGTGTATTTCTCAGAGCAGACCTTACACGTGCAGAAAACTCTGCCGAACCAAAGGGCTTTGTTACGTAGTCGTTTGCTCCGCCGTCAAGAGCTCTTACCTTATCGTATTCATCGTTTCTTGCAGAAAGAATTATGACGGGCACCGATGAGGTTTTTCTTATATCTCTGAGAATTTCCATTCCGTCGCCATCGGGAAGTCCCAGATCAAGCACCACAAGATCGGGATTATGGGAAAGGAACATCATCTTTCCGTTTTTACAGCTGTCTGCGGTAATAACACTGAACTCGCCCGTTTCAAGAAGAGTGCAGACAAATGTGCGTATATTTTCCTCATCTTCTATCAGAAGAATTTTGTATTTATTACTCATAAACAATCCGCCTCCTCAATATCAAGGGTAAATCGGAACACTGCTCCGCCACCTCGCTTGTTTTTTGCTGTTATCTCTCCGCCGTGAGCCTTTATAATTGTAGCACAGACAGAAAGTCCTATTCCGCTGTTGCGCTTTGTATCTGTAGGAGCTGTACTGCTTCCGTGAATTCCCGTGAATATCCCCTTAAGCCTTTCGGGAGCTATTCCACAGCCGTTATCTGAAATTTCAAACACAGCCTTTTTCTCCTCAACCCAGACCTTGAATAATATCTCGGTCATTCCCTGCGCGTGGTTTATGGCATTATTGAGAATGTTGAATATCACCTGCTGTATAAGAAGCGGGTCCATAGGCACAATAACAAAGTCATCGGGCATTTCAAGCTTTACGGGTATCTGCGGGAAATTTCCGCTGAATTTTCTCAATACAGCGTCAACAAGCTCGTCAAGCACTATGGGAGTCTTGTTAAGCTCTACATTACCGCTGTCAAGCCTTGTTACTGAAAGTAGATTTTCAACCATTCCCGTAAGCCACTCAGAATCTTCCTTTATTCCGCACAGAAGCCTGATTTTCTGCTCATCTGAAAGGCTGTCGTAATTATCTATTATAGTAGAGCTTGAGCCGTATATGGTCGTAAGGGGCGTTCTCATATCGTGTGATACGGCACGCAGTAAATTTGCACGCATACTTTCCTTTTCGCTTTCCGCCTTGATAAAAGCCCTGTCACGCAGTCCTGTTGTGAGAACTCCCGTAACAAGAGCTACCACTATCATTATTACCGCAGAAACAATATTTTCAGTAGCAGTAAAGCAAAAGCTGAAATACGGAAAGTCAAAGGCAAAATTCACCGCAAGAACACTGACAACCGATGCGATAATTCCGTATATATAACCCTCTGTAAACGACGAAACAAGGAATACTCCCAGCACAAATACCGAGGGAATAAGTGTGCGGTTATCTAAAACAAAGTATATTCCCAGACTTGTAAGAAATGCTGTGCTTGTAATCAGAAACGTAAGCACTATATTTTTTAATGTTGTCTTTTTCACCATAGCTCCCACCTTCACAGATTTTCACTTAAAATAAATATATCATATCTTCGCCAAAATTTCAACTAAGATTTATGCCCGCACTGTAATTGACTTGTACTTATTTTTTCTGTATAATAAAGTTAACCTGTTTTTCGGAGGTGGAATTATATGAATAAACTGCTTGACAGCGTTATGGACCTTGGCGAGCAGATGCTTATAAACGGCGGTGAGGTTCACAGAGTCGAGGATAGTCTCAAGCGTATTTTCAGCGCATATAACGCAGAACGTACCGATGTTTTTATCATTACAAGCAGTATGGTGGTAACCGTTCACGATAAGGACGGCAATTCATATACTCAGACAAGACGTATTACAGATACGGGTACTGATTTTGAAAAGCTCCACCGTCTTAACGAGCTTTCAAGGAAAATATGCAGTGAAAGGCTTTCTGCTGAGGAAATCAAGACTGAGCTTGATAAAATCCCCTGCTGTCTGAAATATCCTCTGTGGCTTGAATTTCTCTGCTATGCTCTTATTTCGGGAATTTTCACCTTGTCTGTAGGAGGCGGTATTGCTGAAACTGTGGTATCATTTCTGTCGGGTGTGCTTATCAGACTTGTTATTCTTGCCTGTGACAAATCCATAAACAGCAAAATTTTCGCTAAGTTTATCTCTGCATTTTTAGCCTCGGCTGTAGCTTATATCGCCTTCGGGATTGATCTGGTGCCCGCTGTTGACAGAATTATCATCGGCAATATTATGACTCTTGTTCCCGGTATCGGTATCACCAATGCTCTGAGAGATCTTCTTGTGGGCGACAGTATGGCGGGACTTCTTCGTACTATTGAGGCAGTAATTACTGCTCTTGCAATCACTGCGGGATACTTTGCTGTGGTATTCCTTACAGGAGGTGCTCAGTTATGACCTACGCTGAAATTATTAAAATCATCGCAGGACTGAGCGGTTCACTCTGCTTCGGTATCCTGTTCAATATGCACGGAAAAAAGCTTTACGCTTCTGCTTTCGGCGGACTTATGGCTTCGGTTCTTTCACTGATTATGGAAACTCCTGTTGCTGATGAGCCTGTACGATATTTTATGATTTCTGCCATTATCTCACTTTATTCCGAGATTATCGCACGTATCCTCAAGACTCCCGCAACACCTGTTATCACAACATCGCTTATTCCTCTTATTCCGGGAGGCTCGCTTTACTATACCATGTCCTATGCCTTTGAAAGCGACTTCAATATGTTCGTTGGCAAAGCATCAAGCACCCTTAAGCTCGCCTCTGCCCTTGCGCTGGGAATTATCCTCGTTACAACTGTTTTCCGCGTTGTAACCGCTAATCAGTGCGTTCAGCGGAAAAGTATACAGCATAATAAAAGCTGACGCTTAACAGCGATGCTCTAACAGGAGAATTTATACGTTTATTGAGGAAAACCCTTTTGAAAAAGTGTTTTCCTCAAACTCCTTTCCTAAAACTTTCAAGTTTTAATTTAAGCCCCATAGGGTGCACACATCAAGTAAAGAAGAAATTTAAAAATTTCTCCGTGTGTACCCTATGGGGCTTAAATTAGACTCAAAAGTCTTTGTAGGGGTGTGGGTGACTCCCCACAGTGTGGGGAGATGTCAGCGAAGCTGACAGAGGGGACGGGTGCCTGTCAGGCATAAACTTTCTTCAGAAAGGTTCCCCCACTAAATACATATATTCTCCTATTAAGAGTACCAACGTTAACGGTCAGCTTTTTTTATAATATATCACCAATCAGACGGCGTACCTCCTGTGAGATATCCTCTGCACTTCTCATAGACTCGCCCTCGATGCACTCTACAGTTTTCCAGCCGAGATACTCTGCGCAGTAATCTGCTGTAATTCTTGAACGCATAAGATAATCAAGGTCGGCTTCGTGGATATCCTTACGGCTTTCGTCCCCCGAATAACGCTTGCTCATAAGCTTCTGTCCCATTTCGGGATCTACACGAAGGTAAATCACCGCATCGGGTGCAGGAATTCCGAGAAGCTCATACTCATAGGAAAAAAGCCACTTCAGGAAGCCTTCCCTCTGGTTTTCCGCAAGCTTTGAGCACTGGTGGATTGCATTTGAGGTTGTATATCGGTCGCAGATGACAACCCCGCCGTTTTCGTAAAACTCTGCCCACTTGCTTTTATAGCTTGCGTATCTGTCAACTGCATAAAAGCTTGACGCAGCATATGGATTTACCGAATCGGCACTGCTACCGAAATCTCCCTTAAGATACATTTTTATAAGCGCTGAAGAGTCGCTTTCATAATCGGGAAACGAAACCTTCTGCACGTTTTTTCCCTCTTCGATAAGCTTATCAAAAAGCAATGCGCTTTGTGTAGCCTTTCCGCTTCCGTCAAGGCCTTCAATTACAATTATTTTTCCATTCATAGCAACTATCTTTTCCGTTTAAATTTTTTTCTGCGGAGACTCCGCCACATCTACTCCGATTTTATCATATTGCCATACTTTTGTCAAGGCGACTTTGCAAAACAAAACCCGGTTATCTTAAGGAGAGTATCCGTATAGAAGTATTATGTATATTTAGTGGGGGAACCTTTCTGAAGAAAGTTTGCCCCCCACACCCCCTACAAAGACTTTTGAGTCTAATTTAAGCCCCATAGGGTACACACAACAAGCAAAAAAGAAATCCAAGTATTTCTCTGTGTGTACCCTATGGGGCTTAAATTAAAACTTGAAAGTTTTAGGAAAGGAGTTTGAGGGATAACCCTTTTTCAAAAGGGTTTCCCTCAATAATTCACGTAAATAATTCTATATGGATAGTACCCTTAAAGACAACCGGGAATTTTACTTTACGCAGTAACCATAACCTTGCTGTTGAACTCTTCGGGAGTCACAAAGGTGGGAACGATATCGTGAAGTGCCTTTATTGCCAGCTTTTCGTCATTTTTTGACGCTACATCGCGGAGATACGAAAGCTTTTCAGCAAAGGTTGACTCATCAATATCAATCTGCTTGCCTATGTAAATGAGCTTGTTGGAGGTCTTTTCAAGTCCCTCCTCATTCATAAGAAGCTCCTCCTTGATTTTCTCACCGGGTCTCAGACCTGTAAATTCAATGGGAACATCTTTATAAGGAACCTTTCCGTACATACGGATAAGATTTTCCGCAAGAGCAACAATACGAACAGGCTGTCCCATATCAAGGACGAAGATCTCACCGCCCTGAGCGATAGCGGCAGCCTCCATAACAAGGCTTACTGCTTCAGGGATTGTCATAAAGTATCTGATGATATCAGGGTGAGTAACTGTAACAGGCTTGCCCTGCTCTATCTGACGCTTGAAAAGCGGGATTACCGAGCCGTTTGAGCCAAGAACGTTACCAAATCTTGTTGTTACAAACTCTGTCTTGCCCTCTTTCTGCTGAGAGAGATACTGTACGATCATTTCACAGCAACGCTTTGAAGCTCCCATAACGTTTGTGGGATTAACAGCCTTATCGGTAGAAATCATTACAAAACGCTCTACCTCGTGATACTGAGCAAGAGTAGCCACATTAAATGTACCGATGATATTATTCTTGATAGCTTCCATCGGTGAAACCTCCATCAGCGGAACGTGCTTATGTGCTGCTGCGTGGAAAACTATCTGAGGCTTATAGCGCTCCATAATCTGATTTATTCTGTAGTAATCGCGTACAGAAGCGATAAGCGTCACAAGGTTAAGCTCACCGCTGTACTCCATAAGGAGCTCCTGCTGAATCTCATATGCGTTATTCTCGTAGATATCAACGATAATAACCTGTTCGGGATTATACTTGGCAATCTGACGTACAAGCTCAGAACCGATAGAACCGCCTCCGCCTGTAACCATACACACCTTACCGTTGATAAAGTTCTTGATATCGCGGTTATCGAACTTAATAGGCTCACGTCCGAGAAGGTCCTCAACCTTGATATCACGTATCTGATTGATAAGTGTAGGCTCTTCCGCATCGAGAAGAAGGTTGCTGATAAAGGGGATTATCTTCACTGCCACCTTTGTAGCTGAGCAGAGGTTAAGAATACGCTGACGCTCTTCTTCAAGACAGGAAGGAATTGCGAAAATAATCTGGTCGATTTTATATTCCTTTACGTACTTGTCGATTTCCTGTGTTTTTCCCACAACGAGTACGCCTTCGATAGTAGTGCCTATCTTAGCGTCATCGTCATCAATAATACAGACGGGATTATAGATTGCAGCTTCCTTTTCCTCCTCATAAACCGAGGCACGTGCATTGTGGATTTCCTTAAGCATCATCTGTGCAGCCTTACCGCCACCGATGAACATTGTACGCTTGCAGTTGCTCATCTCGCCTGTTTTGGTAAGCTTGATGAAGGTCGTCTTGAAAAGATAACGGAAAAGGCATATTCCGATTATACTTATTACAGCGTGGATAATACTGTATTTAAGATAGACCTTATCAACCACAACTGCATATATGACACAGCTTAATGACATTCCTATCAATACGCCATACACACAGGAAAGGTAATCTTTTGACTTGAAATATCTCCAGAGCTTGCTGTATGCTCCGCACACAAACAACGCCAGCAGACAGCATATTGTACTGATAACAACTGAAATTCCGATAACCTTACGGCTTTCGCCCACCATATATCCGGTCATCATAGAAGAAATTGCGATAATAAACGCATCTGCAATTGCAAGAGCAATTTTTCTGAATTTAAAGTTCTGTATTATAGCCTTCATAATTCTTTCCTTTCATCGAATTATGTTCAGTGTTCCGCAGTTTTATTCTACAGTTACACTCTTGGCAAGATTTCTCGGCTTATCTACATCATAGCCTCTTGCAACGGATACATAGTATCCCAGAAGCTGAAGCGGAATTACCGAAAGACTTCCTGTAAACAGAGGATCTGTATCGGGAACATACACTGTAAAGTCAGCAGTATCCTCCATTGCATAGTTTCCGTATGTAGTAAGACCGAAGAGATTAGCTCCACGGCTCTTAACCTCTACCATATTGCTTACTGTTTTCTCGTAAAGGTAAGGCTGAGTGCTTACACCGATTACAACAGTGCCGTCCTCAATAAGGCTGATAGGACCGTGCTTGAGCTCACCAGCAGCGTAAGCTTCTGAGTGAATATAGCTGATTTCCTTCATTTTAAGGCTTCCTTCAAGGCTGATAGCGTAGTCGATACCTCTGCCGATAAAGAAAGCGTCGTTTACAGTATTGAGCTTATTTGCATACCACTGCATTCTTTCCTTATCCTCAAGGATTTTCTCAACCTTACCGGGAAGTGTCTGTATTTCATTGAGGAGCTGTGCAAAGCGTTCCTCTGAGATTTCATTTCTTGCCTTTGCAAACTTCATAGCCAGCAGATAGCTTGCAACAAGCTGACAGCTGTAAGCCTTTGTTGTTGCAACAGAGATTTCAGGACCTGCAAGAGTATAGAACACATTATCAGCTTCTCTTGCGATTGAAGAGCCGACAACATTTACAATACCCATTGTCTTGATTCCGTTGTTCTTTGCTTCTCTGAGAGCAGCAAGAGTATCAGCAGTCTCACCTGACTGGCTGATCACTATCATAAGGCTGTTCTTGACAAGCTTCATTTTTCTGTAGCGGAACTCTGAAGCAAGCTCTACACGGACAGGAATACTTGTAAGCTCTTCGATAACATACTGTGCAGCCATTCCCACGTGGTAAGCTGAACCGCAGGCTACAATGTAAATCTGGCTTACATTCTGCATTTCCTCATCTGTCATTCCGATTTCGTGGAAAGTAATTGTATCATTCTTTACAACAGAGTTGATTGTATTCTTGATCACCTCAGGCTGTTCGTGAATTTCCTTGAGCATAAAGTGCTCATAGCCACCCTTTTCCGCAGCTTCTGCGTCCCATTCGATTTCTGTAAGAGGCTTTTCGATTTCCTCTCTGTCGATATTATAGAAAGTAGCCTTGCCCTTTTCAAGCTTAGCAATTTCCATATTTCCGATATAGTAAACGCTTCTTGCATACTTAAGGATCGCGGGAACATCTGAAGCAACGTATGTTTCACCGTTTGCAATACCGATGATCATGGGGCTTTCCTTACGTGCAGTATAAATCTCGCCTGCATAGTCCTTGAACATAAGGCAGAGGGCATATGAACCGCGGATACGGTACATAGCACGCGCGATAGCGTCGACAGGACCAAGACTGTACTTCTTGTAGTAGTAATCAACAAGCTTGATAGCAACCTCTGTATCTGTCTGAGAGTTGAATGTATATCCGCCCTTTGAAAGCTTTTCCTTAAGCTCCTGATAATTCTCGATAATACCGTTATGCACACCGATAACGTTTTCGTCATCGCTTGCATGGGGGTGCGCATTAAGAACAGAAGGCTCGCCGTGAGTAGCCCAGCGTGTATGGCCTATACCACAGCTTCCCTTAACGCTCTGTCCCTGATTTGTTTTTTCGGCAAGCTCTTTCAGCTTACCCTTTGCCTTTATAATTTCAGCATCATTTTCGCCGTCTCTTACAGCGATACCTGCCGAGTCATAACCTCTGTACTCAAGTTTTGACAGACCGTTAAGAAGAATAGGTGCTGCCTGATTGTTTCCTGTAAAGCCCACAATTCCGCACATAATTATATCATATCCTTTATTAAGATTAATTCAGCACTTCAAAACATCTTTTTTCACTGCATTAAGCCCTTGTTTTCAAATCACAATGAAGCGTTTTATAAACAGCATATGCTGAACAATATGCTTTTATTTCGGCTTATGCAAAAAGATATTCCATACTGTTTTATTATACCACACTATCAGGCACATTGTCAAGCACAACAGCCTATTATCAACCGGTATTTTATTCACTTTTCTGTTCCTGTTATTTCCTTGATACCCGGCTGTAATAAAAATCAAGCCGGACATCTCTGCCCGGCTTTTGTCTGATTTTACAAAAGACTTACTTGTTTTCAGCCTTGTTTTCTTTTTTCAGCTTTCCGCCCCAGTACTTAATGGGATTTACCCAGTTCGCCTCGCCTCTTAAGTAAATAAGAAGGAATGATGCAAGTGTTGTATATGTTGAAAGCTTGATTAAATTTGCGTAAAACTCTTCCTTCAGCCATGTGCACATCTCAGCAGCTGTATCTCCGCCGATGATAAATGCTGCCATATAGCCAAAGAATCCCAGACCGCCCACGAAAAGGCAGATCAGAAGTGCAATACCAATGATATATTCAAGTACAGATGCAATTTTCTTACAAACGTTCATATCGTGCAACCTCCTTATAATCCGATGATCGGGAGCCAGCCAAGAAGTACAATTACTTCAAGGAAATACTGTCCTGCTACCCACCATAAGTCGTTTTTGATTGTCTTTCCGGGATCAGACTCTGCAATTGACATACCTGCATACATACCAAGCGCAAGAGGAGGTGTGATACCGCACATTACTCCGCAGAAGCAAGGAAGCATTGCTGCAACAAGTACAGGATCTACGCCCTGTGCATAGAAGAGGCTGATAAACAGTGAACCGAAAATTGATACCAGTGATGATCCGGGGATAACCATTCCCATAAAGCAAGTGATAAGGGGAATTACAAATGCAAGACCTAACTTGCCCATATTAAGGTCTTCAAGGAATAAGCCGAGCTCTGTTGTAGCGTCGATATCAGCAAACATTGCACCGATCATATAACCAAAGAGACATGTACCTACTGTTGTTGCAATACCCTTTGCACTGCCACTCATCATCTTTACAAGATTATTGAATGAAACCTTAGACTTGTCCTTGAAGAGCATTACTATTACCGCATAAATTGCTGCAATACCTGCTACGAAGAACAGAAGCGAGCTTGAATAGCTCTTTGCGCCTGCCTTGCCAAGACGGTCAACGAAAATTGCCATCTCAGGGAAAGCTGTTGCGTTATTGAAGAAGAAGTCAACCATAAAAGGAGCAAGAATGATTACAGGAAGGAGAAGTCCCTGCCAGTTTTCCTTGAAAGTTGTCTTGATGTTAGGAATTTTGTCTGCTTCCATAGGCTTTATCTTATAGTACTTGCAGAAAATGAATACTGTGAGGAGCTTTGATAAGATAAACCAGAGTGAACATCCCCAGCACACTACCCAGAATGAGCCGATTGACATTGTGTCTTCTACGCCCTGTGCTGCCCAGAATGCTGTAAGAGCTCCCAGAGCTGCCACGATATTTGATGAAGGAGGAATCATATTTCCAAGATAGCTTGCGTTACTTTCTACGTTTGCAGCAAGCTCAGGGGGATAGCCTGATTCCTTCATTGCCTTGATTGTGATTACGCCTGTTGACATTACGTTACCGGGGCCTGAACCTGAAAGGGCGCCCATAAAGCCTGATGCAACAACAGCTGCATAGCCTGCGCCTCCCGGAAGCTTACCCAGAAGGGCAAGAATAAGGTTTACCGCTCCGTCGATGATCTTTGTCTTTGTCATAAGACCTGACATACAGATAAATACCACCATTGAATAAAGCAGTGAAGTTGTGAGTCCTGCATCGATATAGTCGCCGATGTGGTTCCATGTACCTGTTACGGCAACAAGAACGATGAAGGATACGCCCATTGATTCCCAGATTGGTCTCTTAAGAAGAATAAACCAAACGCAGATAACAACAAGCATTACGATTAAGTAAATGATTGACATTGGCATTTTAATTTCCTCCTTACGCACGTTATAATGTTTTGATTATATCTCTGCGGAAATTTAAGGCTTTAATTCAAAGCCTTAAACATTCCGATAAGATCCTCTATTGGTTTTGAAAGATACTGCTTTTTTCTGTATATTACAGCAATATCACGAAAGGCAACCTCCTGCTTTATTGAGAAGAAAGCTGTCTGAAGATTTGCCTGATTGGTCAGCCCCGATGGAACAAGCGAAGCACACACACCTGAATCTACTATTGAAAGCAGAGCTTCATTACTGCTTACCTCGATTTTCTCACGGATACACACCCTGTTGCGATTAAGAAGGCTGTCTGTAACCTCACGCATGGGCATATATTCGCTGAGCATTGCAAACCATTCATTATTTATAAGATTTATATCAACTATGGGATATCTTCTTGCAGGATCAAAAACCGCTTCTCTTGAAAGCTTTGCACAAAGCTCACTGCTTCGGTTGACCGCTATAACAATTTCTTCCCTGTGTATGGGAATAACAGAAAATTTCTCATCATCAACAGGAAGCGCTATAATGCATATGTCAAACTCTCCGCGCTCAGCAGATTTTATAAGCTCTTTTCCCGAACGCTCCTTTACAACAAGCTTTATCCCCGGATACAGCTGATCAAACTTTTTCAGCACACCCGGCATAAAATGAACGCTTCGGTAGGGTGAAATTCCTATTGAGATCGTTCCGCCCCTGTAATGAGAAATATCGCTCAGCTGATTAGCCATCTGATGCTCAAGGTCAAGAATTTTCCGCCCTGCATCTATGTAAATCTGCCCTGCATCTGTCAGTCTCACCTCGCCGTTTGCTCTTTCAAACAACGGCATACCAATCTGCTTTTCGATATTCTTTATATACTGGCTTAAAGAAGGCTGAGAAATATTCAAAGCCTCTGCAGCGCCTGAAAAGGTGCCTATCTGTGACAGCAACAGCACATATTTGAATTGTTTGAGATTCATATTACCTCACCATTTTTCAAGGTATCTGTGACAATATGACCATAACAAAGCGTACTTCACGAAATACCGCAGTATTCCAAACATACGCAACGGGGTTATTATATCATACTATCAAGCACCTTGTCAAGTATCATTTTCAACTAATTATGACAGATTTTTCACTGTTTTTTCAGTCAAGAGTTATTATGTCGTGTCTGATAAGGTCAATTCCCTCAGTGCTGACAGCCTTGACGCGTGATCCCGCAAGTGTATGAAGTCTTACAAGCTCCTGCTTTGTATCGGCCTTGACTGAGAAGTAAGCTACTCTGTCGCCACTGCATGAAGCCTGACCAAACTCAAAGCCCTGTGGCTTATATATCTCATAGTGATCGATGATGCCCTCTTCAAGAAGCTCCTCAAAGCCTTCAACGTGATCAAGAACGCCCTTGTTGCAGTAAATGAACTCATCAATGATGTATCCGCCGAAACGATTTACCTCGCACTTTGGCTTTTCGCCGATTGTAAGGTCTGCAACAGCCTTTACAACATCAAATCCCGAAACTACGGGCATAAGACGATATTTGATTCCTCCGCCTGTTCTTGCACAGAACTCTATTACGTTGATACGCTCGCCGTCTATTTTCATCTGAATAAGCATAGGTGTATCCTTAAGACCGAAAGCGTCTGCAATCTGCTGTCCCACATATGTCACACGCTTTTCCATTTCTTCAGACAATTCCGAAGGATATCTTCCGCGACAGATTACAAAGCCATCGTAATCGGGAATTTTATCAAGAACTCGTGCACAGAGAAGCTTTGCCTCGCCGTTTTCGATATAGTAGTCAACGCTGTATTCTTCTCCGCCGATGAACTCCTCAACAATTGCATTGCCTGTACGGCTTAAAGTCACTGCGTTTTCAAATGCTGTAAGAAGCTCTGCCTCGTTTTCAACACGCTTTACACCTCTTGAGCTGTAGCAGTCTACAGGCTTTACGATCATAGGGTATGTCATTCCTGCGATATCCTCTGCGGTAAGCTCTGTACGGACGATATGCTTTGCTGTAGGAACGTTGTTCTCTACAAAAATACGCTTCATATACTCCTTGCTGGAAACATTTTTTGCTGTTTCGTAATCAATATAGCAAGGAAGGCCAAGCTCCTCACAAATCTGAGCAGCCACCAGAAGCATCTGATCGGCACAAACGGAAATTATAAAGTCTACCTTTTCATCTACGGCAATCTTTCTTATTCCTTCTATATCAAGAGTTGATACCGAATAGAATTTATCTGCTACAACCGCTGCGGGAGCCTTGGGATTTCTGTCTGCCACAAGAACCGTGTATCCGCGCTCTTTCAGAACCTTTACAAGATATTCCTGCGGTCTGCCTGCACATAATATCAATGCTTTCATTGTTTTTTCCTCTTATTTGAATTTTATTTAAACCCTGTCTTACATTACAGGCTTACTTGTTGCCATACATCTTTTCGTAATAGTTCTGATAATCGCCTGAAATGATAGTCTCCCACCACTCCTTGTTATCAAGATACCACTGAATAGTCTTTTTAATGCCGTCGGCAAATTTTGTTTCAGGAAGCCAGCCAAGCTCGTTGTGAATCTTTGTAGGGTCAATTGCATAACGCATATCGTGTCCCTTACGGTCTGCCACAAAGGTAATGAGAGACTCAGGCTTTCCAAGCTCCTTACAGATGAGCTTTACTATATCAATGTTTTTCATTTCGTTGTGTCCGCCGACGTTATAAACCTCGCCGACCTTGCCCTTATGGATAATAAGGTCGATTGCACGGCAGTGATCCTCTACATAAAGCCAGTCACGCACGTTAAGTCCCTCGCCGTAAACGGGCAGAGCCTTATCTGCAAGCGCATTTGCTATCATAAGGGGGATCAGCTTTTCAGGGAAGTGGTACGGACCATAGTTGTTTGAACATCTTGAAATTGTCACAGGAAGCCCGTATGTTCTGTAATATGCCATTACAAGCAGATCTGCGCCTGCCTTTGATGAGCTGTACGGACTGCTTGTGTGGATAGGTGTATCCTCTGTAAAGAACAGGTCAGGTCTGTCAAGGGGAAGATCACCGTAAACCTCATCAGTTGAAACCTGATGATAGCGCTGGATTCCGTACTTACGACAAGCGTCCATAAGAACCTGAGTTCCGAGAATATTTGTGCGAAGGAATATTTCAGGGTCCTCAATAGAACGGTCAACGTGGGATTCTGCCGCAAAGTTGACGATAATATCAGGCTTTTCCTCTTCAAAAAGCTTATACACGCCTTCTCTGTCGCAGATATCAAGCTTTACAAATCTGAAGTTGGGATTCTCCATTACAGGCTCAAGTGTGGAAAGATTACCTGCATATGTAAGCTTATCAAGACATACTATACGATATTCGGGATATGTATCAAGCATATGGAATACAAAATTTGAACCAATAAATCCGGCTCCTCCGGTTACGATAATCGTCATAATATCACTCCAATTATAATAAAAATCTATCTTCGGCAACCTGCTTCAGATATTCGCCATAGGGCGATTTGCCGTAATTTTCGGCTGTTTCAATAAGCTGGTCGTGTGTTATCCATTTTTTATGATAGGCTATTTCCTCAGGTGAAGAAATCACAACGCCCTGTCTGTTCTGAACTGTCTGTACAAATGAAGAAGCTTCCATAAGGCTTTCCATTGTACCCGTATCGAGCCACGCAAAGCCTCTGCCCAGTATCTGAACCTTCAATGCGTCCTCTTCAAGATATATTCTGTTAAGGTCGGTAATTTCAAGCTCGCCTCTTGCTGAAGGCTTGACAGTCTTTGCCTTTTCGCTTACTCCGGCAGGATAGAAATAAAGACCTGTTATTGCGTAATTTGACTTTGGCTGAGCAGGCTTTTCCTCAACAGAAACAACATCTCTTGACTCGTTGAATTCAACTATTCCGAATCTTTCGGGATCCTTGACATAGTATCCGAAAATTGTTGCCTTGCCGTTTTCCGCATTTGCCACAGCGTCTCTGAGATTCTTGCTGAACCAACCGCCATAGAATATGTTATCGCCCAGAATCATCGCACAGGAATCATCACCGATAAATTCCTCGCCTATGAGAAATGCCTGGGCAAGTCCGTCGGGACTGGGCTGTACTGCATATGACAGGTTGATTCCCATACTGCTTCCATCACCCAGAAGGTCTCTGAAGCGGGGTGTATCAACAGGAGTTGAGATAATAAGGATATCCTTTATGCCGGCAAGCATCAGCGTTGACAGCGGATAGAATATCATCGGCTTATCATAAACCGGAAGAAGCTGTTTTGAAGTTACTTTTGTCAATGGATAAAGTCTTGTACCGGATCCTCCGGCAAGGATAATGCCTTTCATCAGGATTTCCTCCTCTGATCTAAGATTATATCACATATACGGTCAACGTCGCTGATTTCAAGATCTGCATACAACGGCAGAGTAAGAACTCGCTCTGCAATATACTCAGCGACAGGAGTTTTTTCTGCTGACGCTGTTGGAAGATCACGATAGCACTCAAAGCTGTTTGTAAGCGGGAAAAAGTATTTACGGGCAATTATGTCATTTTCTCCCAGAGCACTGAATACTTCGTTTCTGTCGAACTCACAGCCGTCAAATACCACAGGGAAATACGCATAGTTTGACTTTACGCCCTTCTGTGCGGGACAAAGCTTTATGCCCTTTACGCCTGAAAGTCTTTTCACATACTGCTCTACCACCTTCTGACGCTTTGCAATTTCTTCTTCTATATGTCTGAGGTTGCATATTCCCATAGAAGCCTGAAACTCGCTCATCTTGGCATTTCCGCCTACATAGCTTACGCTTTCCTGTCCGCTTATGCCGAAGTTTCTCATTTCTGTAAGCTTCTGTTCAAGCGCGTCATCTGAAAAGGTAACAGCTCCGCCCTCGATTGTATTGAAAACCTTTGTTGCATGGAAGCTGAACATGGAAGCATCACCGAATTCAGCAACGCTTACGCCGTTCTTTACCACTCCGAATGCGTGAGCCGAATCATATATAACCTTAAGATTATGCTTCTTTGCAATTCTTTCGATTTCCTCTGTATCACAGAGGTTTCCGTAAACGTGAACAGGAACTATTGCCACTGTTTTTTCTGTTATGAGCGCTTCGATTTTTGAAGCGTCCATAGTATAGTCGACGTCATTTATATCGCAGAATACGGGAATCAGTCCGTTACGCACAATAGCGTGTGTGGTAGAAGCAAATGTGAATGGAGTTGTTATCACTTCGCTTCCCTGCGGAAATTCCATTACTGCAAGTATGTTTTCAAGGGCTAAATGTCCGTTGGTATAGAGCGCTACATGGGGAACATTGAGATAGCTCTCAAGCTCTGCCTGAAAACGGCGGTGCTTTACGCCCATATTGGTGAGCCAACGGCTTTCCCACAAGTCTTTGATCTCCTCACAGTACTCCTCATAAAGAGGCATTGAGGAACGGGTTACATTTATCATATCATTTACACCTGTTTCGTGAAAGTAAGCGTTCTGTTAATCTACAGCACGGCTTTCGGTAAAATATCTTGTCTTGATAAGCGATTTTCCCTGTGCATTTTCAATCCTCAGCACCTTGGGAAAGCTGTTGGCGCGCTGGCAGAGCGTCTCAATATCCGGAGCCTTGAACCATACTGTTCCGACTACCTGTAATGTAGTTCCGCCCTTGCCTATAGTTCCGCCCGGAACTATATCCTGTACAACTTCGATAACGCCTTCCCGCTTGGCAAGCTCTTCAAAGCCTTCAGAAACCGCCACAACCTCGCCGGGTCTGCCTATAAGATGTGTCATTCCGCAGTATTCAGGGAAATAAGGAGTCTCATTATCAGCATTATAATCTTTAACACTGCCTGTAACGGCAAATTCAATCAGAAGCTTCAGACTGTCGATGCCATTCTGGTCGTCAATGAGAAGATAGTGGTGTCCGCCACTTGGACGATAGCACATCTCGCACATATAGAATCCGTCTTCATCAACGAATGACTGCAGGCTTAACATTCCGTGGCGGAATCCGTTTTTCTTCAGCATTTCCTTAACAGCCTCGTCCATTTCTCTGACATAGCGGTCGGTATACTTTGAAGGATAAATCAGATCGCCTGTAATATATGATTCTTCCTCTTCCGAATAGTAGTTTACGCGGTCACAGATAGAAGAAAGGTATGCCTTTCCGTCAATCAGCTGGTAGGAAATACCGATGCCGTCGCAAGCCATAAATTTCTGACAGATTACATTTTTTGAAGGAGAGTAGGAAAGTGCATATGCATATGCATCAGGCAATTCAGCCTCGCTTTCGCACTTGATTACTCCTCTTGAGCCGGCATTGTCAGCGGGCTTAAGCATAAGCGGATAGCCGTTTTTGCCTGCAAAAGCCAGAGCCTCTTCATAGGTATATGCGTTTGTTCCGGGAATAGTAGTTACACCTGAACCATCGCAGGCCTGCTGGAAGCACATCTTATCAGTTGCGATATCAAAGGTATGAGCGTCGCCGTAGCAAGGAAGTCCTGCTTTTTCGCATATTTCTCTGTAATAAGAAAGGTATGAATCTGAAAATCCTGTAAGAACACCGTCAACCTTTTTATCCTTTATATACTGCACAACCGCGTCGATATCCGCAAGGCTGATATCCGCATATTCATCAGCGATCTGCTTTGCGGGAGCCTCCTCCAACTTTTTAAAATCTGTTACAAGAACATAAATACCCATTTCCTGTGCAGTTTGGACCACACCCGCAAGATTTGGTGTACTACCCAGAATAAGCAATCGCTTGTTCTGCAAATTTTTGTTATCCTGTTCCATATTATTTCCCTCCGACATTGCTTCTTGATACGGCATGATAATCTGCGCACTTCACAGCCACGTGATAACCGCCGATTTCCCGCATAGCTTCTCCTCTTATTTAAGTACGACCTTCACATACTCGCTCTGAGCGCTGAGGACCTTGTCAAGCTGTTCCTGAGTATCAAAGCGAAGAACCAGTGTTCCGATAGCTTCATTTGCGCCTGAGAATCCGCCCACAGCTGTGCCTGATTCGATCCAGAGATCACGCTCGATAATATTTTCGCTGATTTCATCTGAAATCCACAGTGAATCAAAGACTCCCGCCTTTTCGCTGTGAAGGATTATTTCTGCCCAACATCCGTTATAGGCCTTCTGCTCAACGCCTTCCACAGGGTCGCCCACTGATGCACGTACTGCATTTGTGATAAGGTCAACACCTGTAGCATAGCGAAGCATCTCTGCAAGACGGTTTCCGCCACCACGTGGAGAAACCTCCATAATATATGCCTTGCCGTTTGTACACTCTCTTACCTCGATATTGTATATTGAAGTTTTCATATCAAGCAGAGTAAGAAGTCGCTGGATTTCGCCCTTAAGCTCTTCCTGATGCTCCTGTGAAATTGTACTCGGCCAGCTGTATGCCGAGGGAGTATATGGGTTTTCACAGTTTTCATCAAAGCGCTGTGACGAAAATGAAACGAATTTCAGCTCGCCGTTAACGGAAAAGCTGTCTGTATCTGAAGAATGACCTGTTTTTTCAAGAAAATCCTCAATAATGAACTCATCGCTGTGAGAGAATGAAAGGGCATATTCGATGCTTTCCTTAAGCTTTGAAGGATCATCTACCTTTGTAACGCCCTTGCTTCCTGCTGAATCTGTAGGCTTTACGATTACAGGCCAGTTAAAGTAATCTGTATCGCCAAGGGCTTCTTCCACTGACTTATATCCCTTTGCATTAGGCACGGTAAAGTTGTTGTCAGCAAGGAATTTTCTGAATTTTCCCTTATTCTGTAAAATGCTTACGGATTCATATGAACCGCTGTGAGGAAGTCCCATTTTCTCCGCAACATAGGCTGCCGTAGCAACACCCGGATCACAGGCAAAGGAAAGAACACCGTCTATTTCAAGCTTTCTTGCTGCTTCAAGAACAGCGTCCTTATCTATAATGCTCACATTGCAATACTCATCTGAATACTTATGGGCAATATTATCAGGCAGATAATCACAGGTAATTACATAATATCCAAGATTGTGTGCTGCCTCGATTACAGGCAGAATATATCTTGATCCGCCAAGCAATAATAATCTTTTCATAAAATATACTCCTAACCAACCTTATTATGATCTTATTTTGACACTGATTTCTTTTTCTTCAGCAGATTTGTTATCATATCCTTAAGCATTGTGTATCCCACAGGCTTGAAAACAAGTGAAATAACAGCATAGACTACTATACCTGTTATTACCTGTATGATAAGCGTAACCATTGACGGTAAATTCAAAAGCTGAATAAGCAGTACGCACGCAAACATCACCAATGATGATATGAGCGAAGGAACCATATCCTTCATCTGTTCGAAATAGGAATAGCCTATCAGCTTTTTATTGGGAAATGCGTTGACAAAACAACCGATTACTGATGTAATAGCTCCTGTCAGAGCGATTGCTATAGGTGAATCAAAGAATACAACTGCTATAATAAGAGCGATAATGCCGTAAATCTTTTTTATAACCTCAAGTTTCAGGAAAATATCGCTTCTTCCCATTGCGTTTATCGCCTGAAGATTACAGGTATTTACAGGATAAAAGGCAAATGTAAAGCAGTATATCTGAAGATATGGCACGCATGGAAGCCACTTTTCTGTTAAAAGCAGTACTACAAGAGGCTCAGCTGTTGCTGCAAGACCGGCCATTATAGGCGTTATCAAATATGCGCTTGCCTTTATGGAGTTTCTCATAAACATCTTAAGACCGGCTTTGTCGTCCTGTTTTGTTGACATAGCGGGAAGCATTACGCTCTGAAGCGTTCCGTTTACCGCATTATTGATAAACTGTGGAAAATGCTTTCCCTTGTTATAGTATCCAAGAGTCGCACTGTCGTACTTTCTTCCGATTACAAGGCTTCTCAGGTCCTGGTAAAGTGTATCTGAGACTTGAAACAAGAA
>SVNM01000043.1 GCA_015066875.1 Ruminococcus sp.
ATGTTATCATCGTTGCCAGCGTCTCCTGTATTTACTCTCTCGGCTCTCCCGAAGAATACAGAAATATGTGCGTTTCAATACGTCAGGGTATGGAGAAATCACGTGAGGAGCTTATTTCCGAGCTTGTTAAAATCCGCTACGAACGCAACGATATCAGCTTTGAGCGAAACAAATTCCGTGTTCGTGGCGACGTAGTTGAGATTTTCCCCGCCCGTACAAACGATACTGCTGTGCGTGTGGAGTTCTTCGGCGATGAAATAGACCGTATTTCCGAAATCAATGTTGTTACAGGCGAGATCAAAAGCACTCTTTCCCACGTTGCTGTTTTCCCTGCTTCACACTATGTTGTCAGCGAGGACAATATAGAAAGCGCTCTTCGTGAAATAGATGAGGAGCTTGCTGAGCGTATCGCCTTCTTTACCGCTAATAACAAGCTTATCGAGGCTCAGCGTATTGAACAGCGTACTCACTATGATATGGAAATGCTCCGTGAGGTTGGCTACTGCAGTGGCGTTGAGAATTACTCACGTATTCTTGAAAGACGTCCGCCTGGAAGCACTCCTATGACGCTTCTTGACCATTTCCCGAAGGATTTTCTGCTGATTGTTGACGAAAGTCACGTTACTCTGCCACAGGTGCGTGCTATGTTTGCAGGCGACCGTGCAAGAAAAACTACTCTTGTGGATTACGGCTTCAGACTTCCCAGTGCTTTCGATAACAGACCGCTTAACTTCAACGAGTTTAACGAGCATCTCAGTCAGGCTGTCTACGTAAGCGCTACTCCCGGACAGATTGAGCGTGAAAAAACCGATATAATCGTTGAACAGGTTATCCGTCCCACAGGTCTTGTTGACCCCGAAATTATCATCAAGCCCACAGAGGGACAAATCGACGATCTGCTTTCGGAAATCAACCTGAGAGTCGAGAAAAATGAGCGTGTTCTCGTTACCACTCTTACAAAGAAAATGGCAGAGGACCTTACCTCCTACTACGAAAATATCGGTGTGAAGGTGCGTTATCTCCACCACGACATTGACACTATAGAGCGTATGGAGATTATCCGTGACCTGAGAAACGGCGTTTTCGATGTTCTTGTGGGAATCAACCTTCTCCGTGAGGGACTTGATATTCCTGAGGTTTCTCTTATCGCTATTCTTGATGCTGATAAGGAGGGCTTCCTCAGAAGCGAAACCTCTCTTATCCAGACTATCGGACGTGCAGCACGTAACAGCGAGGGTAAGGTTATTATGTATGCCGACTCTATCACAGGCTCTATGGAGCGTGCTATAGATGAAACAGAAAGACGACGTGCTCTGCAGATTGCCTATAACAAAGAGCACGGAATTACTCCGAAAACTATTATCAAAGAGGTTCGTGATGTTCTTGAAATCACCTCTAAGGAAAAGGTCGAGGAGAAGTCCTCTGCAAAGAAGCTTTCTGCCAAGGATAAGAATGCTCTTATCGAGAAGCTTACTGAAGAGATGAAAAATGCAGCCAAAATGCTTGAGTTTGAACACGCTGCTTATCTGCGTGACAAGATAAGAGAGCTTAAGGGTGAAAAATAAACAGGAGCTTCGCCTATGTGTACGTACTGCTCCTGTATCGGAAAGGATTATTTATGATAGATAAAATTATTATCAGGGGTGCCCGTGAGCACAACCTTAAAAATATAGACCTTGAAATTCCTCGTGACAAGCTTGTTGTTATGACGGGACTTTCAGGCTCGGGTAAGTCCTCTCTCGCCTTCGATACTATCTACGCCGACGGTCAGAGACGCTATGTGGAGAGCCTCTCCTCATACGCAAGAATGTTTCTCGGTCAAATGGAAAAGCCCGATGTGGACAGCATTGAGGGACTTTCCCCAGCTATTTCAATCGACCAGAAAACTACCTCTAAAAATCCACGTTCTACCGTTGGAACTGTTACCGAAATCTATGACTACCTTCGTCTGCTTTATGCACGTATAGGTATACCCCATTGTCCTGTCTGCGGACGTGAAATTTCACAGCAGTCTATCGACCAGATGGTTGACACGATAATGAAGCTTCCCGAAGGCACAAGAATTCAGCTTCTTGCTCCTATCGTTCACGGAAGAAAGGGACAGTACCTCAAAGAGCTTGACTCTGCAAGAAGAAGCGGTTTTGTACGTGTCAGATGCGATGGCATTATGTATGATCTTTCAGAGGAGATCAAGCTTGACAAAAATAAAAAGCATAACATCGAAATCGTTGTTGACAGACTCGTTATCAAGGAGGGTATACAGTCACGTATCACCGACAGCCTTGAAACTGTTTTTTCTCTTACTTCGGGAATTGCTGTTGTTGACGTTATTGACGGTGAGGAGATACTCTTCTCACAGAATTACGCCTGTCCTGAGCATAACATAAGTATAGGCGAGCTTGAGCCTGTTATGTTCTCGTTCAATAATCCTATGGGAGCTTGCCCGAAATGTACAGGTCTGGGAGTCTTTACCCGCGTTGACCCCGAAATGATTGTTCCCAATAAGGACCTTTCCATTCTTGAGGGAGCTATCAAGGCTTCGGGCTGGAATACTATCGAGGACGGCACCTTCGCCTATATGTACTATAACGCTATCGCCAAGGAGTACAATATTCCCCTTGATGTGCCTGTTAAGGAGCTTCCCAAAGAGTCGCTGGACCTTTTCCTCTACGGCACAGGTACCAAGGCTCTTACTCTGAAAAAGCCGGCTGTTTTCGGCGGAGGTATCTACCACGCTCCCTTTGAAGGCGTTATCAATAACCTTGAGCGTCGTTACAAGGAGACCTCAAGCGATTACTCCAAAAACGATATCGAGGCCTGTATGACTGAAATCGACTGTCCTTCCTGTCACGGAAACCGTCTTAAAGACGAGTACCTTGCCGTTACTGTAGGCGGACTAAACATCAGCCAGCTTACTGCTCTTTCTGTAAACTCTGCTCTTGATTTCTTCAATACTCTGGAGCTTACTCAGCAACAGCTCTGCATCGGCGAGCGTATTATCAAGGAAATCAAGGAGCGTCTCGGCTTCCTTAAAAGCGTTGGTCTTGATTACCTTACTCTTTCAAGAAGCTCAGGCTCGCTTTCAGGCGGTGAAAGCCAGCGTATCCGCCTTGCTACGCAGATAGGCTCTTCTCTTATGGGAGTTCTCTATATCCTCGATGAGCCAAGTATAGGACTTCACCAGCGTGATAACGACAAGCTCATTGCTACGCTGAAAAGACTGCGTGACCTGGGAAATACTCTTATCGTTGTTGAACACGATGACGACACTATGCTTTCTGCCGATTACGTTGTGGATATAGGTCCGGGTGCCGGAGTAAACGGCGGAAATATCGTATTTGCAGGTACTGTGGACAAGCTCCTTAAGTGCAAGGACTCCATTACAGGACAGTACCTCAGCGGTAAAAAGAAAATCGAAATCCCACAAAAGCGTCGTGAGGGCAACGGAAAATTCCTCACTGTAAAGGGCGCTACCGAGCATAACCTTAAAAATATTGATGTGGATTTCCCTCTTGGAAAGCTTGTCTGCGTTACGGGAGTTTCGGGTTCGGGCAAGTCCTCACTTGTAAACGAAATCCTCTACAAGCACCTTGCCTGTAAGCTCAACCGTGCACGTATCAAGTGTGGTTCCTTTAAGAGTATGGAGGGAATTGAGCACCTTGACAAGGTTATAAATATCGACCAGTCGCCTATCGGTAGAACTCCGCGTTCAAATCCTGCAACCTATACGGGAGTTTTCACCGATATACGTGAGCTTTTCGCCAAAACAGCCGACGCTAAGGCTCGTGGCTACTCAGGAAGTCGTTTCTCCTTCAACGTCAAGGGCGGACGATGTGAGTCCTGTCAGGGTGACGGTATCCTTAAAATCGAAATGCACTTCCTCCCCGATATTTACGTTCCCTGTGAGGTCTGCAAGGGAAAAAGATACAACCGTGAAACTCTTGAGGTTCACTACAAGGGCAAGTCTATTTACGATGTTCTTGAAATGACCGTTGACGAGGGTGTAGAATTCTTTGAGCATATCCCCAAAATCGCACGCAAGCTTAAAACGCTTCAGGAGGTCGGTCTTGGCTATATCAAAATCGGACAGCCTGCAACTACTCTTTCTGGCGGTGAGGCTCAGCGTGTGAAGCTCTCAACCGAGCTTTCAAAAAGAGCTACAGGCAAAACTATCTATATTCTGGACGAGCCTACTACAGGACTCCACAATGCCGATGTGCATAAGCTTATTGAAGTTCTTCACAGGCTTGCGGATAACGGCAACACTGTTGTTGTGATTGAGCATAATCTCAACGTCATCAAGATTGCCGACCACATCATCGACCTGGGTCCTGAGGGTGGCGACGGTGGCGGTACTATAGTAGCACAGGGTACTCCCGAAGAGATTGCCGATTGTCCGCAGTCATACACAGGTAAGTATCTGAAGCCTTATCTTCAGCAGAAATAATATACACAAAAAGGGTACCGAGCTTAACTCGATACCCTTTATTTTATAACTGATTATTCAACAACCTCAGCCTTGACCTCATCTACAGCTTCACCAAGCTTTGCTCCGCACTTTTCGCAGAACTTCTGTCCATCTTCGATGTTAGCTCCGCAATTGGTGCATACCTTGGCTACATCTGCCTCAGCAACAGGAGCCTCAGCCTCAGCGGGAGTTGTTACTGCTTCAACGCTTGTTCCGCATTTATCGCAGAATTTCTGTCCCTTTTCCACAGTTTCTCCGCAGTTGGGGCAAGGATACTTTTCCTCAAGGTCGTTAAGGTCCTTATTAAGCTTAGCGATTTTCTCCTTAAGAGCTGTAACCTTTGTAAACTGCTCTGCAAACTCTGCTGAAGCGGGATCAGTCTCAAAAAGCTTCATACCAACTTCAGTAAAAAGATTGATAACAGACTTTTCTGTCTGCTCGATCTCCTTCTTGATCTTTCTTGTTTCGTTAAGCTTTTTAGCTCCGTCTGAAGCGTTCTTTACTCCGCTTTCAACTGTATCGCCTACCTTTTCGGCAACTTCCTTGAACTTATCAAAAAATCCCATAATAAATACCTCCGTATATTCTCAAAGTATATATATATTTTATCACATTAAAACCTTTGAGTCAATGGTTTCACGTAATTTTCATTGTCACTGGAATTCAACGGCATTTACTGCTCTTACGGCAATCTGTGAAAAATCACTGCATACCGATGAATAAAGAGTCATCAGCGTATCGCCCTCGTAAACGGTATCTCCCACAGAGCACTCCATAACAATTCCGGCACTCATATCAATCTGATCGTCTTTTTCCGTTCTTCCCGCACCGAGAAGAAGCGATGTCATACCGATTTCCTCGCTGTTTATCGACTTTATAACAGCATTTCCCACAGCCTTTACCTTAAAGCTGTACTTTGCCTGTGGAAGAATCGAGGTATCCTCGGTTATTGCGGGATTTCCTCCGTGAAGCTCCACAGTTTTTCTGAATACCTCAAGAGCTTTTCCCGAAGATATTGCATCTCGTGCCATTTCTCTGCACTGCTCAATATCTCCCTTGCCAGCAAGCTCAAGTATATTTGCCGAAAGGTCGATGCAAAGCTCATAAAGAGCTCCCTTACGCTCATTTCTCAGTATCTCTATTGCTTCGATAACCTCAAGAGCGTTTCCCACGTTATTTCCAAGGGGAGTATTCATATCCGTTACCATAGCTCTGCATTTTTTGCCCGAAGCTGTACCAACCTTTTCCATAAGCTCTGCAAGCACGCAGGCTTCTTCATAGGTTTTCATAAAAGCTCCCGAACCGTACTTTACGTCAAGCAGAATACAGTCTGTGTTCATTGCAAGCTTTTTGCTCATAATGCTTGCACAGATAAGGGGTATACTGTCTACCGTGCCTGTGGCATTTCTCAGAGCATATATCTTCTTATCAGCGGGACAGAGATTTCCGCTTTGTGAGATTATTGAAAAGCCTGTTTTCTTTACTGTCCATGCAAACTGTTCAAAGGGAAGCTCTACGCGGTAACCCTCAATACTTTCAAGCTTGTCAATTGTACCGCCTGTATGACCTAAACCTCTGCCCGACATTTTAGGCATATAGACTCCGCATGAAGCCACAACAGGTCCGATAATAAGGCTTGTTTTGTCGCCCACTCCGCCAGTGCTGTGCTTATCGGCAGTAAATCCGCCTATACAGCTTAAATCAAGCACATCGCCCGAATCTCTCATAACCTTTGTGAGAGTGATGGTTTCCTCCTCAGAAATTCCGTTAAGACACACAGCCATAAGCCATGCAGACATCTGGTAATCAGGAATTTCACCACTTGTATAGCCGTTTATAAGATATTTTATCTCCTCATCGGTAAGCTTCTGAGAACGTTTTGTCTTATTGATGATATCAATACAGTTCATAGCTTCACCTCCTGAGATTATTTTACCACTTTTCAACATAATTTGTCAACATTTAAACAGTTTTTTCTGCATTTCTACTTAGAAATTATACAAAATTACTGCTACCAGCACATATGGAGCGCCCAAAACTGTGCTTGCAATGGTGTTGAATGTGTTTAAGGGAAGATATATGCCTGCATACTCTCCCAGCATATTGACTGCTCCAAGTGACAGCACTCCTGTTAAGACACCTGTCAGAAGCGAGGTCAGTCTGTTTTTTCTCCTCAGATAGTAGACTGCCATAATGATTACAATAACTGCACAGGCAATAAAGAATATGTATTCGCTTTTCATAGACTCTCCTATAATAATATATATCCCAGCGCAAGTATAAGCCTTTTGTCTGCTCCCTCACGTGCAAGAATTATCATCAGCGCAAGTATCATAAGCTTGTCGCTGTCTGACTTTATAGAGCTTAACTTCTTTGCAAGGTCACCAAGCACGCTCTGAGCTCCTTTTTTCCCTGAAACTCCCCTGTCTGAGTTATCCCTGTTGCATATACTTGCTCCAGCTTCTGTTTTTCCCTGAGAGTAGTGGGAGCTGTTTACTATGGAGTGTTTTGATACCTTTGGATTTCCCTGTGTCCTGTATCTTTCCACAGCTCTCACCTCCTCTTAAATCAAAGTATGTCCTCTAAAATACCGCTTTCCTTCAGTATGCTGAATACCGCAAGAAGCCTTAGAAGCTTTACAGCTTTATCAACCTTTTCCTGTCTTTCCTCGCACAGATGAGGCTTCAGAGCCATAAGAAGCTCTGAATTTTTATCCTTCTGAGAAAAAGTGCCCATAATCTCCTGAAGCCTGAAAAGCATACCAAAGTCAAATCCGCCTGTTGACGAGTCTTCTGAGCAGTTATCACTTTCGTCTCTCTCACTTTTGCAGTCTGTCTGCTCATTTTCAGCTTCATCTTCACATTCAGTCTGCTCCTGAGATGTGAACATCTGTGCAAGCTCGCTGAGCTGTTGCATACTCTCCTTATCGGACAAAAGCTCGCCTATTTTCCCGATGATATCCTCCACGGATTAACCGTCACCTGCCTTTACTCTCCCGAAAGCTTCTTGTACAGTGCCTTTGCCTGTGGACTGCTCATCATCTTTTCCACCAGCTTTGGATTTTTAACCGCCTGTCTGAACTTATTTGCGTCACTTTCACTCATTGCAGACAGTGCACTGTCAAATTTACCGGATTCAAGATCTTTTTTCAGCTTTTCGGGAGCTACTCCGATTTTCTTGCTAACTACCTCAAGAAGTGAATTAAGTCCTTTGGGATCAATATTATTCTTATTCATAAAAACCTCCGTAAATGACTTTTTTTCGGTTTTTGATACAGCAGTGTTGAAACCAGCTCATCTTTGTGGTATAATAGTGATATAACTATTAATTTTTTGTTAAGGAGCTTGGTCTATGAGGATTATTGTTATGTCAGACTCTCACAGGAATTACTTTTCCGTAGAAAAAATCGTACGCAGAAATCTCGACGCCGATTTCTTTATTCATCTCGGTGACGGTGAAGAGGACGTTGATAAAGTTATCGTCCGCTATCCGGAGGTCGCTTCACGCTTTATCCACGTAAAAGGTAACTGCGACAGTGGCTCTTTCAGCGAGAATGTCTGCACACTTAATCTTCTCGGACATAAGATTTTTGCAACTCACGGTCACCTGTATGGAGTTAATTACTCTCTTGAGGATATTAAGAAAGTTGCTCTTGCAAATGAGTGCGATATTATCCTTTACGGACATACTCACGCACGATATGAATCCTACAAGGACGGAATTTATATTATGAATCCCGGAAGCGCCTCATGTCCACGTGACGGAAAAGCTCCGTCTTTCGGCTGTATCAATATTACCGATGCAGGTGTTCTCACAAATATCGTTGATGTGTGACTCTGCATTTATATTATATTCAACTTTACGAAAAATGTTACGGAGGGCTTTATGCAGTATAACGTTACCTACACTAAAAATCTCAGTCTCCTGAACAGATGCAGGAAAATTTACACTGTTATTTTCTATGCCTATGCTTTTATCTGTGTTCCGTGGGTGCTTGGTTCACTCTGGGGTATTATCTTTACCACAGGCCATAACGAATTATACTATTTTATTGACGGTATCGTAATTAAGCTGGCTGTTTTTTTCTGCGGTCTTATGGGCTGTTATAAGCACGATAATCTGTTTGCTCTGCTTGCTGTGGGAATTCAGATGATAAGTGTTGTTATTTCAGGCTCTGTAATAAGCGGAATTATTCTTACCGTTTTCATTGTCGCGTGTGTTATCAATATTCTTACAAACGGAAAATACAACTGGCTTGAACAGCAGGAAGGCTTTCCCTATTTCAACGAGCGTATCGAGCAGACTAACGAGAACTTCAGAAGCGGAAAAGATGTCTATAAAGAGCAGTATGATAAGCTCAGAGAAAAAAACAGCTCTCTTTCCTCTGAAATGGACGAGCTGTAAAATGTATGTATAAATCAAGGGAGTACGCCGTTGTACTCCCCTTTTTTTATCCGAAGAAATACTGCGGTTTTGTAATGTCTGCTTCAATTCTCAGCAGTCTGTTGTATTTTGCTGTTCTGTCACTTCGGCAGGGAGCTCCTGTCTTTATCTGTCCAGCATTGACGGCTACTGCAATATCGGCAATGGCAGTTTCCTCAGTCTCGCCCGAACGATGCGAAACTATAGTTCTGTAGCCGTTATTCGCAGACAGTCTTATTGCTTCAAGAGCTTCGCTTAATGTTCCTATCTGATTGTACTTTATAAGAACAGCATTGCCAGCCTTCAGGTCTATGCCTTTTCGTATATATGCAGGATTTGTCACAAACAGGTCGTCTCCCACAAGCTGTAGCTTTCCGCCAAGCTTTTCCGTAAGCTCACTCCAGCCATTATAATCCTCTTCGCCAAGAGGGTCCTCAAGAGAGACTATGGGATATTTCTGCGCAAGGTCGCTCCAGTAGGAAATAAGCTCATTTGCCGTCATATTAATCTTTCTCTTGGGCAGACGGTATATTCCGTTGTCATACCACTCGCTTGAGGCTACATCAAGAGCTATCCTGACCTTTTCCGTGTTATAGCCCGCACGCTCAATGGCTGTGATTATAACCTCGATTGCCTCCTCATCACTGCTTAAATCAGGAGCATAACCTCCCTCATCGCCTACTGCTGTGCTGAGATTTTTCTCGCTGAGCACCTTTCCGAGTGCGTGGTAAATCTCGCTTCCCATTCTTAAAGCTTCACGGAAACAACAGGCTCCCACAGGCATAATCATAAACTCCTGTATATCTATGTTGTTTTTTGCGTGAGCTCCGCCATTGAGAATGTTCATCATCGGCACGGGAAGTCTTACTGCGTTTGCTCCGCCGATAAATCTGTACAACGGAAGTCTGTAATGCTTTGCTGATGCCTTTGCACAGGCAAGGGATACCGCAAGTATTGCATTTGCTCCCAGCTTTGACTTGTTTGCTGTTCCGTCGGCACATATCATCATTTCGTCAATTCTCTGAATATCAGCAGGATTCTGTCCCTTAAGAAGCGGAGCAATCACCTTGTTGATGTTTCCTACAGCTTTCAGAACTCCCTTGCCGTTGTAGCGATCATTACCGTCACGAAGCTCTGATGCTTCGAAAATGCCCGTTGAGGCTCCCGAAGGAACGCTTGCTCCAGCAATAGTACCATCGCTGAGCATTACCTCTGCTCTTACTGTGGGATTACCACGTGAATCAAGCACCTCAAATC
The DNA here is from genome assembly GCA_015066875.1 of Ruminococcus sp. GTDB lineage: Bacteria > Bacillota > Clostridia > Oscillospirales > Ruminococcaceae > Ruminococcus. The sequence goes on from SVNM01000043.1 coordinate 10,148, forward strand.
CGCATATTTTTTCTATTCTTACTCCTGGCATACCATACCTCCCCATGTAAACGGAGCGTCGGATTCTCTGATAAAGTAGCCCTGCTGTACTGAGCAGACAGGACACATCATAGGCGCTTCAGTGCCCTCGTGGATATGTCCGCAGTTAAGACACAGCCAGCGCTCACTCTTGTCGGATTTGTGAAGCTTATCATCTCTCAGCAGAGCTCCGAAATATTCAAATCTCTTTCGGTGGATTCTCTCGATTTCAGCGATAAGCTCAAACTTTGATGAAGCCTTTGTAAAGCCCTCCTGCTTTGCAATTTCAGCAAACTGCGGATAGATGCTCTCTGCTTCAGCATTTTCATTATTTGCAGATGAATCAAGAAGCTTCTGAAGGCTGTCTGTAACCTCAACAGGATAATCCGCTGTAATGTTTATCTCACCCCCTGAAGCCTCCTGCATAAGCTCGTAGAAGATTTTAGCGTGCTGTTCCTCCTGTTCGGCTGTAAAGCGGAAAACCTCGCTGAGCACGTACATATTCTGCTCAAGAGCAGAAAGCTTGGCAAAGGTGTATCTGTTTCTTGCCTGACTCTCTCCGGCAAAGGCTTTCATAAGATTTGCTTTTGTCTGACTATTCAAAAAATCTGTTTTCATCATAATAAAACCTCCTTTTTCTTGGATAAGTATTCCCGAAAAGGCGGTAAATATACAAAAACCCGCAGAATTAACGGTGGTATTCTTATAGGAGAATATATGAGTATATTGAGGGAAACCCTTTTGAAAAAGGGTTCTCCCTCAAACTCCTTTCCTAAAACTTTCAAGTTTTAATTTAAGCCCTATAGGGTGCACACACCAACAAAATGAGAAATTTAATTATTTCTCAGTGTGTACCCTATGGGGCTGAAATTAGACTCAAAAGTCTTTGGAGGGGGTGTGGTGGGAAACTTTCTTCAGAAAGGTTCCCCCACTAAATACACATAAATTCCTATTAGGACATCACCGTTATTCCTCTGCGGTAAGGTTTTTATGACGCAAACTGACTGTTATAAAGCTCAGCATAAAAGCCGTTCTGCGAAATAAGAGTGCTGTGGCTTCCCTGCTCGATTACATTTCCGTTTTTCATTACAAGTATGGTGTCTGAATTTTTTATGGTTGAAAGTCTGTGTGCGATAATAAAGCTTGTTTTGCCCTCCATAAGCTTTGCAAAGGCCTTCTGAATTCTGTGCTCGGTTCTAAGGTCGATAGAGCTTGTCGCCTCGTCAAGAATGAGCATAGGCGGATTCATCAGCATTATTCTCGCTATGCAGATAAGCTGTTTCTGTCCCTGTGAAAGACCGCTGTTTTCGCTGATTACCGTATTGTAGCCCTTTGGCAGTCGCTTGATGAAGCCGTGAGCATAAACTGCCTTTGAAGCCTCTATAATCTGCTCCATAGTTGCTTCAGGAACTCCGTATGCGATATTTTCGGCAACTGTTCCCGTGAAAATCCATGTCTCCTGAAGCACCATTCCGAAGGAGCTTCGCAGACTGTCTCGTGTAATGGTATTAACGTTTCTGCCTGAAACCTCAATAGCTCCGCCGTCAATATCGTAAAATCTCAGAAGCAAATTGATTATGGTGGACTTTCCACAACCTGTGGGACCTACTATTGCTATTTTTTCACCCTGCTTTACGTCAAGACTGAAATTGCGGATAAGCTCTCTGTCCTTTGTATATGAAAACTCAACGTTTTTAAAGCTGAGCTCGCCTGTACTGTCGGAAAGAGCCTCAAGGCGCGAGTCATCGGGAACCTCATCTTCATCAAGAACATCAAAAATTCTCTGTGCAGAGGCTACTGCATTCTGAAGCTCGGCAAAAACTCCCGAAATCTCGTTGAAAGGCTTTGTGTATTGGTTTGAATAAGCAAGAAAGCTTGAAAGCTTACCTACTGACATTACTCCTATGAACGAGGAATAACCTATTGCTCCGAGAGCTCCTATAAGTCCTACAGAAGCGTAGATAAGTCCGTTTACAAATCTTGTGGAAGGGTTGGTCATTGAGCTGTAGAAGGTAGCCTTGGCTCCGATTTTTCCGTACTGAGAGTTAATCTCCTCAAAACGCTTCATAGCACGCTCGCCGTAATTGAACGCCTTTACTATCTTCTGACTGCTTACCATTTCTTCGGAAAGGCTAACCATATCGCCTCTCAGCTTTGACTGCTTCATATATGAATCGTGAGAAAGCTTTGATATTTTCGAAGCTACTATAAAGGATACAGGAGTGAGAATTACTACAACTACAGCAATTTTCACGTTTATGGTCATCATAAAGATAAGGGTGCCGAGTATGGTGATTATTCCGCTGAAAAACTGGGTAAAGCCCTGTAAAAGTCCGTCGGATACAATCTCTACATCGTTTATGACTCTGCTTGTAAGCTCGCCCTTTGTTCTTGCGTCAATATATTTCAGGGGGAGATTTTCAAGCTTTGAAAACACATCGGCTCTAAGGTCCCTTACAGTGAAGTACGCAAGCTTATTGGTGCAAAGACTCATCAGCCACTGGAATACAGCACTGACTATAACGATTACCGCAAAGATAATTACCGTCTGTGAAAGCTCACTGAAATCAACGGCTCCTTTTCCGATACAGCAGTCTACGGCTTTTCCTATGAAGATTGGTACTGCAAGGGAAAGAGAAACTCCCGCAAGAGCAAATATTACAGTAAGAACAAAATATCTTGTGTAGGGAGCTACATAGGAAAAGACTCTTTTTAAGGTTTTAAGCATTTCCGTTGTCCTCCTTTTCATTCATCTGTGAACGGTATATCTCACGGTAGACCTCACAGTTTTCAAGAAGCTCTGTGTGAGTTCCCATTCCCACAGCCTCGCCCTCTTCAAGAACAATTATAAGGTCTGCGTCCTTGATTGAGGTTGTACGCTGGGATATCATAATTACTGTTGTATCAGCCATTTCCTCTTTGATAGCCTTTCTAAGCTTCAGATCGGTTGCGTAGTCAAGAGCACTTGTTGAGTCGTCAAGAATTATAATCGAAGGCTCGCCCACAAAGGCACGGGCTATTGCAATTCTCTGCTTCTGTCCGCCTGAAAGATTTTTTCCGCCCTGAGAGATTACAGAGTCAAGCTGTTTTGGCATATTCTCTACGAACTCCCACGCCTGAGCAATTTTCAGAGCTTTGATTATTTCCTCGTCTGTAGCGTCTTTCCTGCGCCATTTCATATTGTCTCTTACAGTTCCCGAAAAGAGTACAGCCTTCTGCGAAACAATTCCTATTGCTCCTCTGAGAGACTCTCTTGAAACTGAGGTCACATCACTTCCGTTGACAATAACGCTTCCTGTCTGAGCCTTATAAAAACAGGGTATAAGGTTTGCAAGGGTAGATTTTCCACAGCCTGTACCGCCGATAATGCCAAGAGTCTGTCCCTTTTTAAGTCTGAAGCTTATGTTGTTCAGCGAGTTTTCTCCCGCGCCCTCATATGAAAAGCTAACATTTCTGAACTCTACCGCATATTCGCTATTTTCAGTAAGCTCTGTATCTGAATTCTCCTCAGATGGCATTTCAAGAATTTCGCTTACTCTGTTAGCAGAAGCTATTGCCTTTGTGAAGATTACTACCAGATTTGCAAGGACAAGAAGTGCAAGAAGAATCTGAGTCATATAATTTGTAAAAGCAGTAAGCTCGCCCTGAGTAAGATAACCGCTGTCTATTCTTACTCCTCCGAAACGTAAAATAGCTACTATTCCAAGATTCATTATCATAAAGGAGACAGGGTTGAGGATTGCGGAAAGCTTACCTACGGCAATGGCGCTGTCTGCGATATCGTCCACCGCTCCCTTAAACTCGTCGATCTCCTCCTGCTGTCGTGAAAACGCACGGATAACTCTTGTACCCTCGATATTCTCACGTGTGAGAAGAGACGCCTTGTCAAGCTTCTGCTGGGTTTTCTTGTACATCGGTATGGTCTTTTTCATTATGAAGTAGATTATTGCCGATATTATGGGAGCTACCACAAAGAATATAAGTGCAAGCTTTGCGTCGATTGTAAATGCCATTACAGTTGCTCCGATGATAAGAAAAGGAACTCGCACCGCAAGTCTTATGAACATATTTACACCGTTCTGAACAGTCATTGAGTCATTTGTAAGTCTGTTTACAAGTGATGAAGTTCCCACCTTGTCGATACTGCTGTAGGAAAGTGTATTTATATGCTTGTAAAGAGCCTCTCTCAGCTCGGTGCCGAAGCCGTATGCACACTTTGACGCGAGATACTGACAGGTAAGAGCAAAGCCCAGTCCGCAAATACCAAGAAGAACTATGACTCCGCTCATTTTCAGAATGTATCCGCTGTCGTTTCCGCCGATGCCCTTATCAATTATCTTTGCCATTACAAAGGGAACTATCAGCTCGAAAACAGCTTCAAGAAGCTTAAAGAACGGTCCGAAAACAAGTTCCTTTTTATAGTTTTTCAGAAATGGAAACAGCTTTTTCATTTCATTACCTCTTTTGTCATAATTTACGGGTGAACGCTATGGTCCACCCGCATTTTTTTATTATAATTCGATGCCGTTTTTTCTCAGAAGCTCACGTGCGCTGTCTACAGAGTCAACTCCCACCGCATTTTTTACGGGAGCAAACTCCTTTTCACGCTCAACCTCATAAGAAAGACAGCTGTTCTGCATATGAACCATATCCAGCACAAGAGTCTCAAACTTGTAGCCGTTGGGAGTCTCAGGACAGATAAGCTCACCCTCATCGTTCATATGGGGAATTTTCTTTTCAACCACGTGAATCGGAAGCTTCTCGTTTACGATTTCCTCAAGACGTTCAAGGCTGAATAGATAGTTGAGGATTACTCCGTAGTTATAGGAAAGTCTGCCGTTTTCCTCGCGCATTGTACGCATTTTCTCAGTCATTTCGTAGTACTCAACGATAGAGGGCTTGCCGTCCTCAAGACAAAGAACTCCAACCCTTTCGTCAGGAGAAGCCTTGCTTACTACCTTGCTTCCTGACTGACAGCCTGAAAGTGAAACTGCTCCCACAAAAGCGGGGTCTGCAATACGCTGAAGGACGTTATCAACCGCAAAAACGTTTATCCATTTTATATTTTTCTCTTTAAGCTCATCAAGAAGTCCCGCACGAACCATTGAAGAGAACCAGCCTCCGTTGCCGTTTGGCGAAAGAGAAATACAGCTTTTGCTCTCCATTAAAACCTTGCCGTTTCTGTCAGCGGAAGGAGCCATATCCTGTATGAAGAATTTTACAAAGTTCCTGTCATAGCCAAAATAATCGTGCTCTTCAAAGAAATCCACAGTATCCTTGTTGTTTTTCTCGCTTGTCATAATGTAAAGAGGAATGAAAACTCCCGCTTTATTCACCACATCAAGAAGATTATTCATAAGGCACTGGAAAATGTACAGATTACGGGTAATTCCCATATCAAACATACCCTTCGGCTTATCAAATCCGAGACGGGTACCCTGTCCGCCCGCAAGAAGAACAGCACCTACCTCGTTATTTTTAATAACCTCAAGACCGTGCTTTGTATACTCCTCGCAATTTTTATTGATCTCATCAAGAGTAACTGCGCCGAGAGGTCTGATATCTCCACGTGAACTCACGCAGTTATTATTCTCAAGAAAATCAAGCACAGAAAAGTCGGTAAGCTCGATCTGATTGAGCAAAGACTCCTTCTCAGAGTCAGAAAGCTCATCAAAATATTTCAAAATATGAGTCTGGTTGTATTTATCAAGTATATCGTATGCTTTGTTAAAATCAATCATAATACAGTATCCTCCAAAATATATATTTATTATAACATTTTTTTCACAAAAAATCAACAGGCAAGACAACGGCTCTTTTTTATTTTTTCAACAAAAACTATTGACATTCGCAATGCAAAATGGTATAATATAACATATAATACAGTTCATTGTTTAATGAATTCTGAAAGGACGTTTTTAATATGGGAAAATTTATTATTAAAGCTACTAAAACAGGCTTTACTTTCAGCCTTAAAGCAGGTAACGGCGAAGTAATCGCTACAGGCGGTGAAGTATATTCAAGTATTGACAGTTGTAAAAACGGTGTTGAAAGCGTTGCTAAGAACGCTCCCATTGCTAATCTTGAGGATCAGACTGTTGAGGGTTACGAGACTGAAAAGCACCCTAAGTTTGAGATCTACAAGGATAAGGCAGGCGAATTCCGTTTCCGTCTTAAAGCAAGAAACGGTGAGATTATCGCTGCAAGCGAGGGCTATGTGAAGAAGGACGGCTGTAAAAATGGTATCGAAAGCGTACGTAAAAACGCTGTTGATGCTCCTGTTGTTCTTCCTGAGGAATAATTCTGTACATAAAGCAAGCCTCACAGTTTTCTGTGAGGCTTTTTCTTTTACTGTTTTTCTGTAAGCGAAAGTCTTGCTCCAAGCTCATCAATCGCCTTTTCGTCACAGCCAACATTTTTCAGAATCATCTCAATTTTGTCCTGAGCTGTATACTCGTAGCTTGTGAGAATTGCTGTGTATGGCAGATTGTACTCCGCAAAGAATTCCTCAACGGTCTTTTTAAGCTGAGGATTTTCAACTATCACCTTTACCGAGGTCTTTCTGCCGTATGAGTAGGGAGACTTTACATCTGCATAGACTCTGCATTGCTTATGAATGTCAGCAGAGGAAAGTCCCGCAGAAACAGTATACCAGCCCTCCTCAAAAGTCCAGTCATTGATATTCGGGTCAAAGCTTTCAAAATCGTGCTTATTCAGCGTAAACTCAAGCTCAGCGATTTCTCCCGCATCAAGCTCAACCTTTCTGAACGCCTTAAGCTCCTTTACAGGCTTTGTGAGAGTGCTCTGCTCATCGGAAATGTAAATCTGAACTACTGTTTTTCCCTTGACTGCACCTGTATTCTTCACAATGGCAGTTACCTTAAGACTGTCGCTGAAACGCTCTGTATCTGCCTTGATTGAGGTTATCTCAAAATCCGTGTAGGAAAGTCCGTGACCGAATGGATAAAGCGGAGTTATCTTTCTTGTGTCATACCATCGGTAGCCAATGAAAATTCCCTCGCCGTAGTTAACAATCATTCCGTCACCGGGGAAATTAAGAAATGTGGGCATATCCTCTATTCTTGCAGGCCAGCTGAGAGGAAGCTTTCCGCTTGGGTTTATATCTCCTGTAAGAATATCGGCAAGAGCCTGTGTACCCTTCATTCCGGGTAGGAATACGCAGATTACCGCATCAAAACGCTCCTCCCACTCGCCCAGCGCAACGGGAGAGCTTACATTAAGAACGAGGATTTTTTTCATTCCTACTCTTTCGGCTTCGGGAATTATTCTGCTGAAATCGACTTCTGCTGTCATTTTCAGTCCGATATCGGCGCGGTCATTGCCCTCCTGTCCGGGAAGATTGTAAATATAGACCATTGCGTCTGCACTGCCGTATGAATTGACTGTAACCTCTGCAAAGGACTGCGCAAAGACGTCGCTTATTTTCGATTTTCTGTCTGTATTTATTCCCGCACTTCCCTCTCCGCACATAAGAAGATAGTCTGTTTTTTCACCGAATACAGCCACTTTCGAGCCCTTGTCAAGGGGAAGAGCTCCATTCCTATTTTTCAGAAGAATTATGCCCTCGGCAGACGCATTATAGGCTATACGGTCTGTTTCCTCGCGTGAGAAGCTGTATTTTTCCTCCCACGTATACTTTTCAGCAAGCGTAGCTACCCTTTCAGCCGAAACTGCAAGTGCTTCGGGAGAAAGCTCGCCCTTTTCATATGCCTCTTTAAGCACATCAGGAGCTATAGGGCCCGGCATTGCAAGGTCGTTGCCAGCATTTACAGCCTTTGTGGGATTGTAGACTGCTCCCCAGTCGGACATTACAAGTCCGTCAAAGCCCCAGTCATCTCGCAGAATATCGCAGAGAAGCTCTCTGTTTTCAGTGCAGGGAACTCCGTTAATCTGATTGTAGGCGCTCATTACGGTGGAAACTCCGGCTTTAACACAGGCTTTAAATCCGGGATAGTAAAGCTCATTGAGAGCTCGCTGAGGTATTATTTCATTCACGTTAAGCCTGTTTGTCTCCTGATGATTTGCTACAAAATGCTTGACATTTGCCGAAACTCCGCAGGACTGCACTCCCTTTACCATTTCGGGAGCAAGAGTCGACGCAAGGCACGGGTCCTCAGAATAGCCCTCAAAAAGACGTCCGTTTCTAATGTCACGGTGCATATTTACGTTGGGAGTACCAAGAAGCACATTTACTCCGTAAGCTCTTGCCTCCATTCCAAGCGCTCTGCCTGTTTCGTAGACTGTTTCGGGAGACCAGGTTGCTCCCAGAAGTATTCCGGGAGGATAACAGCCAGGAGCTATCCAGTCCGGAAAACGCTCCTCAAGCTTCTCACAGATCCATTTGCGAAGCTCTCTTGACTCATCACTGCCGAGCTTTTCAGGCTCATAAAAATGAGCAAGAACGTCTCTGAGCACTGCTCCGCCGATCATATCTCCCCTACCCTCACGGCTGAGCATATCACCGAAAAGCTGTTCAAAATTCATACCTGTTCCGCCGTCAAGAAACTGCATAGACTTAACGTCTTTTTCATTAATTCCAGCGGTTCCGAAAAAAGATCCGCCATTGACGAGCTTAATCTGCTCATCAACGGTAAATCGGGAAAAACTCTGGTTCATAACAAAACCTCCCAAACAAAAATTCATTACTTTTATTATATCATACCCCTTCTGTCAAGTCAACTGAGGCTATGAAAATAAAAGCAATATAATGAGAAAAAATGTTACAAGAAAAGCACAAAAATGCATTTACTTTTTTGAAAAAATAGTGTATAATAAATGTAAGTTATTCAGATGGACGAATATCTGAACTCCGGACTATCGGCTGAGATATCTGCACAATAATCAATGCCATTATTCCGGAAAAATCAATGGGTGGCGAGTCTTCTTCCCGTTGCATTATACAGTGTGCTCTATGCGCTCTGTCAAGACTCAATTGTATTCTATAGGGACAATCAGAGACTGCCGTATTTATCTTCCTTCGAGGGTGAATACGGCAGTTTCACTTTATTATTGTATACAAAAAAACCTCCGACATAATGGTGATATTCTTATAGGAGAATATATAAGTATATTGATGGAAACCCTTTTGAAAAAGGGTTATCCCTCAAACTCCTTTCCTAAAACTTTCAAGTTTTAATTTAAGCCCCATAGGGTGCACACAGAGAAATGTTTGAATTTCTACTTTGTTAGTTGTGTGTACCCTATGGGGCTTAAATTAGACTCAAAAGTCTTTGTAGGGGGTGTGGGGGAAACTTTCTTCAGAAAGCTTCCCCCACTAAATTACATATAAACTCCTAT
>SVNM01000044.1 GCA_015066875.1 Ruminococcus sp.
TAAAAGTCTTTGTAGGGGGTGTGGGTGACTCCCCACAGTGTGGGGAGATGTCAGCGAAGCTGACAGAGGGGACGGGTGCCTGTCAGGCATAAACTTTCTTCAGAAAGGTTCCCCCCACTAAATACGCATAATGCTTCCGTATAGATAGTCCCTTTAAACCCGATACCCTTTTTTATTCTTTATGAACCGCTGAAGGCGCTTTGCCTTCAGTGGCTTTTTTATTCCTCTTCCTCGTTTTCAGAATCTGTAGCCTCGGCAGAAGCCACTTCAAGACGGATTTTTTCAACAGTCTGCTCATTTACATCGATGACAGTAATCCTGAAAATTCCTGTTTCGGCGGTCTGACCTGTTTCGGGGATACACTCCATAACATCGGTAACCCAACCGCCCACAGATGTATAGTTTGTTTTGATAAGGTCCTCATCGAGTTCGAGCTTTTCAAGAAGCTCATCGATATAAGTGTCTCCGGCGATTTCATAGGTGTTATCGCCTGTTTTTATAATGTTTGTGATAATCTCGTCGTCCTCGTCGTAGATTTCGCCCACAAGCTCCTCAATAATATCCTCAAGAGTAATAATACCCTTTGTTCCGCCGTACTGATCGGTAACAACAGCAAGATGAACCTTTGATCTCTGCATATCTCTCATAGCCTGGCTGATAAGCTTGCTGTCGGCGATATGAGGAACGTCCTGAATAATCTTTTTTATATCTCTGTCGCCCTCTACAAGCATCTTGAAGAAGGCCTTGTTTGTGATAATACCTATGATGTTATCGAGGCTTTTTTCGTAGACAGGCAGACGGGAATACATTTCCGAGCTGAAAATCTCCTTGATTTCGTCAAGGGTAGCGTTAACGTCAATTCCTATAACCTTTACACGAGGGATAAGTATTTCATTGACGGTAATATCGTCGAATTCAAGAGCGCTTTTAACAAGGTCGCTTTCCTGTTCCTCGATAACGCCCTGTTCCTCGATTTCGTCGATCATAAATTTAAGTTCGTCCTCAGTGACACTGGGAGCCTCATCGCCTTTGAAAAGTGAAGCAAGACCATTGAAAAAAATCACAAATGGCTTGAAAACGATAACGAGGAACGATAGCGGACCCGCAAATAACAAAGCAAGCTTTTCAGGATTTTTCTTTGCATAGGATTTAGGAAGAACCTCGCAGAAAATAAGCACAAGGATTGTTACAACAACAGTTGAAATTGCAGTACCCTTTGAGCCGAAAATTCCGATAAAGATTACGGTGCTGACAGAGGATGTCGTAATATTGACGATATTGTTGCCTATAAGAACAGCAGTAAGAACATCATCAAATTTATTTGCCAGTTTCAGAGCCTTTGTAGCCCTTTTATCACCCTGAGCCGAATAATTTTTCAACCTAAGCTTATTAACGCTTGAGTAAGCAGTTTCAGTACTTGAAAATAAAGCCGAGAACACCATCATAACAACGACAAGAATGACTTGTCCTATATCTACGTTTTCCATAAAAATCCTTTCTTTAATGAAATAATTACACAAATATCATTTTATCACAATTCATCGTAATAATCAAGTTTTCGGTAAATATTTTCCACTGCATACAATTAAAAGGTGATATGCAAAGAAACAATGGTGCATATTTGCTATTTTAAGAAGAATGTGGTATAATAAAAGTAATAATGCTTTGGTGTAAAGGAGAATTCTATGAAACTTCTTGCTATTGACGGAAACAGCATACTCAACCGTGCCTTTTACGGAATAAAGCTCTTATCCAACAAAAACGGAGTCTTTACAAATGCTGTGTTCGGATTTATGAATATATATCTTAAAAACGTGAATGAGGTTCAGCCTGACTGCGTAGCTGTGGCATTTGACCTGAGATCGCCTACATTCAGACACAAGGCGGTAGCTTCATACAAGGCAAACAGAAAGGGTATGCCTCCTGAGCTTGCACAACAGCTTCCTATTGTGAAAGAGCTTCTTTCGCTTATGGGAGTAAAGGTTATAGAGTGCGAAGGCTATGAAGCTGACGACGTGCTGGGCACTCTTTCAAGATTATGCTCTGAGGCAGGGGGAGACTGTTGTGTGCTTACAGGCGACAGAGACAGTCTTCAGCTAATTGACGAGCACGTTACGGTGCGTCTTGCAACGAATAAGGAGACTGTTATATATACACGTGAAAAATTTGAAGAGGACTATGGCTTTGAGCCGATTAAGCTTATCGACCTTAAAGCCCTTATGGGTGATAGCTCTGACAATATTGCGGGAGTAGCCGGAATAGGCGAAAAGACCGCGACCTCACTTATAAAGACATACGGCACTATAGAGGAGCTTTACGAGAAGCTTCCTGAGGCAGATGTTACTAAAGGAGTACGTACTAAGCTTGAAAACGGTATAGAGTCTGCAAAGGAAAGCAAATGGCTTGCAACAATCGTAAGAGACGCTCCCATAGAAACAGACTGCTCGGTGTATAAGCTTTCACAGCCCGACAGCGCGGGGATAAGCCGTCTGCTTACCGAGCTTGAAATGTTCAAGCTTCTCGATAAGCTGGGAGTTTCCGTTTCACAGGGAGCTTCCGAAGCCGTATCCGTTTCTGATAAAGAGCCTGAGCAGGACCCTGTAGAGATTGCTGTGAAGGAGCTTACTGCTGACGTTGTAAAAAGTCTTGCAGATGCCGAATACCTTTTTGAAGGCGACAGACTCACAGTGCGTTGCGGTGATACGGTCTATATAACAGAGGACGAGGAGATTATTCTTGCGTTTATGGAGTCAGACTGCGTAAAAACAACGATCGACGCAAAACCCCACTACCGATATGCAATGGCGAGGGGCGGAAATCTTAAAAATCTCAGAACCGATATATCTATATGCGGATATCTGCTTAACACCTCAGCTTCCGAGTACACCATAGAAAAGCTCTGTGCCGAGTATTCCGTTCATTACTGCAAGGAAAACGGGGATTATGCAGACCTTGTTTCCATTAAGGGACTTGCACAGAAGCTTCGCAGTGAAGTTGAAAAAGAGGGTATGACAGCTCTTCTTGAGAATATAGAAATGCCTCTTACTGAGGTTCTTGCCTCTATGGAGCACGAGGGAATCCGTGTTGACCGTAAAGGCGTTGAGGATTTTGGCAGATACCTCACTGAAATGATTGAGGAAACTCAGCAGATGATTTATGATGACGCGGGACACCCATTCAACATTTCCTCTCCGAAACAGCTTGCCACTGTGCTTTTTGAAGAACAGGGACTTCCCGCAAAAAAGAAAACAAAGAGCGGATACTCTACAAATGCAGAGGTTCTTGAGGAGCTGAGAAATCACTCTCCGCTGGTTGATAACGTTCTGAAATACCGACAGTACACAAAGCTTAACTCCACATATGTTGTGGGACTTCTTGATAAAATTGCAGATGACGGCAGAATTCACACCTGTTTCAAGCAGACCGAAACAAGAACAGGACGTATTTCCTCTACCGAGCCGAATATGCAGAATATTCCCGTAAGAACAGAGCTTGGCTCGCAGATGAGAAAATTCTTTGTAGCAGATAAGGGAAAGGTGCTTCTTGACGCCGATTACAGTCAGATCGAGCTGAGAGTTATGGCTCACCTTTGCGGAGACAGGAATATGATAGAAGCGTTCAATTCGGGCGAGGATATTCACACATCCACAGCGTCACAGGTATTTGATATGCCTCCTGTAATGGTAACATCAGAAATGAGAAGTGCAGCAAAGGCAGTAAATTTCGGAATAATCTACGGCATAGGAGCATTCTCTCTTGCAAAGGACATAAACACATCAGTGGCTCAGGCAAAAAAATATATAAGCGATTATCTTGAAAAATATGCAAAGGTAAGCGAGTTTATGGACTCTACCGTAGATAATGCTACAAGAGACGGTTATGTTTCCACAATGTTCGGAAGAAAAAGAAGAGTTCCTGAGCTTCAGTCGTCAAATAAAATGCTTCAGGCTGCGGGCAAGAGAATAGCTATGAACACTCCCGTACAGGGAACGGCTGCAGACCTTATCAAAATCGCTATGATAAACGTGTATCGCCGTCTGAAAGAGGAAAAGCTTGAGGCAAGACTCATTCTTCAGGTTCACGATGAACTTATTGTAGAGGCTTCGGTTAAGGATTCCGCACGTGCTTCTGAGATTCTGGGCGAGGAAATGCGCAATGTTTATGATATGAGAGTTCCGCTTGCAGTGGACGTTAACGAGGGAGAGAGCTGGTATGACGCAAAAGGCTGAGCAGTATAAGGTTTTTAGAGCAAAAGCCTGTGGCGACGATAACAAGGAGCTTTTTGAGGCTCTTTCCGAGCTCGATAAACGCTCAGTGGGAGCAGACGGCTGGTCAGCGGAGAGTTTTCGCTCTGAAGCTGAGAAGGAGAACGGCTATGTGCTCTATATTACAGAAAATGACAGAGTTATAGCTCTGCTTACGGCGTATTATGCAGTTGGCGAGGGCGATATCACAAGCGTAGCCGTAGCTGAGGACTATCGCAGAAGAGGTCTTGCTCAACGGCTGATTGCAGAGCTTGAGGAGCTTCTTCCTGAAGATGCGGAGGAGATTTTCCTTGAAGTAAGGGAAAGCAACGCTCCCGCAACAGGACTCTACGAAAAATGCGGATTCGAAAACCTTTCAGTAAGAAAGAATTTCTACGATAATCCACGTGAAAATGCAGTTGTAATGAGAAAAAAGCTAAAATAACAGAAAGGCAGATTGTATGTTAATACTTGGAATAGAAAGCTCTTGCGATGAGACCGCCGCAAGCGTTGTAAAAGACGGAAGAACAATTGTCTCATCGGTAATTTCAACTCAGATCGAAGAGCATAAGAAATATGGCGGAGTTGTGCCTGAAATAGCCTCACGCCGTCATTGCGAGAATATTCTGGGAGTTGTAAAAAAGGCTCTCAGCGACGCAGATGTAACTCTTGAGGAAATTGACGCAATAGCAGTAACATATGCTCCGGGACTTATCGGAGCGCTTCTTGTGGGAGTGAATTTTGCAAAGGGACTTGCAATGGCGTCGGGCAAACCGCTTATTCCCGTTCATCACATAGCGGGACATATCGCAACGAATTATCTGACATTCCCCGACCTTGAGCCTCCGTATCTGTGTCTTGTGGCAAGCGGAGGACACAGCCATATAATCGAGGTGCTTTCCTATACGAAATTCAGGGTTGTGGGCAGAACACGAGATGACGCAGCGGGGGAGTGCTTTGACAAATGTGCACGTGCTATGGGATTTCCTTATCCCGGTGGAGTTCATATCGATAAAGCTTCACAGAACGGTGATCCTTCAGAGTTCAAGCTTCCCCGTCCCGCAGTGGCCGGAAACGAGTTTGATTTCAGCTTTTCAGGACTTAAAACCTCGGTAATAAATCTGATACATAACTCTCAGCAGAAGGGAGTAGAGCTGAATTATAATAATCTTGCTTCAAGTGTGCAGACCACTATTTCAGAGGTGCTTACTGAAAAGACAATAAAAGCGGGAAAGGCTCTGGGCTACAGAAAAATTGCTCTTGCCGGCGGAGTTTCCGCAAATACAGGAGTAAGAGCGACTTTAGCACAGGCTTGCAAGGATAACGGATTTGAGTTCTATATGCCCGAAAAGTCTCTTTGCGGAGACAACGCGTCGATGATAGCCTGTCAGGGATATTACAATTATCTTGCGGGAATTACAGCCGACGAGAGTCTTAATGCGGTTGCTACACTTTCAATGGAGGATATTTAAGAGGAGCGCAAAGGCGCTCCTTTGCGTATAAAAGAGAAAATCCTGATCATAATAACACTGAGGTGAAATTATGAGAACCGAGGATTACTACTATGCTCCGATAATATCGGATTTAAAGGATAATATAGCGGAAATAAAGCGGATTTCGGGTGGCTCTACCGACCTTATGGTGAACGAATTTGTCTGCGGAGGGATAAACTGTGCACTGCTTGCCTGCGAGGGTATGCTTTCAACACAGGTGATAACCGAGCTTGTTTTCGAACCGCTTATGCACGTTGAGAAAAAGCGTGACTCACATCAGCTTTTTGAGCATATACGCACAAAGCTTCTGCTTTCTATAGACCGCCCCGTATGCGAGGATTACGGAACGCTTTTCCGCACGCTTAATTCGGGATTTGCGGTGCTTATTGCAGATGGAATGAACAAGGCACTTTCCTTCGGCGTACAGGGCTTTGCTATGAGAGGTATCTCCGAGCCTACTGGCGAAGCAAACATAATGGGAGCTCACGAAGGGTTTGTAGAGGTAATACGTACAAATATCTCACTTGTGAGAAGAAGGCTGAAGAGTCCCTTTCTTGTGACAAGACTTTTTGTAAAGGGAGACAAAAGCCAGACCGATATGTGTCTTTGCTATATGCAGGACCGTGTTCCAAAAAGGCTTCTTGAGCAGATAAAGAAATCCCTTGACAATATCGAGCTTGAATCCATACTGACAACGGGATATGTGCGTCCCTTTCTTGAGAGCGGAAGCTTTGAGATTTTCAGCTCTACGGGCACAACCGAGCGTCCCGATGTGCTTTGCTCAAAGCTTATCGAGGGCAGAGTTGCCATACTCATAGACGGAGTACCCTTTGCCATAATCGTGCCCAGACTTTTCTGCGAGAGCTTCCAGACTCTTGACGACTACTCCTTCAAGCCCTATTATTCAACGCTGATACGCTGGATAAAGTATCTTGCATTTGTAACGGCAGTACTTCTTCCGGCGGTATATGTTGCTGTAGCAATGCATCACCCGGAGCTTCTCAACAGCACACTGCTGATGATACTTGTGGAAGCGGAAACAAAGGCTCCGCTTTCGATTTTTACCGAAGCACTGGGAGTTCTGCTTATGTATGAGATAATACGTGAGGCGGGCATAAGACTTCCACGTCCCGTAGGCGGAGCTGTAAGCATTGTAAGCGGACTTATAATAGGCGATTCGGCGGTAACTTCAGGACTTATAAGCACTCCTTTGCTGACTATGACGGCTCTTGCCATAATAAGCGGATACGTTGTTCCGGAGCTTAATCCGCCCATAACGATACTGAGACTGGGATTTCTCGTGTGTGGCGGACTTCTTGGACTGTTCGGAATAAGTCTGCTTGCCTGTGCGGTGCTTATAAATATCTGCGCTACCGAGGATTACGGCTTCCCGTATACAGCTCCCGTATCTCCATTCAGAGCAAGAGGAATGAGCGATACGGCAATGCGGGAGGGAATGAGAAAAATGCAGAGCAGAGGCTTTACTGTGGAGGAGTACTATGAATAGACTTAACGATTCACAGCTTTTGTCGCTTCTGCTTGTGACAGACGCATTTGCGCTCATATGCTTTATGGGCGATTTATCTGTAATAAGTGTAGCGGGCTTTGTGCTGGGAGCAGTTTTCAGATATCTGCTTTATCTTCCCATAGCGGAGTTTTACCAAAAGGGAGGTACGCTGAAATCCTCATCTGCATTGGTAAAATGGTTTTGTCTGATATATATAATCCTGTGGGGAGGGCTTCTTTTTGTAATGCTTTGGAATGCCTCTGAAGCAGTAACCATACCGGCGGAGTACATTCCGTTTATTCCCGAAAATCTTGTGATATCCGGACTGATAGCGCTTACCTGTCTGTATGTTTCTTCACCCGGAGAAAAAGCTCTTTCACGGGCATCGCTTATAGCATCTGCGCTGGGAGCAATATGCATATCAATAGTGATACTGAGTGCCGTTCCACGCTTCAGAATAGCGTATCTTGAGGATATTCCCCAGGGAAGAGATATTATAAGCGGGCTTTTTACAGGCTTTGTCATTGGCGGAGGAAGCGGAGCACTGACAGTTCTTCTTGGCTTCACCAAGGGGGATGCAAAAAGGCTTATACGCAGATACTTTACAGCACAGCTTATTCTGCTTGCGGTAGTTTCACTCACAGTAATTATGGTAACGGGAGGCATTGACAAGGTGACGGATTTTCCCGTTATAACAGCAGTAACTCTTTCCCAGCCCTTTTCCACCCAGAGAATTGACGCGCTGTTTCTCATAATATTCGTGATACTTGCGGTGTTTTCAATATCCGTACAGACCGTTACAGCGTCGTATCTGCTGAGCAGGCTGTATCCTGATTTCAGGAGATTCCGAAGCAGTTTTGTGCTTCTGGCCATAATTGCCACAGCGTTTTTCCTGTCGTCAGTGCCTGTGTATGCACCTGTAACGGGAGCTCTGACGCTGATTGCTCCCTTTGGAATTCTGACAGAGCTTCTGCGCAGAAGAAAGCGAGGCAAGGTATGAAGATAATGAAAATACTGTCAGCAGTTATAGTCTCTATGACATTGATAATCTGCACAGGCTGTAACGACGCGGGACACGTTCACAGCAAGTATTACGTCAGGGCAATAGCTCTTTCGGGCACAGAGGATAAATCAGTGGTTTTTGATTTCTACAACGAAAAGGCAGAGCCGTACTATCAGCGTGGCGACTCTTTTGAAGAAATAAAAAAAGACTCTGAAACAGAGCTTGGCAAGGAGATTTTCACAGGCCATACCGAGCTTATACTGCTGAGCGACTGCGACTATGTTTCTCAGCTTGAGTATCTTCTCACAGAATGGAAGGTATCGCCCTCATGTGTGGTGGTGTATGCCGACGGAGGTTTAAGGCGTATAACAGAGGAGCTTGACGCGGAAAGACTTGCATCATCAGTGAGAAAGGCGGAAGAAAACGGAGATATTCCCCAATGTGATATAGTAACAGTGCTTTCAGGGCTGTTGAGTGAAAATTCCACAGCGGTAATAGCAAAAGCCGATAAAAACGGACTCAGCGGAAGCATTGAAATAAAAGGAAAATAAAAAAAGAGTCCTCGCAAGAGGACGCTACATATTTTGAGGTGACATTATGAATAACAAAAAAGCGACAAACTGCGAAAGCTGTACAAACTACGTTTATGATGAAGATTACGACTGCTATACCTGTATGGTAAATCTTGACGAAGATGAAATGGCAAGGTTCATTGCGGGAACTAATTACGCCTGTCCTTACTACAGACTTGACGACGAATACGGAGTTGTAAGACATCAGAACTGAATAATGTTTCGCTGATTTTAATGAAAAGTTACAAAAAGATGAACGCAAAGCACTGCTCTGTGGTGAATGTGCACAAATAGCAAGGAAATCCGTTGTAAAAAACATAGATTTTGCAGTTTTATACAATAAATATCGTACTAAATCGTTGAAATTTAGTGAGAATGTGGTATAATAATATTCAGAAGAGCGGTGGCTCTTCAATTTGCAGAGATACAGTTTTATAAACAAGGGGTGAAGTATGAGATGGAGAAAAAAATAATCACTATTGAGCGACAGTACGGAAGCGGTGGAAGTATAATAGGCAAGCTTGTCGCCGAAAAGCTCGGAGTGAATTATTACAATCGTCGCATACTTGAGATGACAGCGGAAAAATGCGGTCTTGCCCCTGAACATCTGGAAAGAGCAGAGGAAAATGCTCCGACCAGCTTTCTTTATTCATTGATGCTTTCGGCAAATCCCGCACGTTCTTTAGATGACAGTCTGCCCCTTTCAGACAAGGTTTTTCTTATGGAGAGCGAGATAATAAGAGGAATTGCCGATACAGAAGAAAGCTTTGTGCTTGTAGGCCGTTGCGGAAATTACATTCTTGAGGACAGAGGCTGTTTCAGTGTGTATATTTACGGCTCGGAAGAGGCAAGAATAAAACGTGCCGTAGAAGAATACGGTATGGAAGAGCGCAAGGCGGAAAATGCAATAAAGAAAATCGACAAAAGGCGTGAAACCTTCTATAACGTCAACACAGGAAAATTATGGCACCATAAGGAACAATACGTACTTTGCATAAACAGCTCAGCGCTCAGCGACGAGCTTTGTGCGGAAATAATTGTAAAAGCATATAAGGACTATAATTCCTCCCAAAAATAAATCCCCAAACAGGTACGTGAGTACCTGAAAAGCTTTCTTTCGGCAGAAGGCTTTTCAGATGCTCACAGAAAATATCTCTCTTCTTTTCAATCAAAGGCTCCGTGAAGGCGGAGCCTTTGATTTTTGCTGTAAACAGGAGTCTGAATAAAATAAAAAGGACGTTGCAGATGAACGTCCTTTAAAAGCTATGAAAGAAGCTTTGTGCTTATAAGATTAAGATACATAGTCACTGCAAGAGCAACAAATGCAAGAATAGTGGGAACTGACGCTGAGGCAACTGCAAAGCCACGTCTGCTCTGTTGCGGAGTAGTTGCGGGAAGCTTGTTTTTCAGCTTGAATTCGATGAAAAGAATTAGTCCCACAAAAGCCATAAGCAGATATGAAAGATTAATAATAATCAGCGCATAGTTGCTTGTGTAACGCTCGCTGAGTTCATTGATAACAGTAGCAGTTGTGTTAACAAACACGTGAGTAATTACAGCGGGCACAATAGAGTTATGCTTGAAGGTGATATGCGCAAGGAAAATTCCAAGAAGGAATGCAAGCATAAACTGAGGAAGATTACCGTGAGTCAGTCCGAAGAAAACCGCTGTAGCAACAGCTGCAAAGCGCTGATTTGCTCTTGAGAAGGTTTTAAGAAGCATACCGCGGAAGAAAAGCTCTTCGGTTACAGGAGCAATTATACAGCCGTAAATCACGGTAAGAACCATAGCAACAGGGGAATCTGAAAATTCAGAAAGCTGAGGAGCGTCGGTATCAATGCCGTATTTTGAGAAAATATCGGAAATAACAGTCATTGCAAGAGCTGCGGCATACTGAATGAAAATTGCTGAAAAGCAGTACTGCAAAGCCTTTCCGAAGCCGAACTCCTTAGTATTGATAATGGAAGAGAAGCGGAAACCTGCCCATTTGAGTCCGATAAGGGAAAACATCACATTGCCTGCAAGATATACAATAATGTTTACTCCGATAAATGCGGAAGACCCTGACAGATATGAGTAAAGCGAGCTGTAGCTTGCATCGGGATTTTTAAACTGAAGAATAATCATTATAACGCTTACAAGAATAGTAGCGATAATATTGGTGAAGATAAAGTGGCTGAGCATACAGCAACCGCCGATATTGTAAAAGCGTCTCAGCTTTTTGCGTTCGCTTCTGTTCGGCTCGACAGGGATTTTACACCCGGGAATGTCGATCTGAGGAACAATATCCGAGTAATCCTCGTTGTAGTGGTGATAATCTGTGGGATTATCAAAGGGATCATATTTATCGATAAGCGAGTTCTGCATCTGCTGAGCCTTGTTGTTCTGAAGCTCCTTGTTCAGACGATAGACCTCGTGGTTGAGCATAGAAATTTCCGCCCTGTAATCCTCTGGAGTAATTATATCAGACAAATCAGTTAACCTCCGTTTCATAAGACTTAACAGTAATTATAACATATTTTTGCAGATAAGTAAACAGCAAATGAAAAATCTTCCCCGCAATTATATCCACAAAATGACAGAGCTCATAAAAATACAGAGGAGTCATAGGGTAGATAAGCTGACAAAAAAATTAATCTGCATCAGAAAAAGTCAAGAAAATTGCCGATACGCTATAGACAAATTTTGTGAAATGTGATATAATAAGCTTGATATAACTTAAATACTGAGTGTTGGGCAGAGGCTTTTCTGCCCTGATTCAAGAAAGGAAAAGAGATGCATCACGAAAAATCCTGTGGAGCAATCGTGTACCGAAAGTACCACGGCAATACCGAAATACTGCTGATAAAGCACGTAAACAGCGGTCATTGGTCGTTTCCTAAGGGCACGTGGAAAGCGGTGAAACCGAGGTTGAAACAGCGAGACGTGAAATAATGGAAGAAACCTCGATAGATGTAATAATCGATCCCACGTTCAGGGAAACGGTAACATATTCTCCGAAAAAGGATACTATGAAGGTTGTTGTGTATTTTCTTGCCAAGGCAAAGAATGTTGACTATACACCTCAGGAGGACGAAATATCCGAAATCAAATGGGTGGATATATCACACGCTTCAAATATTCTTTCGTATGAAAATGACCGCACGATCGTTTCAAAGGCGAGAACGGCAATCAAGGACGCACATTAAAAGACTCCGGATAAGGCGTAAGGGCTTTATCCGGAGCTTTTCTTTTTAAAATATACTTCTCAGCGAAGGCATTTCGCCGTTTTTCAGGGCATTGAGCAAAGCTTCAAGCTCTTTGAGATCGGCAGAAACTTCATCGCTCTGCTCCTTTATAAGAGGGATAATTCTTGCGCTGATCCTGTCTATTTCCGAAAGCTTGTCGCTTTTCACCATTGCAGAGGCTGTTTTGCGGAACTTACTCCACTCGCGGGAAAAAAGCTGAGCGCAGTTAATTGCATCTGCCGTATCGCCCTGAGAAGAAAGCTCCTGAACGGCGTTTATGCGGTTGAGTAGCTTTTCACAGCCTGAATTTATATAAACTCCCGAAAAAAAGCTTGTAACCACAAGCAAAGCCATAATAAAAAGACTGATTTTCACACGAGTCATACTAAGAGCCCCTTCCGCCTGTTACGGGAGGATTCCCGTAAATATCGGCAATGTAGTAATTTCCGTCGTTATCCACAGTCATAATGAGGATGTCTGCTGTTTTAAGCTTGTGCTTTTTAAGAATTTTCTCCACTTTTTCAGAGGTAAGCTTTACCGCAGAAACAGCTCTTTCCATAAGTCTGCCGTCGGAAATGATAATCTGCGGAGGATCACTGCAGGAGAATGGAACTCCCGTATCACTTCTTGAAGGAGGCTCGGCAGAGGCTTTTTTCAGAACAGACATATTACCCGTAGTCTCCACGATGGCAAACTGAACCTCATCGGGCGAGAAAATATCATTTCCCCGCAGAGCAGTCATAAGGTCGTCGACGGAAAACCTGAGCTCACGCATAACCTTCCGGTCTATGATACCGTTGCTGATAATGATTTTAGGTCTGCCGGAGACGATTTTCCTGAGACAAGGGATTTTCAGAGTAATCCAGGACATAATCACCTCAAAGCACACCAGTGCAAGAATAGGAGTAATACCTACGCTGAGAGGGATATTGATATCCTCAAGAGGCAATGTAGCGATATTTGAAACGAGAATGGTAATAACAAGCTCAGAGGGCTGAAGCTCGCCCAGCTGACGCTTGCCCATAAGTCTCACAGAGAAGATAACAAGAATATACAGAATAAGCGCTCTGAGAAAAACGATACTCATAAAAACAAAACAGCTCCTTTGTGAATACTTTTCCCCGAAAGAAGTCAGATATTCACAAGGAGCTTTTTATGAATTCAATTATTGCAGGAGTCTGTTGTATTGCTGTTTTTCTTTATGAGATAAGCCATAACACCGCAGGCAATCAGCAGAACGACAGTTGTGATGATGCTTGCCTCGATGCCGAAATCTCCGCCTGTAAGGAGCGTATTGTCGCTTACAGCTGAGGTTTTCATAATTGTGCTGTAATTATTTTCCGCAGAGGTAGTACCGCTTACGCTTATACCGTAGATATTTCCCTGAGTAAAATTCCAGATTGAGTGTATAGCGCTTGCACCCCAGATATCGTCAAAGCGAATCATATAAAGAGAAGCGAAAACACCGAAAATGGCGATATTGAAAAGAGCGATAAAGGTAACTCCGGGGTTCATAATATGTGCAAGTGAGAAGGCAACAGAGCTTACAGCAACAGCGACAACGGCAGAGTGCTTTCCGCCGATTGTGTTCATAAGATAACCTCTAAAGATAAACTCCTCGCTCATACCCTGAACACCGAAGCCCAGCAGATACAGTGCAACGATTTTTGCATAGTATCTTGAAGGCTGAATATCGACAGCGCCGATGAATTTTGCAATAAGGACAATAGCACTTATAAGTACAAATCCCACAGCAAGTCCCATAAGATAATTGCGGACAGCGTTTTTCTTTCGCATACCAATTGAGCCAAGCGAGCGTTTCTCGATAAAACGGCAGTAAATAATACTCAGCAGAGTGCCGAAGACCGTTCCTAAAAGCGAGGGAATCATAACGCTGTTTTTAGCGGAAACGATAGTAGCAATCTCAATTGACTCCTTTATGCTGATAACAGCACCCGCGTCAAGCAGACCTCGTCTGTTCATTTCCCTGAGCATTTCGGGCAGAGCGATATTGATGTGACAATGCTTTCCGCAAACATAATAACGATGAAAACGGCAATAAAAATTAAAATCTGTAAAACGATGTTTGAAGGACCTCGCGCGAGCTTTGATTCCTTGAACATACCGCATTTTGAATTTGTCATAAGCATAACCTCCGTAACAAGAAAATAGTAGCACAAAAAGCGTGCTGTGTCAAGAAAATAAAGCATATATGGCAGATAAGGGGAATAAACTTGAACAGTACATTTTACGGAGGCGAAGAAATGGATATAAGAGATATGGCGGAAAGCTATAAGCGTGAGATGATGAAGCTTTACAGTAAAAGCACTGCAAAGCCTGTACAGGAAGCCGATATGCCTGCAGAGCCGATTGCTCAGGAGGATACAGCTACAGATACAGAGCTGATTATTCAGGAGGAGACTCAGATGCCTGAGGTGGAGACATCGGCTCCTGTTGTTGATACTGAGGAGAATTACACTTCAGAGGAGAATGTTATGCCCCTTGAGGCACCCTCGCTTCCCCTTGAAGCAGAGGCTTTTCTCGATGAGCAAGCAGAGCCTGTTCCTCTTTATGATGAGTCTGAAATAGGCGACTCCTACGGCTATATAAAAATAAATACAAGAACAGGCGATGGCTCTTCACCTGTTGCGGAAGCGGAAATCTCTGTTACAGCACTTGTAAACGGCAGAAGGTATCTTGTTGTTACGGCAAAAACAGATGAAAGCGGTTCAGCGGGAGCCTTCAGAGTGCCTGTGCCCGATAAATCATACTCGCTGAAGCCCGAATCAGCCGTAAGACCGTATTCTCTTTACGATATCAGCGTAACCGCAGACGGCTTTTTCAATACAAGAAGCGTAGATGTTCCCGTGTTTTCGGGTATAACCTCAGTGCAGAATTTCAGTATGATTCCCGTACCTCTCTATATGAAGCCTGAGGACGAGATCGTGGTTTATTATAATCAGGAGCCTACCCTTTAAGAAAGGAGAAAAGATATGCTTACAGGAACACCATATATTCCCGAAACAATAACGGTGCATCTTGGAACTCCTGATTCAAACGCGCCCAACGTGACGGTGGATTTCCCCACATACGTAAAGAATGTAGCTTCAAGCGAGATATATCCAACATGGCCTGAAAATGCTCTGCGAGCCAACATCTACGTAATCGTCAGCTTTGCGCTTAACAGGATATACACCGAGTGGTACCGTTCAAGAGGATATGATTTTGACATAACCTCCTCTACCCAGTTTGACCAGAAGTTTATAAATGACAGGGAGATATTTGATAATATAAGTCTGCTTGTCGATGAGCTTTTCAACGATTACGTACAGCGACAGGGAAGCATAGAGCCCTTGTTCACAGCCTTCTGCAACGGAACTACCGCAACCTGTGACGGACTTTCCCAATGGGGCACGGTAGACCTTGCCGACAGGGGACTTACTCCCTATGAAATTCTGCAGTATTATTACGGTGACGATATAAATATAGTAAAAAATGCTCCCGTAAGAACAGCACTGCCTTCCTTTCCGGGAATTGATCTTGACATAGGAACATCGGGCAACGATACGAAGTCTATTCAGATATTTCTCAACAGGATATCGAGGAATTATCCCGCCATACCGAAAATACCTGTTGCAGACGGCATATACGGCACAGCTACTGCCGAAGCGGTAAGAACCTTTCAGCAGATTTTCGGGCTTAATCCAACAGGAACAGTCGATGAAGCAACGTGGTATAAGATCCTTTACATCTACACAAGCGTCAAGAGGATAGCAGAGCTTAACTCTGAGGGCGTGCGTCTTGAGGACATTTCAAAGCGTTTTGCCGAGGAGGTAAAACCCGGAATGCAAAGCGACGAGGTAAGCATAATCCAGTACTACCTTGCAGTGATCGGAGCATATTACGCAAGCGTTGCTCCCGTAGACATAACAGGATATTTCGGTGAGGAGACGGAAAAATCAGTTAAATCCTTTCAGCGAGTGTTCGGACTTCCCCAGACGGGCATAGTAGACCGCACCACGTGGAATGATATGTATCGCGCGTATCAGGGAATAGTTGATTCTGTGCCCTATGATGACTCAGTGAGTGTAGCTCTTTACCCCGGAACAGTTCTTAAGGAGGGAGTTTCAGGGGAATCCGTGCGTATAATTCAGGAGTATCTCACATTTATAAACAAGACCTATCCCGATATTCCGCCCGTAAGCAACACGGGCTATTTCGGACCTGTCACAAAGCAGTCGGTAACAGCTTTCCAGAAGCGTTTCGGCATAAATCCCAACGGAATAGTAGGAGCCATCACGTGGGACGCCATTGCGGGAGTCTATTCAGACCTGCGCTTCGGCTTTGACAAGCGTCCTTATCAGAATCCGGGATATATAATCGGAAGCGAAGAGTAATTTGATTGACGGAGGAGAATTTATGGCATATACCTCTCAGCAGAAAAAAGACCACATATACGAAGTGCAGAGCCTGCTTCACACCCTTTCCTATGTTATCGGGACTATCCCCACAGTAATTCCCGACGGATATTTCGATAATGAAACATCAATTGCCGTAAGAGCCTTTCAGCGTGAATACGGACTAAGGGAAACGGGTACAGTCAACTCGGAAACGTGGAATGAAATCGTAAGAGTCTATCTTGAGCACACAGGCAAAGAGCCATCGGCATACGATATTTTTCCTTCGGGCGATTACTCTGTGGGCTACGGAGATACGGGACTTCTTGTGTATATCATCGAAGCTATGCTCAACGATATTGCAAAAGGCTATGATAATTTCAAGGCGGTAGAGGTTGACGGAGTTTTCGGTGAAAATGATATCGAAGCGCTGAAGCACTTTCTCAGACGGGCGGGACTTTCAGAAACAGAAAAAATCGACAGCATGGTGTGGAACAGACTTTCCTCAGCAAGCAGTCACCTTAATAAAAGCAGTCCATTGCGGTAGAGTAAAAATGCACAGAACAATACCTTTTTTACAGTATTTAATGACGTAATGTGAAATTTGGATAAAAAGCCTGTGAGACTCTTGACAGGTTGACTGAAAATAATTATAATAGTATATGAGGGACGTTGAACTTTTTTAAGAAACTCCCTGCGACAGACTGTATTAATTCTAAGTTTGCAGAAGAATCTGTGGATTTTTTAAGATACAGCAAAAGTGAAAAACAGGAGGTTATTACAATGTCATTGACAAAAAATCCCAATGTATTAAAGTGGGTTGATGAGATGATCGCTCTCACACAGCCCGATAATGTAGTATGGATCGACGGTACTGAGGCTCAGCTTGATGAGCTCAGAAAGGAAGCTCTTGCAACAGGCGAAATGATCGAGCTTAATCAGGAAAAGCTTCCCGGCTGTCTTTATCACAGAACTCAGCCTAACGACGTAGCTCGTGTAGAGGACAGAACTTTCATCTGTACAAAGAATAAAGAAGATGCAGGCCCCACAAACAACTGGATGGATCCCCAGGAAATGTACGCAAAGCTCACACCTATGTACACAAGTGTTATGAAGGGCAGAACAATGTACGTTATCCCTTATTCAATGGGACCTATCGGTTCACCTCTTGCTAAGGTTGGTGTTGAGGTTACAGACTCTATCTACGTAGTTCTCAATATGCACATTATGACAAGAATGGGTGCTGACGCATTCAAGAACCTTGGCGATACATCTGATGACTTTGTAAGATGTCTCCACGCTAAGGCTGACGTTGATCCTGAGGGCAGATATATCGTTCAGTTCCCTGAGGACAACGCAATCTGGTCAATCAACTCTGCATACGGCGGAAACGTACTTCTCGGTAAGAAGTGCTTTGCTCTCCGTATCGCATCATTCCAGGGCAAGAACGAAGGCTGGATGGCTGAGCATATGCTTATCCTCGGCGTTAAGAAGCCCAACGGCGAAGTTAAGTACATCTCAGCTGCATTCCCTTCAGCTTGCGGAAAGACAAACCTTGCTATGCTTATTCCTCCGGAGGGATACAAGAAGGACGGCTATGAGGTATTCACAGTAGGTGACGATATCGCTTGGATGAAGCAGGGCGAGGACGGCAGACTTTATGCTATCAACCCTGAAAACGGCTTCTTCGGCGTTGCTCCCGGAACAAACGCTAAGTCAAACTTCAATGCTCTTGCTTCTACAATGAAGAACACAATCTTCACAAACGTTGCTATCAACGATGACGATATGACAGTTTGGTGGGAAGGACTCGACAAGAATCCTCCTGTAAACGCAACAGAGTGGAAGGGTGCTAAGGTTAACGGTCCTGAGTTTATCGCTTCAGGCGAAAAGCTTGCTCACCCCAACTCAAGATTTACAGCTCCTGCTGTAAACTGCCCCTGCATCTCACCTGAGTTCAACAATCCCGCAGGTGTTCCCATTTCAGCTATCATCTTCGGCGGACGTCGTGCATCAACAACACCTCTCGTATATCAGTCATTCGACTGGACACACGGAACATATATCGGTTCTGCTGTATCTTCAGAGACAACAGCTGCAGCTACAGGCGCAGTAGGCGTACTCCGTCACGATCCTATGGCTATGAAGCCCTTTATCGGTTACAATGTAGGCGATTACTGGCAGCACTGGCTCGATATGGGTGCTAAGCTCGGCGACAAGGCTCCTAAGATCTTCAACGTTAACTGGTTCAAGAAGGACGAAGAGGGTAACTTCCTCTGGCCCGGCTTCGGCGACAATATGAGAGTTCTCGACTGGATCATCAAGAGATGTGAGGATGAGGTTGACGCTGAGGAAACAGCAATCGGTTACCTCCCCAAGAAGGGTGATATCAACGTAGAGGGTATCGAGGACGAGGTTACTCCTGAAGTTATGGATAAGCTCCTTGCAGTTGACAACGAGCTCTGGACAAAGGAAATCGCTGAGATGAGAAGATATTACAACGATGATATCGCAGCAAACGGCGGTAAGATTCCCGCTGAGCTTTACGAGGTTCTTGACAAGATCGAGGCTAATCTCGCTAAGTAATTTCTATAAAAATAAGGCACTTCCGTAACGATGGTATTCTTATAGGAGAATTTATACGCATTATTGAGGAAAACCCTTTTGAAAAAGGGTTATTCCTCAAACTCCTTTCCTAAAACTTTCAAGTTTTAATTTAAGCCCCATAGGGTACACACAGAGAAATACTTGGATTTCTTCTTTACTTGTTGTGTGTACCCTATGGGGCTTAAATT
>SVNM01000045.1 GCA_015066875.1 Ruminococcus sp.
ATGCTTGTTTTCAGGTTCCTTACGCTACGATGATCGGCGCTCTTGTGGGTATCACCGCCGTTATTCCCGTCGCGGGAGCTTTTATCGGCGCAGGTGTGGGCACTGTTATGATTTTTACCGTTTCTCCCTTTAAATCGCTTCTTTTTCTCCTTTTCTTCCTTGTGCTCCAGCAGATTGAGGAAAATCTTATCTATCCCAGGGTTGTGGGAAAATCTGTGGGACTCCCTTCGCTTCTTGTGCTTATTGCAGTTACCTTCGGTGCGGGTATCGGCGGAATATGCGGAATACTCCTTTCTGTACCTGTCGCCTCGGCTCTTTACAGGCTTCTTTGCGAAAATGTTTCTTTCCGCGAAAATAATCCTCATTCCTCTGATACGGGAGCTGTTTAACTTCAGCTCCTCTTTTTTTTATTTCTGTACACTTCTGTCTATGTTGCCAAACTCACAGTTTTGTGCTATAATATCTGCGGAGGTGATTTAACCTATGAGTGACATGCTCCTCGATTCTATCGTGGACAAATATTACGACAAAATCTATAACTACTGCTTCGCTCAGCTTAATTACTCTCACCACGATGCAACGGACTGCACTCAGGAGGTTTTTTTCACGCTTCTGAAAAAGAAAAAAATCCTTGTTTTTTCTCCTAATATAAAGCTATGGCTTTACAGGACCGCTGATAACGTTATCAGAAATTACATAAGAAAAAATCTGCAGAAAAATCCGCTGGATATCGATAATATAGATATTCCTGTAGATAACAATTTTGAAGTTAAATGCTCAGGCAATGCTCTTGATGCGCTTTCCGATGAGGAAATTGCTCTGCTTGAGGATTACTATGGTGAGTTTTCAGCCGACAGAGAGGCTCTTGCACAAAAATATGGTATCTCTACAGGTAACCTTTATAAAAAAATTCACGATATAAAATTAAAACTCAGGTAAATGTGCACAGGATTTCCGCTCTGCTTTTGTGCATACATACGAAATTTGTTTTTCCTGTAAGTTTTTTCTTTTCCCGTGACATTTATTTATCAGAAAGGAGGAGTTTCTATGGATAAAAATTTGCTTTCTCAATGTATCAGCTCTGATACTTCTTCAGATAAGCTTCTTGCTGAGGAGCTTCATGCTCAGCTTCGCTCTGAGCTCGACAAGCCACTGAAATCAAGGGATTTTGAGAAAATCAATCAGCTTACTCTTGAAATACGTCGTCTTTCAGAATTAGATGACGATATAGAGCTGAAAAATCAGAATGGCATCCACTATGTCAAAACTCAGTTCAAGGAAAATAAAAAGACTTCACGCAGATTTTCCACTGCACGTATTATCGGCTCGCTTGCCTGTTGCTTTGCTATAGTTGCCGGCGTTAACGCTTATTCTATGTCTACTCTCGGTATGAGCTTTTTCTCTGCTATCGTGAACTTCTCAAAGGGTGCTGTTTCTCTCGATTTTTCAAATACCTCGGATAATTCCGAAAATACTGATAACAGCTCTTACGATAAGTTCGGTATTAAGGAAAAATGTGCGGATTACGGCGTTGTATGCTCTGCTCCTGCTTTTATTCCTGATGAATTTGCCCTTTCAGATTTCTTCTGCGAAAAGCTTACTGAATCTGTTGCCTGCTCTTTCTACTTCTCTTCTTCTGATGAAAAGACTCTTAATATTACTGTTGAGCAGTATGAGAACTCTCAGGATATTCCTTCCGTTCTTATCCCGAATAAAGAAATGTCGCTTCAGCAGAGTGTAATCAATGATAATCTTGTTTATATTCTCGATGAAAATAACTGCTATACCGCTGTTTACAGCTCAGGCAATACTGTCTATCTTTTCTACTGTGACGGTCTCGATTACGATACCTTTGAAAAGATTATTGCCTCTATGAAATAATTTTTAGAAAGTTGATACGCTATGAATATTAAAAATTTCTTGTCACTTGTTTTATCTGTCGCTTTGCTCTGCTTGTTCCTTCCTATGGATTTTATGAGCTCTCTTTCGGTTTCTGCTTCCTATAATGAAACTGTAAGCTTCTCTGCAGAGCCTGCGACTACTTATACGACAACTGTTGCTCCTGATTCGGAAACTACTGTTACTCCGGTAGAGCCCGATGTCACTACTACAGCTCCCGTTACAACAACTACTACGGTAACAACCACCACTGTAACCGAAACTACTGTTACTACTGCTGTTACTACCACTTCTTCTGAGGAATCTTATACCACTACTACAACCTCTACCTCAGATGAGCCCGATCCCAGTTATACTACAACAACTACTACCTCTACCACTACTACAACTACTCTGACTACTTCAACTACCAAATGGACCACTACAACAACTACTTCTACCTCTACTACAACTCATACCACTCTTACTACCACTACTCCACTTCCTAACCTGATTCTTCAGTGCTCGGTTTCATGTTCGGATAATCCCGGTGAGCTGGTTATGAACGGTAAGACTCAGGGCGTTGAACGTATGGATTCACTTGGCTTCAGAAATGTCCGTATTCTCAGAAGTACTGACCTTAAAAACTGGTATGAGGAGTTTTATATCGGCAATATCTCTATGAGAAATTCTCTTGTTTGTATGGTGGACGGATATACCGTTTCCGTTCAGGGCGGTGCTTACTACAGAATTTCCTGTGAGCATTATGCCCGCCTTGACAACACTACCCAGTTTGTTGAAAATCTTTCGGATTATGTCTGGGTTGACGGCGCGCCCATTATTATAACCTCTACAACTACTGCAACTGACAATACTTCAAAAACTACCCGGACTACTGCTTCATCTGTAAACAATTCAGCAAGTTCAGGTAACTCAGGCTCTTCTGTGAATGTAACCGATTCTCCAAAAACTGACGCTTCTATGCCATCAGCTCCTTTTGTTGTGCTGTTATGCGCATTCTGCTCGGCTCTTATTCTCAGACGCAGAGTAAATAACTAATTAAAATAATCCGACGGCTTTTTCGCTGTCGGATTTTTTATTCCCCTCATTGATTTTTTTCCCGAAAGTGATATAATATTCTTATCAGCTTTTTCAGATTGGAAGTTTTTTACTATGAACTCTTTTGTAAATAATCTTGTTTTCAGCCTTAATGCCACCGTTCCCGTTTTTCTTATGATGGTTTTCGGCTGGATTATCAATAAATTCGGTCTCATTGATGACCATACCACCGCAAAGCTCAACCAGTTCGTCTTTAAGGCTCTGCTTCCCGCTTTGCTGTTTTCCGACCTATCAACCGCTGATTTCAAAGCTGTGTGGGACGGAAAATTCGTTGTGTTCTGCATCGTCTGCACTGTAATCTCTGTGACTATTGCTGTTATGCTCTCATTGCTACATAAGGATAAGTCGGAAAGAGGCGAGATTATTCAGGCTTGCTACAGAAGCAGTGCGGCTATCCTCGGTATTGCCTTTGTGAAAAATATCTACGGTCAGGCAACTATGGCTGCGCTTATGATTGTAGGTACTGTTCCTATTTACAATATCGTGGCAGTTGCTGTGCTATCGCTTACATCTCCCACTGCCGATAAGTCAGATACGAAAAAGCTTATTATGAATACGGTGAAGAATACGCTCACTAACCCCATAATTATCGGAATTGCCGTTGGTCTGCTGTGGTCGGTAATCGGTATTCCTCAGCCTGTTATCCTCTCTAAATCCGTTTCATATCTCGCTAATATGGCTACTCCGCTTTCTCTTATCGCTCTGGGAGCCTCTATCAAGCTGGGCGAAGCCAAAGAGAAGCTCCCCTCGGCAGTGAAAATTGCTCTTGTGAAGCTTCTGCTCTTCTGCATTATTTTCCTTCCTGTTGCTGTGGCTTTCGGCTTCAGAGGCGAAAAACTTATCGCTATCCTCGTTATGCTGGGAAGTGCTACCACCGGAAGCTGTTTTGTTATGTGCCGTAATCTCGGACACAAGGGAACTCTCACTGCCTGCACCGTTATGATTACCACTCTTCTCAGTGCCTTTACGCTAACCGGCTGGCTGTTTCTGCTCAAAACACTCAGCTACATTTAATCTGTCAAAAATAAAGGGTATCGCTTTAAGAACGATACCCTTTTCTTTTACTGATTGTCTGACTCTTCCTTGGCAAACTGGCTTTCGTGTCTTGTGAAGAAGTCTGTTCTGGGAGGAAGGAATTTCAGCTTGTGATTTGGCTCTGTGAAATATGTCAGAGGCTCGAATATTGTCTCCCATGACCATATTCTCTCGTCTACCTGTAAATACTCTCTCAGCTTTTCTGTACCGATAGGTGCCATCGGATGAAGGAGTATTCCTGTTGTTCTTATCATATGGAAAAGGTTTGCAAGTGCCTGTGAAAGCTCTTCCTTGCTCTGCTCGCCCGGCTTTATTGCTCTTGCCATATACTTGCTTGCGTTTCTGATGTAGCTGTCAAGCACGTATGTGCACTGGTGGAATGCAAACTTGGACATATGACGCTCATATTCAAGCACTGCTTTCTTTGCATCTGCAAGTACGCTCTCCTCGGGAGAAAGCTCAGGAAGAATTCCGTCAAGCTCCTTCTGTGTTGTATAGAACGCTGTTCTGATCATTCGGTTATATACATTCGATAAGAGCAGTCCGTCCTTTACTACAGGATCTGCGTCCTCAGGCTTTGCATCGGGATTGTAGGGCTTTGGCATAAAGCTTACTGAACGCTGTCCTAAGCCAAGTCCCAGCCAGTGCATTCTGAGCTGTTCGGGTGTGTAGTGCTGAAGCAGATCATCTGCCATAGGAGGCTTTACTGCTCCTGAGCTTGATGCCTTCTTATCAAGGAAAAGAATATGGTGGTTTGCTACGATTACAGGAAGCTGAAGCTCGCCGTCTGCGGGATCAGCTGTCTTTTCCTCTGCGGACTGCTGTGCTATCCACATTGCAGGCTCAGCAATACCATAGAAGTAGATGTTGTCCTGTCCGATAAACTGATATACTGTAGACTCTTTACTGCACCAGTACTTTTTCCAGTCAGCCCTGTCGCAACTGCACTGCTCAAGATATGTCTGTGTAAATGAGATAGGTGCCCAGAGTGATTCAGGCCATACCCATACTGTAAGTCCCTTTGAATCGTCGTCAAATTCGGGTGAGGGCACTCCCCACTCGATATTTCCTGTAAGACGGAAGGGTACAAGAGTTTTTCCTGTTCTGTATCTTATTCCGTTTTCCGAAAGAATACGGCAAGCCTCGTCGCAATCGGAAAGAGTTGTAAACTCGATTGTGAATGAAGGTTTTTTCTTTTCCTCAAGATAGTTATGCTCAGGCATTGTAGCCTTAAGAGTAAGGTATTTCTCCTCAAATTCTCTCTTAACGTAAATTACAGGTGGCTTGAGGAACTCGGAAATGGTCTTGCATACTACGGGACGAACGTCCTTACGCTTCTGGAGCTTCTCGATCCACTCCTTAAGCAGAGCCTCGTAATCACGGAGCTTGAAGTACCAGTTTGTTACAGGCTTCATTGTGGGTGTCTCGCCTGTAAGTGTGCTGACGGGATTGATAAGGTTTTCAGGCATATACTGATGTCCGAGATCACATTCGTCTGCGTAACCCTTTTCAGAGGTACAGCCCTCTACGGGACATTTACCCTTTACCTGTCTGCCGTTGAGGAAAACGCCTGCTTTTTCATCGAAAAACTGCATTGTGGAGATCTTCTGAAGCTGTCCTTTTTCGTGAAGTCCACGAAGAAACTCTTCTGTGAATTCTGCGTGAATTTCCTTGCTTCTGTCAAGTCCCGATGCTCCAAAAAGGTTGGGAGAAATTGCATATGATGCAAGTGTATCCTTCTGCTTTTCATGATTTCTGCGGACAAAATCCTCCAGTGAGCCTTCAAACTCGCCGTTTTCCACCTTCTGTCTCCAGCCCTCTGCAATGGGAGAGCCGTAGCAATCGGTTCCGCTTACAAATATTACATTTTCCTTGCCTATACGGTCACGGAGAAATCTTGCATAGGTATCGGCAAATACCAACATTCCTCCCACGTGTCCGAAATGAAGCTCCTTATTTCCGTATGGCATTCCGCCTGTTACTACAGCACGCTTCGGAAATTCGGGGCGGGGTATTTCAAATGGTTTGTTCTGTTTTGCGTCATTCTTTGACATAAATTCAAGTCCCTTCGGAATTAAAATAGTTACTATTTATTATACCACAATCTTCTGCCAAGTGCAAGTACCTGCCTGTTTTTTTATTATTTATGTCATATAATTACATTCGACTCATAATAGCAATATAATTATAATTTCAGTCACAATAATTCCAAAAAGCACATTTGTGCAAAAATAGTAGCATAATCGTGCATTGCAATTTAATTATATTCTGTGTTATAATTAATTGAAATGTGTTATTAATGATTTTTTCAGGAGGTTTTTTATATGAAAAGCATTTTTAAACGTGGCGTCTCCGCTTTGATCGGTTGCGCTTTTTCCCTCTCGGTATTTACCGCTTCTATGCCCGAATTAAATATCGATTTCCAGGCTTCAGCTGCCAGCGACTGCGTTATCAATACCTCTGTTGAACATCAGGTCATTCAGGGCTTCGGTGGTATCAATCACCCCGAATGGACAGGTCAGGATCTTACCGATGATCAGAGAGAAACTGCTTTCGGAAACGGCGAAGGTCAGCTCGGTCTTACCGTTCTACGTGTTTTCGTAAATCCCGATAAGAATCAGTGGTATCGCGCTCTGCCTACTGCAAAGTATGCTTCGGATAACGGCGTTACGGTTTTTGCTTCTCCCTGGGAGCCTCCTGCTAATCTCGCTGAATCAGGCGGTTCAAACGGTAAGCTTCACCTTCCTCAGTCAAATTACGGCGCTTATGCTCAGCACCTTAATGACTTCGGTAACTATATGAAAAATAACGGCGTTGACCTTTACGCTATTTCTGTTCAGAATGAGCCCGACTACGCTAGTGAGTGGACTTACTGGTCTTCTGATGAAACAACTAACTTTATTGCAAATTACGGCGATCAGATTACAAGTACAAGACTTATGTCGCCTGAATCATTCCAGTATACTCCTGAAAACGCTTCGTGGATCTTAGGCGGTAAGGACGGCGGTAAGAAGTACTACTCAAAAATTCTCAATAACTCAAAGGCTATGGCTAACTGCGATCTCTTCGGTACTCACTTCTACGGTACTACAAGAGACTGGATGGACTTCCCCGCTCTTGAAAGCTGTGGCAAACCCATCTGGATGACTGAGGTTTATGTTCCTGACAGCACCTCAAATGCTAACACATGGCCTCAGGCTCTTGATGTTGCTACAAATATCCATAACGGCCTTGTTATCGGTAATATGAGCGCTTATGTATGGTGGTATATCCGCCGAAGCTACGGTCCTATGCTTGAGGACGGCTCTATCTCCAAGCGCGGAGATATGATGGCTCAGTATTCCAAGTTTGTACGCCCCGGTTTTGTCCGCGTTGACGCTACTGAAAAGCCCGATTCAAACCTTCTCGTTTCCGCTTATAAAAAGGATAATCAGGTTGTTGTCGTTGCTATCAACAATGGTACCTCTGATATTGTTCAGGAATTCAGCTTCGCTAACGAAAAGCTCAGCCAGGTTGAGCGATACCGTTCTTCAGGTACTGAAAAGGTCGTTCACACAGGTCAGATGGAGCTTACAGGCGATGGTTTCTTCGCTACTCTTCCCGCTCAGAGCGTTACTACTTTCGTTTGCTCAGGTTCTGTTGAAGCTGATGCTAACGGATATTACTTCCACGATACCTTCGAGGGCGATACATCAGGCTGGACAGGTCATGGCGCTTCAGACGTTCTCTTAAGCGGTAGAAATCCCTATATGGACGCAGAGGCTCTTCTCTCTCAGAACCGTGAAAGCGCTTGGAACGGCGCTGAAAAGGCTATCAGCTCAAGCGTGTTCGTTCCCGGAAATGCTTACAGCTTCAGCGTTTGCGCTTCTTATCTCGACGGCGAAAACGAAACTGAAACCTTCAAGCTTACTCTTCAGTACACAGGCTCTGACGGCGAAACTCACTTCTCGAATATCGCTTCGGGCACTGCTAAAAAAGGAAACTACGTTCAGCTTGCAAATACAAACTATATCATTCCCGAAGGTGCTTCAAATCTGGTTATCTATGTCGAAACAGACAGCGGTACAAATAATTTCTATATCGATGAGGCTATAGGCGCTGTTGCAGGCACCGAAATAGAGGGTCCTGAAGGCTATGTCTTTGTTGAGGGCGATGTCAATGCAGACGGAATATTCAATATTGCCGATGTTGTTTTGATCCAGAAATGGCTACTCTGTGCTAAAGATGCTACTCTTACAGACTGGCAGGCAGGCGATCTCGTTGACGATGACAAGCTTGATATTTTTGACCTCTGTCTTATGAAACGCAAGCTCGCTAAACAGATTTGATCTACTTTAGTTTTACAGATTACCCTTCCATAAATACGTAATGCATTCATCTGTACTGCATTATCCACAGCAAAAAACTCCCGTATTGTGACGGGAGCTTTTTGTTTTATTTATGCATTTACATTACCCAGAATCTGTACATCTCAAAATATACTATCGCTGTTACTACAACTGCATTTGCAACTATGCTGAGTATGTATCGGTATGACGCAGACTTTTTCTTTATCATCGTTACTGCTGATGCTATCAGCGAAACTGCACAGAGCATTGCACAGATTATCTGCATTACTCCGATTACTGCACCTGAAGCAAATGGTATTCCGCCCTGGTTCTGGCTGAATATCACAAACAATGTAAACAGCAGAATTACTGATACTATACTCGTAATCTGAGAAACCGTTATTATTCTGCAACCTGAGTACGGATTCCATTTTTTGTATTTTTTCAGCTTACGCTTTATTATCAGCATATATATTGAAATTACTGCTGTCATAATATATGCTGTAAGCAGTATCAGCTTTGCAAGATAGAAATCCTCTTTCATCATATCTGCAGAGGGTTGCTGTATTGCCTTACTGCCGTCTGAATACTCCTTACTTCCAAGAAGGAGTGGCTCTCCGCCTGTAGTAGCACTGTAGACTCCGTTTCCTATGTCGTAAACCTCGCCGATTTTATCTGCGGATATTGCTGTGAGATACGGTATGAACTTAAGCATACCTGTATGTGTCGAGCGTGCTGAGAGATAATAGCCTTTAAGCTCTGATTTTTTCACTTCACCTGAAGCATATTTATCGGGTGAAAGTGCTCCGAACACCATCATCGGAGTCATAGCAAGATATACGTTTCCGTTGGGCTCGTTTGTCATTATTACAAGGCCCGTTTTGCTTTCAAGGTCAATCAGCATATTTGCCTGACCGGCTGTTGTCGCTCCGCTGTGGCCGTATGTGCGGACTGAATATTCACTGCACCAGAAGCCGTGTGCTCCCATCGGAATATCCGAATCGCCATAGAACTCTGTACCTGTAAACATATACTCCCACGTTTCCTTATTCTCAAACAGTGGAGTGTGTTCGTCTGCAAGCGACATTGCATATGTCATAAGGTCACTTAATGTTCCTGTTGCTCCTCCTGCCGGATACACTGATACGTAGTTCAGACAATTTCCAAGGTTTACAGTGTTTCCAAGTGTGAATTTGTAGCTTTTCATTTTACTGCGCTGATTATATACCCATTCATTGTCGCTGTGTGTGGGATTAAGCGCTGTATGCTCCATTTCAAGGGGAGCAAAAATGTGCTCGTGAACGTATTCACAGAAATCCTGTCCTGTTATGCACTCTACCACATATCCCGCTACTCCAGCACCATAATTTGAATACGCAGATACCTCGCCGGGAGGATTTATCTGTGCGGGCTCGATTGCCTGAAGCGCATCTTTCAATGGCTTTACTTCATTCTCTTCTGTTTCCCACACAGGTCTTGTTGTTTCCTGCCAGCCGGCGTTGTGATTCATAAGATTAAGCATTGTTATAGGCTCGTCATAAGAAAGTCTTTTGAAAAAATCTTCAGGAAGATACTCTCTCACGTCACGTTCAAGGTCTATTCTGCCCTGCTCCCACAACTGCATTACGCTTACCCATACAAGTGTTTTGCTTATACTTCCCCATTCGTATACAGAGTTTTCATCTGCATTGATATTGTTTTCCATATCGGTTTGTCCGAAATATCCCGTATAAAGCACCTTGTCGCCCTGAAAAACTCCTATAGAGGCTGAGGCGTATGAGTCTTCAACTGTCGTATCTTCTGTATCTTTCAGATTACGCTCCAACGCTTCTATTGTAAGTCCTGAGGGAAGTGTCGGCGACTCTTCCTCCTGAGCTCCCACAGAGTTAATCGCCGAGGCTGTAAGTATCATTCCTGCACAAAGGGACGCTGTTATTCTTTTCAGTATTTTTTTCATTGCACGCTCACTCTCCCTTACAGTTCCTTTTCTTCATATTCAAGCAGTGTGCATATGAAGGTGTATATTGCTGATGTTGCTCCCCACGCTACAAGCACTGACGCAAGAATAAATCCGTTCGCCGACTGGGCAAGCTTTAAAAACAGCTGAAGTACTACTGAAAACGCTGTGCCAAGCGGTAAAATATCTGTTACTACAAGACACCATAAAATTACTATCACCAGTATCAGTATGCCAAAGGTAAGCTCCTGTTTGCTTGCTTTTTTTACCATTGTAAGTTCACTGCTCATAGATTTTGCGTCCTTGAAATATTTTCTCAATGATGATGTGCACATCATAAGACCGAATGCAAATGCTCCGAAATAAAGCAGATTGAATAATCCAAGCTCGGTAAATGTATTTCCCGACATCTTTGCTATCATTGCAATAATATCTAAATTTTCTGCGTCCTCACCCCAGAAAATATAGTAGGGCTTTAACTTTAAGTTTATAAACATCAGAAAATAGAACAGCACAAATGCTATTAAATATGAGCCTGTTACCAGTATATATCTTGATATTACAAGCTCCTTTCGCGCTATGGGAAGTACTGCCTGTAGCTTTTCACCGTGGTATTTTACCTCGTTATTGAATATCATCTGTGCGAAAAAGCCTCCCATAAGCAAAGGACAATAAAGTCCCATAATGGGTGAAACAAAGAATCCTGTTACCGCACAAAAAAGAAACAGAATTACAAAAACAGTTTTCATACTGTTCTTTCCGCCGTTCATCGTTATGATGTCATTGCGTATCAGATTAAGTATCCTTTTCATTATTCTCACCCTTTCATCTTACAGCTCTCGCTTTGCAAGTCTTCCTGCTGTTATTTCTCCGAAAAGCAGACATACTATAAACATACATATATTTGCAACTACCGCAAGCGTTATTCTTCCCGATGTTGTTTCGGGAAACTTCGGAAGCGCTATTGCAGGGATTATATCTCGCTCTGCAAGCATAACAAATCCGATAAGCAATACAGATACTACCGCCATTGTTATCAGTATTATCTTCATTTCGTTTTCTCTGCCGAATATCTGTCCCATCATCTCCATATACGAGAATAGCAGACAGATGAATAAAAACATTCCTACTATTACTCCGTAGGTCATAAGCTTATCTGCAAAGCTTTCCTCGATCATCTGCATCATTTCGCCTTCCTGATTGGGAAGTACCTTGTAAAGCTTCAAGGCTGTTGAAACGCTTGCAAAGATTACGGCGTAAACCTCTGCAAAAAAGTGAATAAGGAATATGTATATAAATCTTGCTCTTGTTATGTTTTTACGGTTAACGGGAAGTATGCCGTAAAGCTTGTTGAATCCGCTTTTATCTGCTACCAACTGAAGCGGTATTACAAATACCATTGCTCCGAACAGAATGTATCCGAATATCAGCGGTGCGTAAATCATTCCCAGCAAAGAGCATAATATCAATATTACAATAAACGGTTTTATTGCTATGGGAGATGATGTAAGATGATCAAACTTTACTATTCTCAGAATGTCTTTCATTCTTATCCTCCTTTGCTATATAAACCAGTATCTCGTCTATGCTTGCCTTTTCGTGTTCAATTGTTGTGGGAAGTCCATCAATATCCTCGGTCTTTATCAGAGCCTCAAAACCGTTTCTGTATGCGTGATGTCCTATAAGCTTGCTCTTTACCTCATCGGTTACATCTTCGTTGGCTCCCTTTACTACAGAATAATTCTCGGTAAGATCGTCCTTGAGTCCTGTAAACCATACTCTGCCGTTGTGGAGAATTGTTACGTAATCGGCAATTCGCTCTACGTCAGCCGTAATGTGAGTTGAGAAAAGTACTCCGCAGTTTTCGTTTTCGATATACTCAGCAAGAATGTCAAGAAGCTCATCTCTTGCTACAGGGTCAAGTCCGCTTGTAGGCTCATCAAGGATAATAAGCTCTGCCTTATGGGAAAGAGCTATTGCTATCATTACCTTCATTTTCATTCCCTTTGAGAAATCGCCTACTTTTTTGTTATCGGGAAGTCCGAAATCCTTGATTCTGCGTGAAAATTCCTTGCTGTCCCAGTTGACGTAAAAGGGCTTGAGCTGTTTTTCGATCTGCTTTAAGTTAAGGTGCTCGGCAAGATAAAGGCTGTCAAATACCACGCCAAGACGCTCTTTGATTGCAATTGTATCATTTATGCTGTCAAGACCGAATACGCTGATTTTTCCGCTGTCGATCTTCGCCATATTAAGTATTGAGCGTATGGTTGTTGTCTTTCCCGAACCGTTTTCTCCTACAAAGCCCATTATATAGCCTCTGGGAAGCGAAAAGCTTACGTCCTTCAGTTCAAAATCATCATAGCTTTTGTTAAGGTTTCTGATTTCAAGTATGTTTTCCATATTCAGTCCTCCATAAATTTTTTTAATGCAGTTATTATTTCTTCGTTGCTGAGACCTGCGTCACGTCCGCTTTTAACGGCTTTCTCAAGGCCTTCTTCCATTTCATAGAGCATTCTCTCACGCAGAAGCTCGTTATTTCTCGGCGCGACAAAGTAGCCCTTGCCTGTAACCGATATCAAAAAGCCCTCGTCCGCAAGATCATTATATACTCTTGTCGTGGTGATAACGCTGATTTTCAGATCACGGGCAAGCTGTCGGATCGACGGCAACTGCTCATCCTCAGCAATTGTTCCGTCAAGTATCTGTGCCTTGATCTGCTGTTCGATCTGCTCATAAATTGGCAGTTCGGATTTGTTTTTGATTATTATTTTCATATGAAGCTCCTTACCGCAAAGGCGGTATACTGTATATACGTGTATATATACAGTATAGCAACTATGACACCTCTTGTCAAGAGCTTTTCATATATTTCTTCAAAAAAATAAAAAGCTACAGACTCCGCTTTATCAAAGTCTATAGCTTTTTTGCCTGTATATCATTATTTTCCCGGACTGTGCTCCTCAAACAGATTATAGATTTTTTTCAAAAAATTCCTTCATTACCCTTTCAGAGCGCTCTTCGTCTCCGCCGTCTATGGTTACTCTTACTGTATCTCCGCCTTTAATCCCCATACTCATTACCGCCATAAGCTTTACTGCACTTACGCTTTTTTCTCTGGCTGTTATGGTGATTTCGCTGTCAAGGGATTTGGCTGTCTTTACAAGAACTCCGGCAGGTCTTGCGTGAATTCCAAGCTCGTCTTTTATTGTGTATTCAAATGTTTTCATCGTTTAAGTCTCCTTTGATTTTTATGGTATCTGAGGATAATTCACCTCTGTCAGCACTCCATAATGGTCAGATATTACCGCTCTGTTTCTGCCGTTGAATATCACTTCAGAGCTGAGTATCTCCATCGGCTGTGATGATAAAATCAGGTCTATCCTCATACCCTCGCAATTGTGCTTTCTGCCGTGCCAGCCGTCTATGGTTTTCGATACTGTTATTCCGTTGTCACGCTTTCGTGAGAGTAAAAAGCTGTCGTTAAATCCGCTCGCCCTTATCATATCGTAGCTCTCTCCCCTTATCTCAGTGGGGCTGTTGAAATCTCCCATAAGCCATATATTTTTTTCCTTTGGCAGACTCCTCAGAGTACGCTCCCACTGCTTCTGAAAGGGCTCGCTCTCATCGCTCCACCAGCCGTAATGAACGCTGAAAAAACACTCATCAGGTAGCTTCTGCGTTCGTACTCCTACAATTTTACGCGTTTTCCAGTTGCTGTAATCGTTTATTCCGCTAACGCTTATTACTCTCGTTTCAAGTATGGGCGAAAGGCTCATCAGTCCTATCCCCTCGTCATATTTATCGTAGCCCTTCTTCATTCCAAGCCAGGTCCAGAAGTATTGTACTCCTGTGGCTCTCAGAATCTCTACCGCACTGTATATGTGGTTGTCCTTCTTTATGGGTATAACTCCACAGCTTGTAAAGTCCTTAAGCTCTGATAAGGGTACCTCTTCAGCCTCCGCCGTCTGATTTGCCTCCTGAAGTGCTATTATTTCAGGCTTTAGCTCCGCTACCGCAGATACAAACTCTTCAAGCTTTTTACTGTAATTTTCCTCAACAAGACTGTGAGCGTTTATGGTCATCAGTTTCATTTTCTTCACCGTTTTCGTTTATCTCGTTTTTTCT
This sequence comes from Ruminococcus sp., assembly GCA_015066875.1. Classification (GTDB taxonomy): domain Bacteria; phylum Bacillota; class Clostridia; order Oscillospirales; family Ruminococcaceae; genus Ruminococcus. Next base: position 14,443 of record SVNM01000045.1, read on the forward strand.
TTATTTAGTATGTTTCTGTCTCTTGCCTTTATGATTGTTAATTTCTGCATTATTCAAAATAAAAAACGCTTCTCGCTATGCAAGAAACGTTTGGCTTATGTATTATCATTATGAAAGATAAAATGTATCGGTCTGCATAAAAGAAAACGCCCCCTGCAATGCAAGAGGCAATTTTTTCCTGTGCGTTTGTGCACTGGTTGGGGTAGCGGGATTTGAACCCACGGGTGACGGAGTCAAAGTCCGTTGCCTTACCGCTTGGCTATACCCCAATAAACTACTATATTATATCAGATTTATTCACCTTTTTCAATAGCATACTTATATATAATTTTCTTTTAATCATTTGATTTGTGCTCTCCCTCTTGAAATATCCCTTAATATATGATATCATTAAGAAAAATGTCGAAAGGTTTTGTGCACTATGAAAAGAAATGACTATATTACCTGGGATGAGTATTTTATGGGCGTTGCTATGCTCTCAGCACAAAGAAGCAAGGACAACTCTACTCAGGTTGGCGCCTGCATCGTGAATAATGAGAAGAAAATCGTTGCTGTGGGTTATAACGGTATGCCTACAGGTTGCTGTGATGACGATATGCCATGGGACAGACAGGCTGACTCTGCTCTTGATACAAAATATCCCTTCGTCTGCCACGCTGAGCTTAATGCTATCCTCAACAGCAACTCTGCAAGCCTTAAGGACTGCACCGTTTATGTTACACTCTTCCCCTGTAATGAGTGCGCTAAGGCTATTATTCAGTCGGGTATCAGAAGAATTGTTTACGCCGATAATAAATACGCTGACAGCGACAGCGTCAAGGCTTCCTGTATCCTTTTTGACAAGTGCGGTGTCAGATATGAAGAATACAAGCCATCAGGCAAGACACTCTCTATTTCGCTTTGAGTCCGCTAAAAAAGGCATCGAAGTTCGTGAACAGGATTACTCTGAGGAGGAGTAATTTGCTTCATATATAAATTATTAAAAACAGCGATAATGGTATGGGAGCTTTATTATGAAACAGAAATTGAATAATAAGAAAAAAATTGCTGTAGGTATATTATCAGCTGTTATTTTGCTTTTAACAGGATTTTTGCTTACTCGGATGTTTGTTAATATCAATGGAAAATATTACTTTGTATTCACCGATGATTTAGATTTGTTTTATTATAACCTTGATGGAGAGCCTTGTGATAATACTGAGGTTGAGGATATTGCAAGGTTAAAACGATTGAAAACAATATCTATTCAGGGAAACAATATTACAGATGTGAGCTTTCTGGAAAATATGACTTCTTTAGAAACGCTATTATACTGGGGAAATTCGGAACAAGTTGATTTTACACCTATACAGCATTGTGAAAATCTGAAAGAATTCTGCGGAGGCAATTTTCAGCTTGAAAATTTAGCTCCTTTCAAAGAATGTATATCTTTAACTACTCTTTCTCTTGAATATGTAGAATCACGTTTTCTTGAAAACGATGTTTCTTATATAAATGACATTTCTGATATAAAAAATCTTGTTAATCTTGAAAAGCTTTACATAAAGGGAGAAAATATTACCGATATATCTGCCCTGAAGTACTGCACTAAACTAAAAACAATAGATTTGTATGGTACAAATGCGGTGGACTACTCCGTACTGCTTGAACTGCCTGAGCTTAAATCCCTGAGTATTGACAAGGGTGTATTAACTGAAAGTGAAATTAAAGCTCTCAAAGAAAAAGGCGTTGAGGTTCGTGAACAGGATTACTCTGAGGAGGAGTAATCTGCACTTCTTGAAGGGAGGTTAAGATGAATACTAAAAGCAAAAAAATAAAACAGATTTTAATCTGGGTTGCCGGCATAATACTTATCGTTTATACAGGCATTTCTGTTATTACGAACTCTCCGCCAATAGTGTTTTTAGATGGGAAACTATGCTTTACTTATAAAAGTTCATTAGATATACAAGATTCACGACACGATGAAAGCTTTTTTACAAATGATGATGTAGATGCTTTAAGTAAATTCAAATGGGTAAAGGAAATAAATATGGCAGTTACTCACATAACTGACATTAGCTTTCTTAATAATATGAAATTACTTAAAGATATGCATTACTGTGGCGAGATAGATTATTTAGTAACGGATTGGTCCCCTTTAAGTAGCTGTAAGGAATTGGAGACATTTTGCGGAATGCGTCTCAATATGACTGACTTAAGCGCATTTAAAGAGCTGGTGAATCTGAAAGAACTGTACTTAGAAAACGATTATGGAATTCCTGTTGTAATAGATATTGAAACAAAGATAAGCGATATTTCCGATGTTAAATATCTTATTAATCTTGAAAAGCTTTTTCTTGAGGGAGAAAACATTACCGATATATCTGCCCTGAAATACTGCACTAAACTAAAAACAATAGATTTGTATGGTACAAATGCGGAGGACTACTCCGTATTGCTTGAACTGCCTGAGCTTAAATCCCTGAGTATTGACAAGGGTGTATTGACTGAAAGTGAAATTAAAGCTCTCGAAGAAAAAGGCGTTGAGGTTCGTGAACAGGATTACTCTGAGGAGGAGTAATTTGCACTTCTTGAAGGGAGGCTAAGATGAATACTAAATCAAATAAAAAACGTATAGTATGGATTTTGTTCCTTTTTGTTATCGTTATAACGATATTTGTGCTTTCAAACAGAATACCGATAGCAATTGTAAAAGGAAAATTTTATTCTATAATAGACACCGAACTGCATTTTAGTGGAAGTGATGGAGAATTTACAGAGAAAGATGAAGTGGCATTAAGCCGACTATGGTGGGCAGAAAGCATTTATATGCTTGATACAAAGATTAATAATATAGATTTTTTATCTGAAATGCCTAATCTGAATCATCTTAACATTTGTGAATATCATATCGAAGATTGGAGCCCTCTTGCGCAATGTCATAATTTAGAATCAATTCACGCTGTAAATATCGATGTATCAGATTTAAGCCCGTTTAAGTCTCTGGAAAATTTAAAATACCTTAACATAAGTTTTGATAGTGACATTCTGGAATGTTCAAAACTAACTGATATATCAGATGTTAAATATCTCACTGAACTTGAAACTCTTTGGCTTTGTGGGAATGATATATCAGATATATCAGCTTTAGAGAGTTGTGTTAAATTACAAGAATTAACTCTGCAAGGGATAACAGCAGATGACTATTCTGTGTTATTAAAGCTTCCGAATTTGCGCTTTTTAGTAATGGATACAAGTTTGGTAAATGAAGAAATATTAAATTCTCTCATTGAAAGAGAAGTAGAAATTTATGGGTTTGACTAAAGTGGGAAGCATTATGTAAATATTGCTGACTATATGAATAGTGCTATTAAAAGATATATAAACAGGATTACTCTGATGAGGAATGATTGAATTTATTTATGATAAAAAACAACTACAGATTTACTCTTTACGCCTGTTATCTCGGTTACGTAACTCAGGCTATCGTCAATAATTTTCTTCCGCTGATTTTCCTTATCCTCAGCAGAAGATTCGGCATCAGTCTTACTCAGATCACCTTTCTCATTACTGTGAATTTTCTGGTACAGCTTACCGTTGACCTTATTTCCGCTAAGTTTGTGGATAAAATCGGTTACAGAATTTCTATTGTTACTGCTCATATCTGCTCTGTGATCGGACTTATCGGTATAGGTCTGCTCCCCTTTATTATGAGCTCGCCTTATATGGGACTGATTATCTCGGTTGTAATCTATGCTGTGGGCGGAGGTCTTATTGAGGTGCTTATTTCTCCAATCGCTGAGGCTTGTCCTACTGAAAACAAAGCGTCGGTTATGAGCCTTCTGCACTCGTTTTACTGCTGGGGAACTGTCGCTGTTATTCTTGTTACAACAATTCTGCTCAGACTCCCGTTTGATGACTGCTGGCGGTTTATCGCTTTTTTCTGGGCTGTTGTGCCTTTAATTAACTGCATACTCTTTTCATTTGTTCCTATCGGAAGTCTCACTGAAGACGGCACCTCACTTTCAGTTAAAGTGCTTTTCTCCAATAATCTTTTCCCTGTTTTTGTAGTGCTTATGGTCTGCTCGGGAGCTTCTGAACTGGCTATGAGTCAATGGGCTTCGGCTTTTGCGGAAAGTGCTCTCAACGTGAGCAAAACAACAGGTGACCTTGCGGGACCTTGTCTGTTTTCCGTTCTTATGGGCAGTGCTCGTGTGCTTTATGCAAAATTCAGCCACAAAATCAAGCTTTCTTCTCTGCTTATGGGCTCGGGAGCTTTATGCGTGGTTTCCTATCTGGCATCGGCTCTTTCATCAAATCCTGTTATAGCTCTTGCAGGCTGTGCCTTGTGCGGACTGTCTGTGGGAGTCCTCTGGCCCGGAGTATTCAGTCTTGCATCGGCAAGTATCCCAAAGGGCGGTACTCTGATGTTCGCCTTGCTTGCTCTGGCGGGAGATATCGGCTGTTCGGGAGGTCCTACTCTTGTGGGAATTCTCTCAGACGGCAATCTCAAAAAGGGGCTT
>SVNM01000046.1 GCA_015066875.1 Ruminococcus sp.
AAAGTTTATGCCTGACAGGCACCCGTCCCCTCTGTCAGCTTCGCTGACATCTCCCCACACTGTGGGGAGTCACCCACACCCCCTACAAAGACTTTTACTCTGAATTAAATCCCCATAGGGTACACACTAATAACGAGATATTGAAATCTCATCAAAATGGTGTGTGTATCCTATGGGGATTTAATTAAAAATGAAAGTTTTAGGAAAGGAGTTTGAGGGATAACCCTTTTTCAAAAGGGTTTCCCTCAATATACTCATATATTCTCCTATTGGAATATCACCGATAATTCGTCGGTCTTTTTTGTCAATCGTTGTAATTTTCCTTGAGGAAAGCTATTTCACGGGCATATCCGTCGATATCGTTGGGTGTTTCAAGAATAAAGGGTAGCTCTTTAAGCTTCGGGTGATTAATAACTCTTATAAGAGAATCAGCACCGATATGTCCCTCGCCGATTTTAGCGTGACGGTCCTTGTGAGCTCCCAGAGGATTAAGACTGTCGTTGAGATGAATAGCCTTAAGCCTGTCAAGACCAATAATGGTGTCAAACTGTTCAAGCACACCATCAAGGTTATTGACGATATCGTAGCCTGCGTCCCATATGTGACAGGTATCGAGACAGACGCCCAGCTTTTCGCTGAGGTTTGTGCGGTTGATAATTTCACGTAGCTCTTCAAACTCACGTCCCATTTCCGAGCCCTTACCCGCCATAGTTTCAAGGAGCACAGTAGTAGTCTGCGACTGGGTAAGAACGGTATTAAGCTGTTCAACGATAAGCTGAGTTCCCATTTCCACGCCCTGTTTTACGTGCGAGCCGGGGTGGAAGTTGTAATAATTTCCGGGCGTAGCTTCAAGACGGCTGATATCGTCAGCCATAGCCTCACGAGCAAAGCGACGGATATTCTCATCTGAAGCACAGGCATTCATAGTATACGGAGCGTGAGCCACAAGCTTTCCGAAATTATTATCTCGACTGATATCAAGAAACTTAGCAACATCGTCAAGGTCCAGAGCCTTAGCGCTACCGCCACGGGGATTTCTTGTAAAGAAAGCGAAGGTATTAGCACCGATTTCAACAGCCTGTTTTCCCATAGCAGTATAGCCTTTTGATGAAGCGAGGTGACAACCGATATAAAGCATAAAATCAATCCTTTCAAAAAAAGAATACCAAAAAAGCAGATACAGCAATATTATTCACAGTATCTGCTTTTATATGAACATTGAATTAGTCCTCGATATAAACCTTCTTCATAATCTGAGGAGTAACAGGCTTATCAGCGGAAGTAGTAGCAACAGAAGCAATCTCGTCAACCACCTCAATGCCCTCAACAACCTTACCGAAAGCAGCGTAATCGCCGTCAAGGTGAGGAGCGTCCTCGTGCATAATAAAGAACTGTGAGCCAGCAGAGTTAGGCATCATAGAGCGAGCCATAGAGATAACACCGCGCTGATGCTTAATGGGGTTATTGAAGCCGTTTGAAGCGAACTCGCCCTTGATATTCCAGCCGGGACCGCCTGTACCGATACCCTTAGGACAACCGCCCTGAATCATAAAACCACTGATAACTCTGTGGAAGATAAGACCGTTGTAGAAGCCCTGATTAACGAGCTTAACAAAGTTCTCGCAAGTGATGGGAGCGATATCGGGGTAAAGCTCAAGCTTAATTTTCTTTCCGTTTTCCATTTCAATAATAACCATATTGAACCTCCTGAATAAAAATATTAAAAATCAAAGAAAACTTTGAAATTATCCAATCTGAATAACGATGTTTGAAGGCAGAGTCTTAGGCTCTGTAGGGGGGACAGTGGTAGCCTCCGGAATAGCGCCCAGCAGAGGGTGATCAGGGTCAGTAACAAACTCTGTAGCCTCAGTAGTATCAGGTCTGTCGAGGATAGAAGTATTTTTCTGAGTAGCCTCGGTAGCGGGAGCAGTAGTTGTTGTATCACCGACTGTTGCGGGAATAGTAGCAATTACTTCGCCTAAGATATTGGTAACAGTTTCGACTCCTTCGTATGGATCAAGAGTAGTAGTTGGGGGATTTGTGCCATAAGACATAGCAGGGAAATCCTCACTGCCCTTGTTGTTATCATCAGTATAGGCAGTATTTTTGAGAGGAGCGTTTTTTTGGTTAGTTTCAACGATATCCTCAGCACATGCTTTGCCCGCAAAAGCGACAAGCATAGCAGCAACAGCAGCAAGAATAAGTGAAATAAGTCTGCTTTTAGTCAAAAAAACACCTCCTTAAAAATAATCAACACATATATTATACTAAAAAAAAGCGCATATGTCAAGAAGGCAAAGAAAAGGACAGCCTGATGATAAGCTGTCCTTAATAATTATTCGGCAGAGCCGTTATTTTCCTCAGAATTGCTTGTTGTATCAGCATTTTCCTCAGAAGATGAAACCTCAGCAGAAGCTTCCTTATCAGCGTCGTCAATAAGGACGCTTTCAGTAATTTCGCCCTTCATAAGCTTTTCGAAGTCTTCACCGCTGATTTTCTCAAACTTAATGAGATATTTTGCAAGCAGATGAAGCTTATCCATATTCTTATTGAGGATATCGGCACAATCTGAGTAAGCCTTTTCGATAAGAGTTCTTACCTCGTCGTCGATCTGACCTGCGATATTTTCGCTGTAATTTCTTGTATGGCCGTAATCCTTACCGAGGAATACCTCATCGTTATCCGAGCCGTAAACAACAGTACCAAGCTTCTTTGAGAAACCGTACTTTGTAACCATATTACGAGCAGTTTTAGTAGCACGCTCGATATCGTTTGAAGCGCCTGTGCAGATATCATCGAGAACGAGCTCTTCAGCCACACGACCGCCGAGGAGCATAATGATATGCTCAAACATCTGATTTCTTGAAACGTGGCTGTCATCGTTATCGGGACGTGTAACGGTAAGACCTGCAGCCATACCGCGCTGAATAATAGTAACCTGATGAACCTTATCCTGAGTGGGAAGGTTATAAGCAGCAACAGCGTGACCGGCCTCATGGTAAGCTGTAATACGCTTATCGTGCTCGGTAACGATACGTGATTTCTTTTCAGGGCCTGCAATAACCTTCATAGTAGCCTCTTCGATATCTGTTTCAGTGATAGCCTTCTTATTCTGACGTGCAGCCAGCAGAGCAGCCTCGTTAAGGAGATTTTCAAGGTCAGCACCTGTAAATCCCTGAGTAGTCTGAGCGATGACTCTGAGGTCAACATCGGGACCCAGAGGCTTATTCTTAGCGTGAACCTTAAGGATTTCCTCACGACCCTTTACATCGGGATAGCCCACAACGATCTGTCTGTCGAAGCGTCCTGGTCTGAGGAGCGCAGGATCAAGGATATCACGTCTGTTGGTAGCAGCAATAACGATAACGCTTTCGCTACCTGTAAAGCCGTCCATTTCAACAAGAAGCTGGTTAAGAGTCTGCTCACGCTCATCGTGACCACCGCCGAGACCCGCACCTCTGTGACGGCCTACAGCGTCGATTTCATCGATGAAGATAATAGCGGGAGCGTGCTTTTTAGCCTGTTCGAAGAGGTCACGCACTCTTGAAGCGCCGACACCGACGAACATCTCAACGAAATCAGAACCTGAAATGGGGAAGAAAGGACAGCCGGCCTCACCCGCAACAGCTCTTGCAAGGAGAGTTTTACCTGTACCGGGAGGTCCGAGGAGAAGCACACCGCGAGGAATTTTAGCACCGATATCTCTGTACTTACCGGGATTTTTCATAAAATCAACGATTTCCTGAAGCTCCTGTTTTTCCTCATCAGCGCCTGCAACGTCATCGAAAGTAGCCTTTCTCACGTTAGACTGATTTTTCATATTAGCCTTACCGAAAGAGGAATACTTACCTCCACCGCCGTTCTGTCTCATCATAAAGAAGATAAGCAGACCGCCGAGAATGACCATCAGAATAACAGGGATAAGCGAATAGATCCAGCTTGTATCGGTAATTTTCTTATAGTCCTGTTTCAGGGGATCGTCGGGGTTTTTCGCGTTATACTCTTTACGGTAATTTTCTGTATCATCAAGGAAGATAGATACATTAGGTACCTCATACTTATATTTTTTCTCATCGCCTTTAAGCTGATAAGTAAGCTCACCGCTTCCGAGGTCGAGCTCATAAGCAGAAACCTCCAGATTATCGAAATGCTCGATAACGGTAGTGTAGTTAGTTCTGCCCACACTGTCTGAAAGCTTTGAGGTCACATAGTAGAGACCTGCGATAGCGAGGACAACGATAATGAAATAAGTAAGAATACCTCTGTTCTTTTTAGGTGCCAAAAAATATCAACTCCAATCTTTCATTTGCCGATGGCACGGCATATATAAATAACAGTAAATCTGTTTTAAGCAAAATTAACAGTAATTTTCAGAAGAGCGGAAGAGTCTTTACGGGGAGCAGTACGCTGAGCGATGCCCAGCCTTTCAGCCCAGACAGTTCCGATATCGTCCTGAATAAAGAGAAGTGTTTCTCTCAGCTCAGGGGGGATTTTCTCATTGATGAGCTTTTTAACGGAAGAGGTAAAACCTCTGCCGGCAAGCTGAATTTTATCGCCATAAACTCTGTTTCTTAGGATAAGATTACCTTTAAGTGAGTCAAGGTCGAGGTAGAAAGCGTCAGGAGAAAGGGGAGCCGAAGGCTCTGCAATTTCAGCGGTAACAATTTTACCAAGCAGAGTGACAGTACCATTTAAAGGAAGCTCAGCAGAGACAACAGAGTGAGCTGTTTTTTCAGAAATTTTCTCCAGCTTCAGAGAAATTTTATCAGAAACGAGGAACAAATCACCGGCGACGTTGATTTTACCGCCTGTACCTGCAAGTCTCATAGCACGTTCAACAAGGTCGTGGCTGTAGCTTACATTGTTATCGGAAAGAAGCCTTATGATGCATCTTTTGCGGATAAGCTCAGGCAGATTATTGATATCCAAGAGAGTATTGCCGTTTCTGCATTTTTCCAGAGCCTTGAGTGTTTCATCGGCAATGAAGCCGTTTTCCTCACGCATAGCATCGCTTGAATTGATAAAGCTTTTCACAACCGAAGGGTTGATTTCAGCCAGCAGAGGAACAATACTGTGGCGGATTTTATTGCGTGTATAGTCATCTGAAAGGTTAGTGCTGTCGGTAACAAAGGACAGGTTATTCTCTTTCAGGAAACATTCGATTTCAAATCTTGTAACAGTAAGAAGGGGACGGATTATGTTATCTCTCACAGGGGGAATACCCGAAATTCCTGTAATACCCGAACCTCTTGCAAGGTTAAGCAGAGCGGTTTCCAGATTATCGTCGGCATTATGAGCCGTAGCGATGATTTTTCCCTGCGAGTGCTCATGAAAGCACTTATAGCGGAGCTTTCGTGCAGACTCTTCAAGTGAGAGTGAATACTCCTTTGCATAAGCGGGAGCATCAACACGAACTGAAGTGAAAGGAACATGGAGCTGAGCGCAGAGCCTTCTGCAGAACTCCTCATCGCCGTCACTTTCCTCACCGCGAATAGAGTGATTGATATGCAGAGCCTCAACCTCAAAGCGTGAATTCACGCTGAGAAGCTTAAGGCAGAACATCAGACAAACGCTGTCTGCACCTCCCGAAAGAGCGCAGACAACAGAGGCTCCGTAAGGGAGCATATTATATTTTGCGGAAAATCCGTTAATTTTATCAAGAATATCCATAGATTAATTTTCAGGCGGAGTGCCGTATTCGGGGTTTGAGAACCTTGTATACTGACCGTCCCATACAAGCTCAACAGGACCGGTTTCACCGTGACGGTTTTTAGCGACAATACACTCAGAGATATTCTGACGTGTACTCTCCTTATTATAGTAAGCGTCGCGGTAGAGGAACAGAACGATATCGGCATCCTGCTCGATAGAACCTGATTCACGAAGGTCTGAAAGCATAGGACGCTTATCGGTACGGCTTTCAACTCCACGAGAGAGCTGTGAAAGGAGAATAACGGGAACATTGAGCTCCTTAGCCATAACCTTAAGCTGACGGGTGATTTCAGAGATAACAACAACACGGTTATCCGACTTTGAAGTAGAGCTCATAAGCTGAAGGTAGTCGATAATAACCAGACCGAGATTTTTGACTCTTCGAAGCTTAGCCTTCATCTGCTGAACGGTCATATTAGCGGTATCGTCGATATAAAGGGGAAGCGTGCAGAGGTAGCCTGCGCTTGTAGCAAGACGAGTCCACGAGTCATCTTCAGTAGAGATACGGCCGTTTCTGAGTGAGTTTGAGTCAACGAGAGCTTCGGAAGCGAGGATACGGGTAGCCAGCTGATCCTTAGACATTTCCAGGTTGAAGGTAACAACGTCCTTGCCTGAATTTTTTGCCACATTTACAGCGATATTCATAGCAAATGAGGTTTTACCCATACCGGGACGAGCAGCAATGATAATCAGATCAGATTTATTAAGACCTGAGATAATACCGTCAAGGCGGGTAAATCCTGTACGCGATCCGACATATTTATCCTTATCGGGACCAGAGATCTTACCCAGTCTGTCATAGGCTTCGGTAACGGCTTCTGAAAGGGGAACAAGACCCTTTACATCTCTTCCCTGTCTGATATCGTAGATTTTCTGTTCAGCGGCATCGAGAAGCAGCTGAGAGTCGTGCTCACCCGACTGAATATCGTCGAGTATACTGCGTGCCACGAAGCTGAGGCTTCTTATGAAATATTTATCCGCAACGATTTTGCAGTAGCTTTCGATATTTGAAGTAGAGGGCAGAGTATTGCCGATTTCGGCGAGATAGCGTTTACCCTCGTTTGAGTTCTCAAAAATGTGAAGCTTATCAGCTTCATTGAGAACAGTAATAATGTCTACAGGCAGACCGCTTGTAAACATACGAAGAATAATAGAAAAGATAGCCTTATGCTGATCATTGAAGAAGTACTCGGCCTTGATCTTTTCCACGACAAGTGGCAGAACAGAAGGATCGGCAAGAACAGCGCCTATAACCGATTGTTCTGCTTCGATGCTGTGAGGAAGCTCACGGCTTGAGAACTGAAAATTATTATTTTCCATAGCAGCACTGTTCTTACGGCTGAAATAATCAGCCCTGAACAACCTCCACATCAATATCCTAAGAAATACCTGTATAGAACTTTACATTAGCACGGAAAGAGCCGAAGTTCTTGATTTCTGTATTAAGAGTTATTTTCTTTTTATCGACCTTAACGCCAAGCTGCTGTTCAAGAGCGTCAGCAACGTGAGCAGAAGTAACAGAGCCGAAGAGTCTGTCGTTAGAGCCAGCCTTAGCCTTGATAATGACCTTTTTGTCCTTGATTTTAGCAGCAGCCTCAGAAGCATTCTGTTTTTCAACGTCTATTTTGTGCTGAGCAGAGGATTTCTGACCGGCAAGCTCGCTGAGATTAGCAGAGTTAGCCTCAACGGCAAGTCCCTTAGGAATAAGCATATTTCTTGCATATCCGTCAGCAACATTTTTTATTTCGCCCTTTTTACCAGAGCCTTTAACATCCTGAAGAAAGATAACCTTCATATTAATATACCAACCTTTCGTAAATATCGTATGATAAGTATGTGATAATTTTATGTATGATAATTATTTGGCAGTACACTCATCAATAGCGTCGGTGAGTCTCTTGAAAGCTTCCTGAACGGAAGCGTCATCAAGCTGGCAGGCCGCCATAGTCTGGTGACCGCCACCGCCTAAAACCTCCATAATGACCTGAACGTTCATAGCACCCATTGAGCGTGCGGAGATATTTGTAACATTACCTGTGCGGTAGATAACAAAAGAAGCTGAAACGCCTGAAATACCCAGAAGCTCATCAGCAGCCTGAGGAGCTACAAGGCGTATATCATCAGCCTTGAAATCAGCAACAGCAATAGCACAGCTGTTATGGATTTTAGCCGAAGCAACGATCTGAGTTTTTCTGCGGTACGAGTCAATTGAATTTGAGAACAGAAGCTTTACCGTAACGGTATCGGCTCCAAGTTTTTTTAGGAAAGCGGCAGCCTCAAAGGTTCTTACACCTGTTCTCATAACGAAATTCTTTGTATCGAGAGTGATACCCGAAAGCAGAGCGTCAGCATAAAGTGAATCAAGGACAGAGTCTGAATCAAAGCGGAAATACTGAATAAGCTCAGTAACCATTTCCGAAGCCGAAGAAGCGTAGGGCTCGTGGTGGAAGATAACCGCATTATCGATAAAGTTCACAGTTTTTCTGTGATGGTCGATAACAACTACATTTTTAGCATTGCGGTAGAGCTCCTTACTTTCGATAAAGTCCTTGTTATGAGTATCAACAATAATGAGAATATCGTTTTCGGTGATATCGTCAGCAGCTTCTGAAGGAGAGACGAAGAAGTTTTCCCCCGAAGCCTTTTTAACATTTTCGATAAGGTGAACAGCAAGATTTTTCTTGATGTCCACAGCAATTTTAACCTGCTTGCCCAGAAGCTTCACAGCGCCTGCAAGACCGACTGAAGAGCCTACGGAGTCGAGATCGCCGAAGCTGTGTCCCATAATGTAGACGGTATTGCAGTTTGAGATAAGCTCCTGAAGGGTATGAGCGATAATTCTTGTTTTGGCACGTGATTTTTTCTCCACGCCGTTGGAAACACCGCCGAAGAAGCGGAAGCCGTTATCTGTTTTGACAACAGCCTGATCACCGCCACGACCAAGAGCCATATCAAGGCACTGGCGGGCATATTTTTCGCTTTCGGAAATAGAGGAAGCACCCTGTCCCACACCGATAGAGAGTGTAAGTGAGTTTTTCTCACCCACCTTGATAGCGCGGGCACTGTCGAGAATTTTGAACTTATCGGTAATAATCTCGTTAACGTGCTTGTTTTCGAGGATAGCGTAGAAGGTATTTGCAGAAATCTTCTTGACAGTACCGTTAGAGTCTGCCATAAAGTTTTCGATAAGCTGTTCGGTTTCGACGGAAGTCTTGGCCTTTTCGCTTTCCTTGGCATTCTGCATAATCTCATCGTAGTTATCGATATTGATGATAAGAACGACAGGGTGAGTTTCGTCGGTAATTCTTTTTAGGTTGAAGTAATCTGTTTCATCGTGGAAATAGAGCACCAGGAATGAGATATCGCCTTTATCGAATTTTTCTGCAGAGATGCGGTAAAAGCATCCGTTTACCGAGCAGAGCGAGAAGCCGTCATTGCGTACAGCATTGATATCCACAGTAACGCAAGAGCCGATATCCATACCGAAAATATCATTGCCGAAAGCAATGCTTTCGCTGAAAATGCGGTTATACCAGACAACGGTGCCGTTTTCGTCCACAACCGCAACAGGAGCGGGAAGTGAATTCATATATTCCGCAGCAGAACTTTCGAGGTGAGAATTCATTTTTGATATATGCTTCAGAGAATTACCCGAATATACGAGAAAAACAGTAACAAAGCAAACCACCAGCAAAGCAGTGACAATAAGTATTGCAAAGCACTTGTTCTGGTCATAGTTATAGAGCATCAGAGCCGAGCAGAGAACATCTGCAAGCAGAAGCACCATAAGAATGTAGATAAGTGCGGGATTTTTTCTTTTCAAAGCTCATCAGCTCCTTTCGAAGAAAATCAGGTTTCCATAATGATAGGTAAGATCATAGGACTGCGCTTTGTTTTCTGATAGATATAATCTGAAAGAGCGTCACGCATTTTGCCCTTAAGAGTATTCCACTCCTTAAGCTCAGCATTGGAGCAGTTGAAGAGAGTTGAGGAGAGAATCTGCTTAGCCTCAACGATAAGCTCTTCAGACTCACGTACATAGACAAAGCCACGTGAGATTATATCAGGACCTGCAACAATAGTATTTGTAGCACGTTCGATACCGATAACGATGATAATGAGACCGTCCTGAGCGAGGTGTTTTCTGTCACGCAGAACGATAGAGCCAACATCGCCCACACCAAGACCGTCAACGAGAATTCTGCCTGAAGGCACCTGATTGACAACGCTCATTCTGTAGCCGTCTGTTTCGATAACATTACCGTTCTGAGCGATAATGACATTATCGTTTGAGATACCCATTTCGATAGCGAGATCGCCGTGTTTTTTAAGGTGCTTATACTCGCCGTGAACAGGGATAAAGAACTTAGGCTTTGTAAGAGCAAGCATAAGCTTGAGCTCCTCCTGACAGGCGTGACCTGAAACGTGAACCTCATACATAGCTTCGTAAACCACTTCAGCGCCCGACTTCATAAGCTCGTTGACCACACGTGTAACATACTTTTCGTTACCGGGGATAGGAGTAGCGGAAATGATGATAAAGTCAAGAGGAGTGATATTTACTTTTTTATGATCGTTCATAGCCATACGTGTAAGAGCGGACATAGGCTCGCCCTGGCTTCCTGTAGTGATGAGAACGATTTTTTCGCTTTCATAGCGGTTCATAGCGTCAATATCGATAATAATACCCTTGGGAACGTTAAGATAGCCCAGCTCAATAGCGGTATTGATAACATTGATCATACTTCTGCCGAAAACGGCAATTTTTCTGCCATAGCGTTCAGCGCAGTTGATGATCTGCTGAACACGGTGGATATTTGAAGAGAAGGTAGCGATGATAATACGCTTGCCCTCAGCGCTCTTGAAGAGCTTATCGAAAGATTCACCGACAGTACGCTCAGTGTGAGTAAATCCGGGACGCTCGGCATTGGTAGAATCGGCCATAAGAGCGAGAACTCCACGGCTTCCCAGCTCGCCGAAACGGGCAAGGTCGATAATTTCACCGTCGATAGGAGAGTAATCCACTTTGAAGTCACCTGTATGAACGATAATACCTGCGGGAGTATGAATAGCCATACCCACAGCGTCGGGGATAGAGTGATTTACCTTGATGAACTCAACAGCCATACAGCCCATTTTTACAGTCTTTTTAGGCTCGATAACGTTAAGAGTAACCTTACCGCTGAGGCCGTGCTCCTTGAGCTTACCCTCAACAAGACCGAGAGTGAGCTTCGTGCCGTAAATCGGAACGCTTACCTTCTTGAGCAGATAAGCAAGACCGCCGATATGGTCCTCATGACCGTGAGTAAGAACGATACCCCTGAGCTTATCCTGATTGCGTTCGATATAGGTGAAATCGGGGATAACGATATCAACGCCGGGCATATCAGCATCGGGGAAAGCAAGACCGCAGTCGAGAATGAACATATCGTTTGAACATTCAAAAACGGTCATATTCTTGCCGATTTCATGTAGACCGCCCAGAGGAATAATTTTAACGGGAGTCTTTCTTACCTCTTTCTGAGGCTTGACAGCAAGCTTTTCGGGCTTTAAATCTGCAGTCTGCTTATTGTCAGCAGTTTTCTTTTTGTAGTATCTTCTTTTTGCGGGAGCATCGCTGTTTGCAGTGCTCTGATGATTTTTTCTGGAATTTTCTTTTCCGTACACTTGTTGACCTCGCTTTCTGGTAAATGGAGCAGTTAAACGGAACAGCTCCTTAAAAATGGTAGAGAATGACAACAGACAGTAAAGGCACAGAACGCAGATAAGACAAAGCAAAGAGAGCGTCTGAAGCCTGATAGTAAAACGCATTTCAAACACAAAGAACTGAAAAGTCTGCAGTAAAGAATACATGGTGTGAAAAATGGAGAAAAGACAGCTGTCTGTCGGTAATATATTTATAGGCATAACGCCTTAAAATCAAACGTGAGAATATTATTAGACATTATTAATTATAGCGAAAATTCCTGTTTCTGTCAATAGTCAGAGGGGGTCTGAAAGCAATATTGGGCATAATGGATAAAATTAGCGGTCTCGTTGAAACAAATTATTACAGGAGCTTAATTTACGTACTTTTTCGGTCCATTGAGCGCACAGCTCCGAGGCGGTTTCTGTATCATAAGCCTGAGCGATGAGAGATATTCTGTTGTTGCCTGACTGAGAGATAATAATTCTTCCGCCCTTTTCCACGATGCTTTTGTTGTAAGGGGCATTTTCGCCCAGGGAAGCGGGAAGCTCTCTTCTGGCGGAGGTAAAAGCGGGGATATCCTTCAGTGCGCTGATGAAGGAGTCCTTTGTGGGAGCGAGTGAAAGGCAAAGGTAAAGAGCGTCGGCAAGAAAACGCTGTGAAGAAGCTTCTACGGGGATTTCCTCAAGCGGATTATATTTTTTTAGCAGATAGCCATTCTTTCGTGCAGTTTCCTCAGCTGAGAAATGGAAACATTCGGGAAGCCAGACTGTCTGACCTTTTTTCCACAGCATAACAGCATAAGCAAGAACAAGTCTGTCATAGGAAACAAAACCCAGCTCAGTGCAGTAAGCGTTTACCTTCTGACCGTCGTCGGATATCTGAAAAATAAGGGTATCATCGCAGTCGTTGAAAAACTGAAGCCAGAGACTGCGTATATGCCTGTTTCCACAGCTTATACCCGCCTTAAGAGGAAGAGGCTCAGCGAGCTTGCAACTGCGGAGGAGAAAGGCGGTGTAAATGTCGGAAAATCCGGTTGCAGAGGAGATTTTTCCCAAAGAGTGACTTTCCTTATGGGGAGTGCAGTTCATTACCGCAGTCATTTTCAGGTCAGGCACAGGGAAACCGTTTCCATAGAAAAAGCTTATTTTCGGATTTTTGCCTCCTGTTATGAAGGCAGAGCACTCAAATCCTGTTACGGAAGATGCGTATTTAAGAGCAGGAAGAGGAGTATTATTACAGATAAAAATATCCGCACCGCCCTCAGAAGCGCCTGCCGTAAAAGCGCATAAAAGGTACTCTGAATCCGTATCAGAGCAAGCGACGGCAATGGAGTGAAAAATCCCCGCAGTTTTTCTTCCCATAAGAGCGAAGGCAGAGGAAGCATTGTCACTTCCTGTAAACTCGCAGAAATTATCACGGAAACTGAAATTATCAAAATCACCAATATAACTCATAAAAAACTCCGATCCGCCGTATTCTGAGTAAGAAAACGGAGTCCATATACGGCAAAAGGAAACCGCTCAGCAATACTACAAGATAAATATTGACAGCGGAGGAATAAATTATTCTCTGTGAATTTTATTTGCAAGGAGGAGAAGTCCCGCAAGATTTGAAAAAGCCATGAAACCGTTGAAAATATCAGCAAGAGGCCATACAACTGAGGGATCAAGTACTGCTCCCAGTGAGGCGACGAGGACAAAAACAGGGCAGAAAACCTTTGGGCTGATTTTCCTGAAAACGAAGGAGAAAGCCATTTGTCCGCAGTAAAACCAGCCGATAACAGTGCAGAAGGCAAATACTCCCAGAGAAAGAGCGAGAAATACGTCTGTGGAGGCTCCCAGCACGTGAGAGAATGCATAATTTACTGAATATACGTTATTCTGCGAGGAAACAATTAGAACAAGAGCTGTGAGAGTACAGCAAACGATAGTGTCAAAGAAAACCTCGAAAATGCTCCACAGTCCCTGAAGCTGAGGAGAGCTGTTTTCAGATGCACAGTGAAGCAGAGGCGAGCTTCCAAGACCTGCCTCGTTGGAAAAAACACCTCTTCTGATACCGATGGAAACAGCCTTTGAAACGGCAAATCCTGAGATGCCTCCCACAGCAGAGTCCGAGCTGAAGGCACAGCGGATTATCTCTCTGAAGGCTGAGGGGATTTTACTGCGGAAGGTGAAAAGAACAGCAAGGCAGGCCAAAAAGAATGAAACAGTAACAATGGGCAAAAGGATATGAACTGCCGAGCCTATGCGGTTTGCACCTCCGCAGATTACGGGATAAATCAGCAAAGCAGACAGGATAAAAAGAAGCACGGGAGGGATACTCACACATTCCGAAAGGCTTTCGGAAAAGGAATTTACCTGAATGAAGCCTCCCATACCGCAGGACGCACAGATGCAGAAAAATGCAAAGAAAACCGCAAGGAAATCCGAGCCCACTCCGTATTTAAGATAAGCCATAGGACCTGTACAGGAAGATGTTTTGTATTTCAGGGCAAGATAGTTTTCGCAGTAAACCACAGCCATGCCGAAAAAAGCTGAAACCCACATCCAGAATACAGTTCCGGGACCGCCTACAGCAAGAGCAGTGGCAACTCCCGTAATATTTCCCGTACCCATAGCCGTACCGAGAGAAAGGCACACAGTCCTGAACTGAGACAGTCCCGATGACGCAGAGCTTTTCTGAGTTTCCGAGAGCTTTATGAGCTTCGGAATAAAGGTAAACTGAGGAAATCCCAGCTTTACCGTAAAGAAAACACCTGTAGCAAGGAGCAGAAAAACAAGTCCCTTGCCCCACACGGCAGAGCTTAAACGCTCGATAACCGAATAAAAATCCATAATACGACCTCCGAGGAAATAAACCGATAAAAAACGGCATAATATAATACATAGTACAGAGTATTTTCAACAGGCGGAAAATAGAACGCTCAGAGGGAGGCAACAGGCTTGAAAAGATTTTACGCCCATAAAGGAGCAGAAGCAGTGCTCTCGGTGATATCCGTAATTTTAGCGGTAGCTTTAATAGTTCTCATACGTTTTGTTTTCCGCAACCGCACAGTGATTTTAACAGCGGGCACAGCTATAGCCGTTATGGGAGTGCTGTTGATTTTTGTATATTTTCCGCTGTATTTTTCATCGGTAAGGTATACTCTGACAGAAACAGAGCTTTTATCGGAAAGAGGAGTAATAATACGCAGAAAAAGTGCGATAAGACTGAGTTCTGTGCAAAGCTACACGCTGTATATTCCCAGAAGAGCCGTATTATCCGGACTAAGCCTTGTTTTGCTTAATGTGTATGGAGGAACTCTTGCACTGCCGTTTATGAAAAAA
This sequence comes from Ruminococcus sp., assembly GCA_015066875.1. Taxonomy (GTDB): domain Bacteria; phylum Bacillota; class Clostridia; order Oscillospirales; family Ruminococcaceae; genus Ruminococcus. The sequence goes on from SVNM01000046.1 coordinate 14,728, forward strand.
AGTGATATTGAGGAGCTGATTTTGCATATTGAAGCAGAAAGCGGATAGAGGACGCATTTACCGTGAGCACAGGCTGAGGATACTGAGATATTCCGCAAAGAGCATATGGCTTCTTGTATTCCCCTTGCTCAGAGGAATACGCATCAGCAGAATTGACGCAGACAGGATATACAGCTGGATTAAGGGAGCCTGGTTTGACATAGCCGTACTTGCGGTGATAATTCTGTTCGGACTAATGAGATGGCACTGTTCAAGAATAATAATCACCGACGAAAAAATAGAGCATATTGAGGGGATATTCTTTGAAAGCCACAGAGTAATTCCCGTTAAGAGTATAAGCTCTTTTGTGGTGGAAAGTCCCTTTTATCTTCGTCCGTTCAAAGCAAAGCGTGTATTTCTCGGCACAAACTCAGGTTCCGCAGAGCGAAAAATGAAGCTTCTTGCGGGAGAGACTGAGGTGCGTGCAATAAGAAAGGCAGTGGGAAAGTCCGATGAAAAAAGCTGTACAGTCTGCGAATATTATCCGGGAGCAGTACTTCTTGTGTTGTATTCACTTTTCTTCTCAAGCAGTCTTACAGGAGCCGTATATATAGCCTTATTTATGTTCAGAGGCGGAGAAATCGCACGTGAGCTTACAGCAGTTTCCTTTGACAGAATAGCTCACGAAACAACAAAGCTGACAGGATTATTTATCAGAAGCATACCATATGCAACAGTACTTGCGGGGAGCTTTTTTCTCTCAGCGTGGGTACTATCGTTCATCGTGAATTTTTCAAGATATTACGGCTTCAGACTGTGCAGAAAAGCAGAGCGTACAGAAATCGTATGCGGACTCAGCGTGAAAAAGAAAACGGAAATAAGAAATGAAAAAATACGCTGTGCCGAGCTGAAACAGACATTTATAATGAAGCTTGCAAAGCTGTACAGCGTAAATCTGAGCTGTGGAGGATATCCTGCAGGCAAAAGACAGCATCCTGTGATATATCCCGTTATAAAAGCAAATCGTCTGCTGAAGCTTAACAGTAAAATCGAGCAGAAAATCACTCCGAAAATAACAAGCCTCTGGCAATATATATGGAAGCCGGTATTATCTGGAGTTTCGGTCTGTTATTTGTCAGCACAGCTTGCAGAAAAAATCAAGGAGCTGTCTCAGTTTACAGAACTTTTTACCCTTATGGCATTGCTGTGGACGCTTTGGGGAATAATAATCGGAGCAGTATCCCTGCTCACAAGTTATATAAAAACAGACGGAGAAAAAGTGATAATAAGCTATGCAAAGGGGAGTATATTTTCAACGATAATTGCCGATAAAAGCAGAATTTCGGAAATAACTGTCAAGGCAACGTTGTTTCAGCGGATTTTCCGCAAGTGCAGTATCAGTCTGGTATTCAACGGGAAAAAGAAGAATATCTGTACTATCAAGGGAGTAAAGTATAGGAATACAGAGCAGATTTTCAAGGCTCTGGGATATGATCTGCTTCTTGACAGCAGAGATAAAAAGTGATATTATATATAAATGAGCAGACTATGCGATAGCGTGAACGCTTCAGTTTACGAGGAAAGTCCGAGCATCACAGAGCAGGGTAGCTGCTAACGGCAGCCGAGGGCGACCTTAGGGCAAGTGCAACAGAGATATACTGCCTTGTGCAAATCAAGGTGATGGTGGAAAGGCGAGGTAAGAGCTCACCAGAGTGCGGGAGACCGTACTGCTATGTAAACCCTATCCGATGCAACGTCTATTGGTGCTGTATATCATAACATCGGCTCGGTGGATATGCAGTAATGACGGCTTGAGCTTATCGGCGACGGTAAGCCTAGATAAATTATCGCACACGACAGAACTCGGCTTATCGGTCTGGTCATATAAGCGGAACAAGGGGAGTAAAACTCCCTTTTTCTGTATCATAAAAAAGGAGAGCTTATGAAAAAAACATTTGCATTTATAATGGCATTGATGATGAGCGTATCTGCTTTTACAGGCTGTAAAAATAAGGAAGAGTCATCTTCCGAGGAAGAAAGCAGTATCCTTGAGGTAATGATACCTCTTGAAATGCCTGATATAGAAATTGAAATTCCCGACAGCTATGAGATTACCTCTACACAGAATAACAATACGGTTTATGTGAAGGAGGACGCGTCTGTAATAGTCAACAGCGAAGATTTTACCGAAGCTTACGATACTCTTGATGAGTTTGTGAACTTTGCGGAAGGCGCCTACAGGGAATATTCTGACGGAATAGAAATTCTGAGCAAGGAAAAGCGTTCGGAAAACTGTGTGGTGCTTGAGTATATATATAGTCTTGTTTCTGTTGACGGAGTTTTCAGGAAATACAATATGGTGGGATTTTTCACCGACGGGCAGAAGCTTTATCTTGTAACCTGCAAGGCAGATGAGGATACATATGAGAGCTATCGTGAGGAGTTTCTTGACATTATAGAAAGTGTTAATGTCTGAGTGGCTATGGTTAAAAGTAAGATTTGTAGGGGACGATGCCCTCATCGTCCCACAGATTTTAACTCGTGTTACGGATTTGACAGCTATTGATTTTTTGAAGTCAATGTGATAAAATATAATAGTAAAAAATATTGAAGGAGATATGATATATGAAATATCTTGTAATGCTCTGCGACGGAATGGCAGATTATCCTGTAGAGGAACTTGGCGGAAAGACACCTCTTGAGACAGCCAAAACACCCTGTATGGATAAGCTTGCACAGACAGCGCAGGTGGGACTTGTAAAAACAGTTGCCGACGGAATGAAGCCCGGAAGCGACGTTGCCAATCTTTCTGTACTGGGATACGACCCTGAGGTTTATTATACGGGACGTTCACCTCTTGAGGCAGGAAGCATCGGAATAGATATGAAGAAAACAGACGTATCCCTCAGATGCAATCTTGTAACGGTTACAGATGAGCCTGTTTACGAGGATAAAACAATCCTTGATTACTGCGCAGACGATATCTCTACAGAAGAAGCTAAAATTCTCGTGGAATATCTTGCAGAGAATCTCAACAGCGATGAGTTTAAATTCTACAGCGGAGTAAGCTACCGTCATTGTCTTATCTGGGATAACGGAACAATGGATATCGGAACAATGACACCTCCCCACGATATTACAGGCAGACCTGTAAAGGAGTATGTTCCGAAGCACGAAAATGCACAGAAGCTTTACGCTCTTATGAAGAAGTCCTATGAGCTTTTAAAGGATCACCCTGTGAATAAAGCAAGAGAGGAAAAGGGACTTCGTCCCGCAAACAGCATCTGGCTGTGGGGCGAGGGCGTAAGAGCAAATCTTGACGCTTTCAAGGAAAAGTACGGACTCAGCGCATCTATGATTTCCGCAGTAGACCTTCTCAAGGGAATAGGCAAGTTCTCAGGAATGTCGGTAGTTGACGTCAAGGGCGCAACAGGCTACATAGATACAAACTTTGAGGGCAAGGCAAAGTCTGCCGTTGAGGAATTCAAGCGCGGACAGGATTTTGTATATATCCACGTAGAGGCTCCTGACGAGTGCGGACACAGAAACGAAATGGATAACAAGGTTCGTTCTATCGAACTTATTGATGAGCTTGTACTGGGACCTGTTGTTGAGGAGCTTCGCAAGATGGGAGATTTCAAGGTGCTTGTAACTCCCGACCACCCCACACCTCTTGCACTGAAGACTCACACAAACGACGCAGTACCGTTCCTTATCTACGACAGCAGAAAGGAATATCAGGGCACAGCCGAAGGCTTCAGCGAGAATACAGCAAAGGCTTCCGGACTTTATATTGAAAAAGGCTTCACAATGATGAAGAAGTTTATTGAGGAATAATTATAAAAAGGGTATCGAGAGTGTTTCTCGGTACCCTTGATTTTTGTAAAGAAAAAACAGGACTGCATAAAGGCGCTACCCATATAGAAGTATTTACGTGAATTATTGAGGGAAACCCTTTTGAAAAAGGGTTATCCCTCAAACTCCTTTCCTAAAACTTTCATTTTTAAATTAAATCCCCATAGGGTACACACAGATAACGAGAACTCAAACTCTCTTTAAAATGGTGTGTGCACCCTATGGGGATTTAATTCAGAGTAAAAGTCTTTGTAGGGGGTGTGGGGGCAAACTTTCTTCAGAAAGGTTCCCCCACTAAATACGCATAATGCTTCCGTATAGACAGTACCCTTATG